>NZ_BAAAIJ010000059.1:197112-328302 GCF_039526005.1 Arthrobacter flavus | reverse complement strand
CGTCCAAACCGCCCACCGCCGCCATCCGCAGCTGCCCCGACAGTGCGGGAGGTTCACTACTGGAACGCACCCGCACATCCGGATCATCCCCGAAGTAATAGGAAGCCCACGCCTCCGAGAACAACCACGCCGAATCGGACCCAGTTGGATCGGACTCGGAGGATTCGGACTCCGTCGATTCTCGTTCAGGTTCTGTTGAATCCGACCCCGTTGAATCAGACTTTGGAGAATCTGCATCGTTTAGATCAGCTTCGGCTGGGTCAGTGTCGGTCGTGGGCGCCGGAGGCTCAACGACAGGGGCTGTCCACACCGACTCGACACCCATCGGACCAGCCGGCCCATACCCCGAAGAAGCCCCTGCGGAAGCCCCCGTGGACGTATTCGCGGTCCCGTTGTCGGAGGCGGAATCCGCACCGTATCCGGGAGGAATCTCCGGTCCGGTAGAAGAAGCTTTACTGCTTTTCATACCTCCATCCCATCATCTGCCTCTGACAAAACGAGGTCCGTGGAAGGGCCCCAAAAAAAGAGTTTTAACTATTTTTTCGGCTCAATCGGAGCGGGAGTAGAAGGCAAGAGCCTAGCCCCAAAAACTGCTCATCGTTGCCGCAGGTAGGTGATTCGACCCATGCACCATCGCAGGCCCGTCGTCGGATCAGATATGGAGACACACAATACGAGGTATCGAAACTGCCTCAGTTCACCCAGGCCCTGGAAAACGTCGCGGCAGGTAGCGCGTGCCATGCTGTGCGTACCGAGCGATTTGCCGAGGTGATAGTGCCTTCGGTAGGGCTGGTAGCCGTGCGACGCTCCGTGAGCGTCGCTATGCGGAGGCTCTTAGGGGTTCGAGGGCAGCCAGGGCGAGATCGAGGCCGAAGATGAACTCCTCCGCCGGATCATAGCCGGCAGCGACAAGCGCCGCGGCCGATTCGTTGAGGTAGGGGAACTCGCCTGGAGGAAGCTGGGGCAAGTAGACGTCCTCGGCCATGTCCGCGAACTCATCGGCTGTATCGAACGGCAGGTTGGCTTCCTGCAGCGCGTAACCGTAGACGAGGCTGTCGAGCAACCAGTTGGCGTGCGTCGCCATCAGAACCGAGAAGCCGGCCCTCCGCAGGCAGGCGGTGACCGCCTCGCGGTGGCGGAGGTGCGCCGCCCCCGGTGCTGTCCGCGAGTCCAGCAGGCCAATCGCCCACGGGTGGCGCGCGAGAACCTGACGGGCGGATATCGAACGCCGCCGCATCGCCGACTGCCAGGCGGTGTCCTCGGGCGGTAGCTCAATTTCCTCGAACACGACGTCGATCATGGCGTCCAGCAACTCTTCCTTGCTCGCCACATAGTGGTAGAGCGACATCGCACCCGCACCGAGCTCGCGAGCCAGCCGGCGCATGCTCAGCCCTTCAACCCCCTCGCGGTCAGCGAGCCGGACCGCCTCGATCACCACCCGCTGCTTGGTCAGCCCCGTGTCTGCCGCGACCTGGCGTTGTTCCCTTGCGGCCACAATTTCCTCGCTCTCTCAAAAGGCTTGACAGCAGTACAGCGCAGGTTCACACTCTATCGTACAACGTACGTCGTACGCTGTACGAGCGGCGAAAGTCGTTGCTCGGACGCAAGGAGGCTTCCGTGGAAAACGAACAGCGATCGAATGCCGGAGCGCCCCTGATGCCGGGGGCTAATCTGGGCGAAACGGCGACGATGCGGGCCGCCGTCCAGCACCGCTACGGCCCGCCCTCAGTGCTCGAGTTGTCCAAGATCGGGGTACCGCTACCCGGTCGAGGGGAGGTGCTCGTCCAGGTGAGCGCAGCCTCGGTACACCCTGGCGACTACTTCGTCATGACCGGCGAGCCGTACATGGTGCGCCTCGTGTACGGGATACGCCGGCCGCGCCACCGCGTACCCGGCATGGACCTCGCAGGAGTGGTGGCAGCGGTAGGCAAGAACGTCACCACTTTGCGCCCCGGCGAGAAGGTGTTCGGCTGGAGCACCGCTGGGGCACTCGCGGAGTACGCGTGCGTCCCGGCGCGCAACCTCGTGCCCGTGCCCGCCAACCTGTCCTTCGTGGACGCGGCAGCGGTGCCCACCTCGGCCATGACGGCGTTGCAGGCATTGCGCAAAATCGCAAACGTTCGACCGGGCCAGACGGTACTGATCACGGGCGCGTCAGGCGGCGTGGGCTCCTTCGCCGTACAGATCGCCAGAGCGCTGGGTGCCGAGGTGACGGGTGTGTGCAGCACCCGCAACGTCGACCTGGTCCGGTCGCTCGGTGCCGACCACGTCATCGACTACACGAGGACCGACTTCACCCGCACCGGGAAGCTTTACGACGTCATTCTCGACAACGTGGAAGCCCAGTCCCTGACGGCGGTCCGCCAGGCGCTGACGGCCACCGGCACCCTGATCCCCAACAGCGGACGCGGCGGCCGCTGGTTCGGCCCCCTCGGTCGGATCGTCAAAGCGCGCGTGCTGTCCGGGTTCACCCGTCAGCTGCTGTTGCCCTTCATGTCGGTCGGGAAGCGCCAGGACCTGCTCACCCTGACCGAGATGCTCTTGACCGGGCAGGTCACGCCAGTCATCGACCGCACCTACCCCCTCGACGAAGCGGCCGATGCCCTCCGCTACGTCGGAGCTGGCCACACCCAGGGGAAGGTCGTGATGACCTTCTGACGACCTTCACCGACGAGAACGACACACCCTG
This sequence comes from Arthrobacter flavus, assembly GCF_039526005.1. Classification (NCBI taxonomy): domain Bacteria; kingdom Bacillati; phylum Actinomycetota; class Actinomycetes; order Micrococcales; family Micrococcaceae; genus Arthrobacter; species Arthrobacter flavus. The sequence continues at coordinate 325,613 of NZ_BAAAIJ010000059.1, read as the reverse complement.
TGCGTATGGACGCCCAGACCTGCCGCCACTCCGGCGGACGGACCACTCCAATCGAAAGAAAAACCAATGCCAACCCGAACGAAAACCCCGAAACTGCTCGACAACGCGCCGATCCCCGTGCAGGCCAAGCTCGCCGCCGCCTGGACCAGCTTCATGTTCCTCGTCATTTACATCGACTACTTCCACCTCTACCAGCCCGGCGAAATCGATGTAATCCGGGGTGGCGAGATCTTTGTCTTCGACATCACCGGGACATTGATGTCCATCTTCTTCGTGATCATCGCGATCCCGAGCCTGATGGTGCTGCTCTCGATGACGCTGCCCGCCCGGGCAAACCGTGCCACGAACCTCGTCGTTGCCTCGCTTTTCATCCCCCTCTCCATCTTCAACGCGGCAGGCGCGACCTGGGACTGGGCCTTTTACTACGGCCTCACCATCGGAGTCGAGCTGCTGATCCTGGCGTTCATCCTGCGCTCCGCCTGGACCTGGCCCCGCCCCGCACCGTCGGCGACCATGCCGAGCAGCCCGGACCGTGAAGCCGTTCGCGCCCAGCAGCAAGCGTGAACCCAAGTGGATTGACCCGGCGGTGGGGGCATTCAAAGGCCTCCACCGCAGGGTCAGGAACGCAGAACCGCCTCTGTCACCAGGTCGAACCCTTCAGCTTTCGCTCATTGCAGCGGTGGAGGCACACATCCCAATGCGTGCGCCTCCACCAGGCTGCCCGAAGTGCCACAGCTGGGAGGTTGCCGTGGCGGCATCACGGTTCAGCCGGACGACACAGACCCGTTTGCCTCAGGTAAAACTCAGGGGTTCCGAAACCACTGAAGATTCCCTACTTCGAGGTCTGAACCGGGCATAGAAACCCGGTCGTGACTTTGTATCAGGATTGATCCACAGTGACTTCGCCATCCTGGACAGTCACCATCAGGTTGAGGTACAGCGAGTGGCTGCGCTCCACGTCCTCCCACTCGTCCGGTTCATCACCCCAGGCGTCATTCTCCTGGTAGGTGACGAGCGCCTCACCGCCGGAGAGGTTCACAGCTTCCCCGTCGGTCCAGAAGTCTTCTCCGATGGAGTACTCGGGCTCGGTGACAAGCTCCCATTTCACGTTCCTGACGTCTTCGTCGTCGCCCCAGGAGTACTCGTTGAGACCACAGGGCTCGACTTCCATCGTGGTTTGAGCCATACACGCGGCGACGTAGTCTGCCGCTGCGGCAATCGCGGCATCTTCGAACTCGGGACTGCGAGTAGTCTCAAAGGCCGGGACGCTGGCGCTCTCGCCGAACCTGGCAGTAACCTCTCGTGGTTCTCCATGATCATAGAACGGGTCGTCATTGGGGACCGAGACCGTGTAGGTCCCCGGAAGAACCACTAGTTCGTGCAGGGCCAACCCATCCGAACCCGGCATCTGGACCTCGGCGCCATTAATCATGACGGTAGGAGTCTCTGCCTCAATCACGATGCGTTGCTCGGGAACAAAGAGTAGCTGCCACCCATCGAATATTCCGGCCTGCCTGCCTTCAGTTCTGAGGGTGAAGCTGGTACTGCTGGTCTGTCCGCCCTGGGTCACCTCTGCCTCAACCGTCGCCTGGCCGTCAGCGATGTCGGTCGAGATGATGCGGTAGCCCGAGATCTTGTTCTGCGCAGCTTCGTAGGCTGCAGCGGTCAGCAGTGTGCGGTCTGCAGTCTCGTCATACCGGTCATACAGCGCCAACGCATCAGCTGCCTGACCATCGACGAGTTTCTGTAAGTAATCCTCAACGGTTTTCTGCGGGCCGAACTCGCCGGCCTGGAGCGTCTGGTGGGCGTAAGTTCCGCCGATGCCTAGAACAGCAACGCCCGCCACTCCGAACGATCCGATCAGGAGCATCTTCTTGGCCCGCGGACTCATCGGCGTCGGATCGGATAATTCGGCTTGGCCAGGCTGTGTTGGCGGCACGCCAGCAACCGATCCAGCTAGCGTGACAGAGGGGGACGTTGCCGCACGTGCCAAGAGAATGCGACGCACCGGAACGGGGACAGAAGGAAGGACCATCGGCGCGAGGTAGCGTGCCACGATCTCAATCAGTAGGCCCACGACGGCGAACAGCAGAAATACCCAAGGGTAAAGTGCCGCAGATGCCGTCATCCCGCCACCGAAAGCTTCGCCTTCGACCGAGACCATGGTGGCCAGGGATATGACGATGCCGAAAGCGCCGTAAACAACAGGCAACCGAACCCAATCAATGGCGGAGGAGGCATGGCTCCCTCGAGTGATGGACCAACGGAGGCCAGCTGCCAGCACCAGAAGGACGGCCAGCACAGGTGCTGCGATTCGCACACCCAGGGGAATACCATCACTGAAGATCGTCAGCGCTTCGGCGGTGCCGAGACTGGCTTCTACACCCAGCCCACCAAGATGAACCAAAGCAAATTCGTAGACCAGAAGGTTCGGCAACATCGCAACGGCTGCGAAGATGGCTCGAAACTCAACCATTGACACGACTGCGATCAATGTGGCGAGCGTCAACACACCAGACCAGACAAGCACATGCGCTCCAAGCAGCCGTGCGGCGGCTCTCCATCCGGTCGAGATAACCGACCCCTCGGTGCGAGACCCGAGAAAAGCGGCGCTGCTGATCAATAGCCATCCACACGCGAACGGAAGGACGCTGACTGCGTGGACGGTCAGCTCGAAGCCTTCTTCGCGTATCCGCAGGGCGAAGATCAGCCCGAACGCCAGGCTCAAAACGGCAAACACCAAGCCGCCCGTGCCAGCCTGGACAATGCGCGCCAGGGTGGTAGCGGGTAGGCCCCGGGACCGGCGGCGGTTGAACCGGATGAAAAGGTACGCTGCGACCAGGCCCGCAATGGTGATAAGAAGCGGAACGAGGGTCGCAGTGAACCCTAGCCCGGCACCGAAGAAGAGGGCCGCCTCGCCACCGATAGCACCTTCCAGGGGCGCGAAAAAAGCCATGAGGACGAGCTGGACGACCACACTCACTGCAGCTCCGAACCCCTGCCCTGTGGCAACCCCGCCATCGATGTCCTCGGCCGCCGAGGCGCCTCCAGCGATCACAATCAAGATGACTAGCATCACGCTGGCAGCGAGAGCCGCGCCGTAGGCCACCGCCCCTGTGGCGGCGGCGCGGATCCAGGAGTCAGCTGAAATCGATCTCAATTGATCGAGCAGCGGCGGTTTTGCCGGTGTATCGTCCAGGCCCGGGCCTTGCGGCGGGGTAGTGGGTGGTGCCGCAAGAGGCAGCGTCGATTCATTCAATTGTTCCCCCAGGAAATAGATGAGCGGGGGGCAGACTTAGCTGCCGGCACACCTGCTCACCGTTTCCCCCAGAGAGAAATGTAGCTTATCGAGCCCAATTACCAGCATTTAGGATGTTATTCGAATTTTCAACATTCTTTCGGGGTCTTTCATCCGCCTAGGTGGCAGATCCAGGAACGGCACGATCAATGGCGAAGGCACCCGCAACAAGGTGATTCCTGCGGGTGCCTTCTTGCGCCGAGCCTTAGGCAAGCACCGCGTGCGAGACGCTGTCCGGGTTGCCGAACCGGTGAGCCGTAATGGACACGGCCTGCTCGTGCAGGAACGGCAGCATCTCAATCCGACCCGACTCGGTGACGGGTCCGGCGTAGATGGCAACATCCGGATCCCCGCCGGTGGCCGCGCACAGTTCCGAGTAGCCGCCGCCAATCAGGCGGACCCGGCCCAGCGAGGCGGTGGGTGCGTGCTTGAGCCACGCGGCGTCGTCGTCCACGCCATGTTCAATGTTGTGCGCCGAGAGCGCCGCTGTGAGCGCCGGCGGTAGCGGGTGAGCCGTCGAAACCCGCAGAGAGGCACCGGCACGCAGGCCAGCAGCGAGCACACGAACCAATCCGGCGAGGGTTCCGGCCTCGTTGAGCCGGACCGTCACAGCACCGGGAACATAGCGGAACTCATTGCGTTCCACCCCGAGGCCCGACACGTCGCGGTTGGCGCCGAAGGACCTGACCCAATGACGCTGATCGTCCGCGGTGGCCCTGGCCAGTGATCCCTGGTCGACGGCGGGGATGTCGGCTGCGTGCAGCAGATCCCGGACCGGCCCACTCAACGGAGCGTGAACATTCCCCGGATGCAGCTCAACCGGGTTCCAGCTGCCCAGGTGCATCAGATAGTTGGGGCCCCCAGCCTTGGCGCCCGGCCCGACAGCCGACCGCTTCCAGCCACCAAACGGCTGACGCTGAACAATTGCACCGGTAATGCCACGGTTCACGTACAGATTGCCTGCCTGAACAGCGTCCAGCCACTGGGCCAGCTCATCGCCGTCCATGGTGTGGATGCCTGCCGTCAGCCCATAGGCACTGGCGTTCTGCCACTCGATCGCCTGTGCCAGTGAGTCCGCGTGCATCACGCCGAGCACCGGACCGAAGAATTCGGTGAGGTGGAAGTAGCTGCCCGGTTTCACGCCCGCCCGGACGCCGGGGCTCCACAACCGTCCGGTCTCGTCCAGTTGTTTGGGCTTGACCAGCCAGGTTTCACCCTCGCCCAGCGTCGTCAGCGCGTCGCGCAGTTTCCCCGCAGCAGGCTCGATGACAGGGCCCATCTCGGTAGCCGCATCGTCCGGGTAACCGACCTTCAGCGACGCTACTGCGTCGACCAGCTGGTTGCGGAACCGCGCCGACTTCCCGGCCGCACCGACGAGAATCACCAGCGAAGCAGCCGAGCACTTTTGCCCGGCATGACCGAACGCGGACTTGACGACGTCGGCCGCGGCAAGATCGAGGTCCGAACTGGGGGTGACGATCAGCGCGTTCTTGCCGCTGGTCTCGGCCAGCAATGGCAGGTCATGCCGCCAGCTACGGAACAACTTCGCCGTGTCGTAGGCGCCGGTGAGGATCACCCGGTCCACCGACGGATGCGAAATGAGGTGCTGACCCACCGGCCCTTCCTCGACATCAGCGAAGTGCAGCACCTCGCGGGGCACCCCAGCGTCCCACAGCGCCTGGACCAGCACTGCCGCGCATCGTTTGGCCTGCGGGGCAGGCTTCACGACGACGGCGCTTCCCGCCGCCAGCGGGGCCAGAGCCGACCCCGCGGCGATGGCCACCGGGAAGTTCCACGGCGGGGTCACGACGGTCAGGCGTGCGGGGACGAACTCGGCGCCCTCCACCTGGTCCAGTTCCTCGGCAAGCAGTGCGTAATAGTTGGCGAAATCGATCGCCTCGGAGATCTCCGGATCGGACTCGGCAACCGTCTTGCCCGTCTCGCTGGCTGCAACCTCCACCAGGTCACCACGGATCGCCGCGAGTCGAGCCGCTGCGCTCCGCAGCACCTCGGCCCGTTCGGCCCCGGTCCGGGACGCCCAGTCCTGCTGGCCGGCAAGGGCCGCAGCGATGGTGCGCTCGACGTCGTCGTTGGTGTCCAGCCAGGACGCCTTTACCAACTCAACCCCCAGGGTCGAGCCTGGAACCCGCTGAAGAATTTCGGTGGCCCAGTCCCTGATGACGGGCAGCGACGGGTCGGAGTCGGACTGGTTGGCAAACTCGCCGGGTGCGGATTCCACGAACCGGTCGACGCTCTGCGCCCGGTTCGGGCCCGGCACCACCGCATCCACGGCCGCCAGTGAGGCGAGGAAACGCTGCTTCTCACGCTCAAACAGGTGCGGGCTCTTGTTCAGCTCAAAGACCGCCGACATGAAGTTCTCCTGGCTGGCGTTTTCTTCGAGCCGGCGGATCAGGTAGCTGATGGCGACGTCGAACTGTGCCGGGTGGACCACCGGCGTGTACAGCAGGAGCGACCCGACGTCCTTCTTGATCTCCTCCGCCTGCTCCTCGGCCATGCCCAGCAGCATTTCGAACTCGATCCGGTCCTCGACGCCGCGCGCCACCGAGAGCAGGCGTGCGAAAGCGATATCGAACAGGTTGTGACCGGCGACGCCGATCCTGACCGCCTCGGCGTTCTCGGGACGCAACGCCCAATCGAGGCAGCGCTTGTAATTGGTGTCGGTCGCTTCCTTCGACGGCAGCGTGGCAGGCTCCCAGCCGTGCACCTTCGCGTCAACCAGTTCCATGGCCAGGTTGGCGCCCTTGACCAGCCGGACCTTGACCGCCGAACCGCCACGGGCGCGACGCTCGGTAGCCCAGGCGGTGATGTCCTGCAGCGCGCCGAGCGCGTCCGGCAGGTAGGCCTGCAACACGATCCCTGCTTCGAGGCGCAGCAGGTCCTCGGTATCGAGGATGCGCTTGAACACGGCGACGGTCAGGTCGAGGTCGTGGTACTCCTCCATGTCGAGGTTGATGAACTTCGGCGCCGGGGAGGAGGCAGCCAACCGGTACAGGGGGAGGAGCCGCTCCGCGACCCGCTCCACCGTCTCGTGGAAGTCCCATAGGTTCATGGTGCTCACCACTGAGGACACCTTGATGGAGACGTAGTCGACGTCGTCGCGGGCCAGCAGTTTCTTGGTCCCCGCGAGGCGTGCGTCTGCCTCTTCGTGACCGAGTACCGCTTCGCCCAGCAGATTGATATTGAGGCGAACCGATTCCCCCCGCAGACCGGCAATAGCCTTGCCCAGCTTCTGCGGGCGGGCGTCGACGATGAGGTGTCCCACCATCTCGCGGAGCACCCGCTGCGCCACCGGGACCACGATGCCGGGCAACGTCGGGGCGAGCGCCCCGCCAAGCTTCACAGCGCCGCGCATGTACCAGGGCAGGAACGACGGCGTCTGCCGCGCCAGCTTCGAGAGGTTGCGTGCGGCGACCGCGTTGTCTTCGGGCCGGATCACCCGGTCAACGAACCCGAGTGTGAACTGCAGCCCGGCGTCGTCCTTCAGGACCTCGGCCAGCAGTTGCGCCGACCGCGACCCACGGGTGACCGTCGGTTCTGGGCGGCGGACGTCATCCAGGTGCAGCCACCGGCGGACCAGTGCGACGGCGTCGTCACCGAGGTCTGCGGGAGCGGGATCGGCTGTGGGAAAGAGCTGTGTCATGCGATCGTGCCTCACAATGCGACGGGCCACCGTCATCGGATCCTGAGTCAGGTGGGTATTCCCCTTGCGGGGCCGGTGGCCGATCAGGCCGGGGGCGCATTCCGCCTCGGCATGGCAGTGCGCGACCTGCGGGCGCGCGTACCAGAATCATCGTAACCCGCGCCACCGGTCGCCGTCGCCAATCTGCGCTAGAGTGGGTCGCATGTCTGTAGTACTACTCCTTAGCTAGCCGCACGGTCAACCGTGTGGCATGCCCCTCCTTGGCTGAGGGGCTTTTGTGTGTCTAGGGGCAATTGATCAAGAGGACAGGGCAACAACAGTGAGCACGCAACCCGACGCAGGGCAACCGGACGAGAACACCTACAGCTTCGCTGACATCGAAGCCCGATGGCCCGCGGAGTGGGACCGGCTCCAGCCGTTCAAGCCCGCCGACGACGGCTCCCGGGAGCGCCGGTATGTGCTGGACATGTTCCCGTACCCCTCAGGTGACCTGCACATGGGGCACGCCGAGGCGTTCGCGATGGGCGACGTCGTCGCCCGCTATTACCGGCAGCAGGGATTCGACGTCCTGCATCCCATCGGCTGGGACTCGTTCGGGCTGCCCGCCGAGAATGCGGCGATCCAGCGCAACGCTCATCCGTCGGAGTGGACCTACACGAACATCGAGACGCAAGCGAATTCGTTCAGGCGTTACGCGATCAGCGTTGACTGGTCCCGTCGACTGCACACGTCCGACCCCGGCTACTACCAGTGGACGCAGTGGCTGTTCCTGCGGTTCTTCGAAAAGGGTCTGGCGTACCGCAAAAATTCTCCGGTCAACTGGTGCCCGAAAGACCAGACGGTGCTGGCCAATGAGCAGGTAGTCAATGGTGCCTGCGAGCGCTGCGGCACCCCCGTCACCAAGAAGAGCCTGAACCAGTGGTACTTCAAGATCACCGATTACGCTGACCGTCTGCTGGACGACATGGACCAGCTGCGGGGCCACTGGCCCGAGCGGGTCCTGGCCATGCAGCGCAACTGGATTGGCCGCTCCGAGGGAGCGCACGTCGACTTCGTGATCGAGGAGGCCGATGGGAAACCCGCCCAGAGCGTTCCCGTGTTCACCACCCGGCCCGACACGCTGCACGGCGCCACGTTCTTCGTGGTGGCGGCAGACGCCCCGTTGGCCCTGGATCTGGTCACCGAGGCCCACCGGGCCGAGCTGGAGGAGTACCGGGAGGGCATCAAGTCCCTGTCGGAGATCGAGCGGCAGTCGACCGAGCGCGAAAAAACCGGCGTGTTTACCGGCCGCTGGGCGATCAACCCCCTGAACGGGGAGAAACTGCCGGTCTGGGCCGCCGACTATGTGCTGGCCGACTACGGCACCGGCGCTATCATGGCCGTGCCCGCGCACGATCAGCGCGACCTCGACTTCGCGAAGGCCTTCGACCTGCCGGTCCGCATGGTGGTGGACACCGGCGCCGAGGATCCGGCGGTCTCAGGGATCGCCACCACCGGCGACGGCACCCTGGTGAACTCTGGCGAGCTGGACGGGCTGGGCAAGGATGAAGCCATTGCCCGAGCCATCGAACTGGTCGCCGAGCACGGCACCGGTGAGCAGACGGTCAACTACCGGCTGCGCGACTGGTTGCTGTCCCGGCAGCGGTTCTGGGGCACCCCCATCCCGATCATCCACTGCGCCACCTGCGGCGAGGTACCGGTCCCGGACGACCAGCTGCCGGTCACGCTGCCGGAGGACCTGCGCGGCGGCGACCTGTCCCCGAAGGGCACGTCCCCGCTGGCCGCCGTCGAGGACTGGGTCAACGTGCCCTGCCCGCAGTGTGCCGGCCCCGCGAAGCGCGACACCGACACGATGGACACCTTCGTGGACTCATCCTGGTACTTCCTGCGGTTCGCCTCCCCTGACACCACTGACGCGCCGTTCGATACCGACGCCGTGAACCGCTGGCTGCCCGTCGGCCAGTATGTGGGCGGCGTCGAGCATGCCATTCTGCACCTGCTGTACAGCCGCTTCTTCACCAAGGTGCTGTTCGACCTGGGACTGATCGGGTTCACCGAGCCGTTCTCGGCGCTCCTGAACCAAGGCCAGGTGCTCAATGGTGGCAAAGCCATGAGCAAGTCCCTGGGCAACGGCGTGGATCTGAGCCAGCAGCTGGACAAGTTCGGCGTTGACGCCATCCGGCTGACCATGGTGTTCGCGTCCCCGCCCGAGGACGACGTCGACTGGGCGGATGTCTCGCCGTCGGGCTCGTCGAAGTTCCTGGCCCGCGCCTGGCGGCTCGGCCTGGACGTCAGCAGTGCGCCCGGCGTCGACGTCTCAGGCGGCGACCGCGCCCTGCGATCGATCACCCACCGGACCGTTGCGGACAGTGCTGCCCTGTTGCAGGGCAACAAATTCAACGTGGTCATCGCCCGCGTAATGGAACTGGTCAACGCCACCCGCAAGGCGATTGACTCGGGCGTCGGGGGCGCCGATCCGGCTGTCCGCGAAGCCACGGAGGCGGTGGCGATCATCCTGAGCCTCTTCGCCCCGTACACCGCGGAGGACCTCTGGAACCGGCTGGGACACCCGGCCTCGGTGGCAACAGCGGGCTGGCCTGCGGTCGACGAGTCGCTGCTGGTGCAGGAGACGGTGGTCGCCGTCGTCCAGGTCCAGGGCAAGGTCCGTGACCGGCTGGAGGTGTCCCCGGACATCACCGAGGACGCGCTGCGGGAGTTGGCGCTGGCCAGTGGCCAGATCCAGAAGACCCTCGACGGCAGGGGAATCCGGACGATCATTGTGCGGGCTCCGAAGCTGGTCAACATCGTTCCGGAGTAACCCATGCGGGCCGACAAAGCAGTGAAGTCTCCAGCGGTGAAGTCTTCAGCGGTGAAGTCTCCGCCGGGACAGCGGGTTCCGGTGCTGACTGAACCACGCCCGTCGGCCGCGGAACAGGAACCACGGAAGCCGGCGAAAACCGGCTCTCCGGCCTGGTCGGCGATGAGGTGGCTGGAGCGGCTGTGGGTTCGTCCGTCGGGAACCCGTGCCGCGCAGGAGGCCGCCGCACCGTCCCGCATCGCTGTGGTGACCGACTCGGCCGCCGCCATCCCGCCGGAGTGGCTGGCTGCCGGGGGTGCAGCGCGTGGTGTCGTCGTCGTGCCGATGCCGGTGATGATCGCCGGACGGATCTTTGGTGAGGGCACCGACGACCTCACGGGGCCGCTGTCCGTGGCGTTGGCCGAAGGCGCCGAGGTGCGCACGTCCCGGCCGTCGCCGGGCCAGTTCGAGAGCGTCTACCGGCGGCTCGAAGCCGACGGTGCGACGGGAATCCTTTCCGTGCATCTCTCGGGGGACCTGTCAGGGACCACCGACGCGGCGCGTTGGGCAGCGGCGGCCGTCTCCATCCCGGTGGAGGTCCTCGACTGCAGGACGGTCGGGATGGCAATGGGTTTTGGTGTCGCGGCGGCCCAGGCGGCGGCGCGTGACGGGGTCGACCTCGCTGGGGCCTCAGCGGTCGCGCGCGCGGTCTGTGATTCGTCGACGCTCAGATTTCTGGTACCCAGCCTGGAGCAGCTTCGCAAGGGAGGCCGGATTGGTGCGGCGGCGTCCATGCTGGGAACCCTGTTGTCGGTGAAACCGATCCTCAGTGTGCAGGAGGGACGGATCCTGCCGCTTGAAAAAGTGAGGTCCCTGCCCAAGGCTACTGCCCGCCTGCTGGACCTGGTGGAAGCTGACCTTGCCGGGAGGCCTGGCGCAGTGGTCGCCTTCCACTACTTCGGCAATCAACCCCAGGTAAAGGAGCTGACACAGCAGCTCCAGGAGCGCCACCCCGAAGTCCGGACAGTCCTCGCGCAACTGCCGGCAGTACTGGCGGCCCACACTGGGCTCGGGGTGATCGCTATCGCCGTGGCGGGGCGGATTGACGACGACGACGCTGAGCCGTCCACTCCCGACTGATTGCCGCTGGGGTTACCCACATACGCGCTCACGCGGTCTACTTCACTAGGCGGTCAATCCTAGGCTCAACCCATGGCCAGACATCGTTGGGCAACCAGCCCACCGCCCCGCGGCGCTTTCGGGTTCCGAGAGGATCCGCCCGGAGCGGCTGGTTCCTCCCGGGACGACGAGACGTTCGAAGCGTTCGGAGCTTTCGACCCGCCGGATCCACCAGCCGGGAGTGGTCGCCGGTGGGCAATTGGCCGCGGCGTATCCTTCGTGGTGCTCGGTCTGGCACTTGCGATCGCCTTCGGACTCTTCGTGCTCAGGGGTGGCCCAGCACCGGAGATCACCTCGGTGGCACTGGATAGTCCGATCGCCGGGCAGCCGACAGCTCCGCCCGCCGCATCCGGTGCAGCAGCCCCCTCGGACGCCACTCCGTCAGGTGCACTGTCCTCGGAAACACTGTCCTCGGGAGCATTGTCCTCGGGTGCACCGCCAGCGGGAGCTCAGCCGGACGGAGCGCCACGCTCGGGGGCTCCGCCGCCGGGGGAGGGGGTGGCCTCCGGGCGGCTGCTCGTTCATGTTGCGGGAGCGGTGACCCGCCCCGGAATTGTTGAACTTGCCTCAGGATCCCGCGTTTTTGAGGCGCTCGATCAGGCCGGGGGAGCACTCCCCGACGCCGATCTCGCCGCGATCAACCTGGCCGCACCCGTCCAGGATGGTCTGCAGATCCGCGTACCCTTGCAGGGCGAAACCCTGGCTCCGGTTGCTCCCGACGGCGTAACCGACGGCGGGTCGTCCGCGAATTCCCTTGGTGCCACCGACGCGCCGGCCCCGGTGAACATCAACACGGCTGGAGTCGACGAACTGGAGACACTTCCGAGGATTGGCCCGGTGCTGGCGGAGCGGATCGTCCAATGGCGTGCCGCCCACGGGGCGTTCAGCCGGCCCGAAGATCTCGACGCAGTGCCCGGCATCGGTGAGGCCATGCTCGCTGCGCTTCTCCCCCTGGTCAGTGTCTAGGCCATGAGACCCCGCCACAGCTGGGCACGGTACGTCCGGGCCGCGATGGAGGGGCCGGACGCCCAACGTGGCGCTCAGACAGGCGGCGCTCAGACAGGCGGCGCTCCGGGAGCGACCGGCACTGTTGGAACCCGCACTGTTGGAACCGGCACTGTTGGAACCGGCACTGTTGGGCCCGGTCGACACACACCGCTCAGCCCGCTGACAAGAAGGCGGACGACGTTTCTGCGGGAGAAGCGGCGGCGGCACAGCCCTTCAGTCGCCGTCGAACCCCGTCACCGGGACTTACGGTTGGTGCCAGCTGCCGCCACGGCGTGGTTCACGGCAGCAGGCGTGACCCGGCTGGACGCCTCTTTCGCATTGCTCGGCGCCGTGGTGTTGGCGACGCTGGCTCTTTGCAGCGCGCTCGGCTGCCTTGCCTCGGGCACGGTGAGGCGGGTGGCGGTGCTGTGCGTGGTACCGCTGGCCATCGCTACCCTGGTCTGCGCGCCCGCTTCAGCCAGCCTTGCCGCACGGACCGCAGGCCCGGTATCAACTGCTGTCCAGGAGCAGTCAACGGTCACCGCTGTTGTGCACGCGACATCGGATGCGACGATGATCAGCTCCGACCGGTTCACCGGATCCTCCCGGTTCCTGGTGGAAGGGACTTTGACGGCTGGAACGCTGGACGGTGTCAGGTTCACGGCGCGCACCCCGGTAGTGGTGATTGGCCCGGAGACCTGGCAGTCGGTCGCCTCGTCTGACTCGGTCCGCACGGCCGGGCGCCTGCTACCGACCAAACCCGGCGACCGGGCAGCCGCACTGCTCATCGCCGCAACCAGCCCGCACGTGACCTCACCTGCCGGCTGGACTACCGTTCCCGCCGAACTGAGAAGTGACTTTTCCCAGCTTTCTTCCCGGCTGACGGGGGAGGGCGGGCTACTACCGGGCATGGTCATCGGCGACCGCAGCACACTGGATGAAAACCTCGAAGCGGATATGCAAACCACCGGGATGACCCACCTGACAGCGGTCAGTGGGGCCAACTGCAGTTATCTGTTAGCTTTCGTTTTTCTCGGTGCCCGCGCGCTCCGACTGCCGCGACTCCCCTCGGCGGTTCTGGGCATCCTTGCCTTGATTGGCTTCGTCATCCTGGTCCGCCCCGAACCAAGTGTGCTGCGCGCAGCCCTGATGGGCGGCATCGGCGTTGCAGCAGTGCTGTCCGGGCGAGGAAAAGTACCCCTGGCGCTCTTGTTACTCACCGTGGTGGTCCTCCTCACCATCGATCCATGGCTGCACGCCTCCTTCGCGTTCATGCTCTCCGTGGCCGCCGCGGCCGGACTAATCCTGTTCGGTCCGGTACTGGCATCCAGGCTGAGCCGTTTCATGCCGCTGCTGATCGCCCAGCTCGTCGCTGTGCCGGTTGCGGCACAACTGTTCTGCGCGCCGATCCTGACCCTGCTGCAGCCAGGCCTGGCGCTGTACTCGGTTCCAGCGAACATCGCGGCCAGCCCGGTGGTGCCGATCGTCACCATCGTGGGGATGGCCGCTGTTGCGTTGATCGCCGTCGCAGAACCGCTGGCAGTGCCCCTGGTCCTGGTGGCCGGTTCGGGTACCGCGTGGGTGGGTGCAGTTGCAACCTTCTTCAGCTCCGCGCCCGGGGCGACCCTGCCGTGGCTGGGCGGGCCTGCGGGAGTGATTCTCACCGGAATACTTTCGGCGACAATCGTGGCGGCGGTGATGTTCGGGCCCCGACGTCGGACTCTTCTTCGAGGTGCAGGCGGGTCGGTGACGCCGAACCCATTACCCGGGCACCACCGGAGCAAAGCTCCTTCCGGTCAGCGCAGGATCGGGGCCCTGCTGTGGCTGGCCGTCGGGTGTGCAGCGGGCCTTGCGGCGGTCGCCCTGTGGCCGCCGGGCCGACACGACAGTGGAATGTGGCATATTGCTTCCTGCGACGTCGGTCAGGGCGACGCCTTCGCCGTCCGGACCGGCGAACGTAGCGTGATCCTGATCGATACGGGCCCCGAACCGGACGCCGTCGACGCATGTCTGGACCGGTTGGCGGTCGACACCGTGGAACTCCTCGTGCTCACCCATCTCCACGCCGATCACTACGGCGGAATCGAGGGAGTGCCACGGGACAGGACAGTGAAAAGAATCCTGTACTCCTCCTCAGAACCGGCACTTCCCGCCACTGTCACCGGGGCCGCCGCGCAGCAAACACCACCCGAGCGGCTCAGCGCGGGCATGACCGGAGAGCATGGCGACGGCGGCTCCTACGGCCGCGTCAGCTGGACGGTGCTCTGGCCAGAAGCCGGAGCACCAGCAGATTCCGAGAATAATTCCAGCGCCGTGCTCGACGTCGTCATCGAAACGGACTCCGCCCCCGCTGTGGCGATCCTGCTGACTGGCGATTTGGAGGAGGATGCGGCGCGTGCCCTGCTGAGCGCCAGCCCCGGACTGGGCGAGCGGGGGATCCAGATCCTGAAGGTGGCCCACCACGGTGCTCGCAACGGTGGGCTCGACCTCGCCCACAGCCTCAAACCACGGCTCGCGATGATCTCCGCTGGTCGGGACAACGACTACGGGCATCCCCACCCCACCATTACCGCCGGACTGGCCGCGGCGGGGATTACCGTGGCCAGAACCGACGAGCTGGGAACGTTTCTGGTCTCCATTGAGGACAACTCGCTCCGCGTCCACCGTTGACCCGGTTGTCCGCTTTGCCGCAGGTCCGGCCCGTGGCACAGTTGACGCTGAGGATTCGTTCCATCCACCAACCATCAGGAGCCACTACGTGACTGCCAGGCCCGCCGCATCCCGCAGGGAATCAGCTGGAAGCCCAGGGCTGCATTGGCGAACCGTTGTGCCCGCACCCGTGGTGCTGCTCAGTGGCCCCGAGGAGTATGCCGCCGGCCAGGCAGTCGAGCGTATTCGTCGCAGCCTGCGGGATGCGCGTCCAGACCTTGAGGACGTGAAGCTGGACGCCGGCAGGTATGAGGCGGGCGATCTCACCATCCATGGGAGCCCATCCCTGTTCGGGGAGGCCAAACTGATCGAGGTGAGCGGTCTCGCCCAGATGAATGACGACTTTCTTCAGGACACGCTGCGCTACCTGGCTGATCCTGCCCCCGATGTCGTGCTGGCGATGCATCACAGCGGCGGTAACCGGGGCAAAAAACTCCTCGATGCCCTTAAGGCGTCGGGGGCAACAGTCGTTGACTGCCAGCCGCTGAAGAAGGACTCTGACAAAACCGACTTCGTTGTCGAAGAGTTCAGGGCAGCGGGCCGGCGGATCGGTGGGGGAGCCCTTCGCTCGCTGGTCGCGGCGGTCGGGTCCCAGCTCGCCGAACTGGCGGCAGCCTGTCAACAACTGATTTCTGATACGGCCGGTGAGATCACCGAGGAGACCGTGGAGAAGTACTACGGCGGCCGGGTCGAAGTCACCGGGTTCAAGGTGGCGGACGCGGCATTGGCTGGCCGTGGAGGTCAGGCGCTCTCAATGCTCCGGCATGCTTTGGCGACCGGTGCTGACCCTGTACTCCTGACGGCGGCACTCGCGATGAAGGTCCGGGCCGTTGCGAAGGTCCATCAGGTGCGGGGGAGCTCCGGTCAGCTAGCAAAAGAGCTCGGGATGGCGCCCTGGCAGGTAGACCAGGCCCGACGCGACGCCCAGCGCTTCAGTTCCGAAGGTCTGGTGGAGTGCATTCAGGTGCTCGCGGAAGCCGATGCCCAGGTGAAGGGCGCCTCCCGGGACCCGGTGTACGCCGTCGAACGCGCGGTCACCACCATTGCCCTCGCCGGCCGCGGCTAGCGGGTCATCACGGCCCGACTGGCCGCTACGGCTGGACAGCCCTTCGACTGACGGTGCGTCAGGCGAAGGGACCCACCGGTTAAACGACAGATGGCCGGCCCGAAGGCCAGCCATCTGGAAATCGTCGAACGATCAGGCTCTGGTTAGAGAGCGTTGACCTTCTTCGAAATCGCAGACTTGTGGTTCGCTGCGTTGTTCTTGTGCACGACACCCTTGCTGACAGCCTTGTCCAGCTTGCGGCTTGCCGACTGAAGAAGGCTGGTAGCAGCTTCCTTGTCAGCTGAGCCGATCGCAGTGTTTACGGCGCGGATGGCCGTTTTCAGCTCGGACTTAACCGAGTTGTTGCGCTGGCGCGCCTTCTCGTTGGTGAGAATGCGCTTTTTCTGGGACTTGATATTTGCCACGTATTTAGAACTCTCTTTGTATTGCGGACTGGTCGTGAGGGTAATTCAGTTCAACCAATGACTGAGCGGCGTGGGGATACCGTGGACGATTGGACTAAAGTGCCCGTCGACCTGCTCGGACACACAGCTGTCTAGATTACCAGAGATGCACGGATTAGTCCCGGCAGCTGGTCTGTTCGAGCGCGGCGTCGCGCGTGAAGAAATCGGCAGTCACCATAATTCAGCCAAGCCGCGCGGCGACACGATCAAACTGCGCCCGGGGGAGTACAGCGCCGATCCGCCGGACATCCGCCGGTGCCAGTTGAATGATCCGGTCGGTCTTCACCTCGCTCGGTCGGCCCTTGACATCCCACGAGCCGGATCCGATATCGACGTAGGCCGGATCCGATAGGCCGGTTCCGTTCCGGTCGCGGCTGGTCAGCATCAGTCCCAGCAGCCTGCCCCGATGGTTACCGATCAGCAGGACCGGGCGATCCTTGCCCTGCCGGTGGTCCTCTTCATAGGGCACCCAGGCCCAGACAATCTCTCCTGCATCCGGGACCTCATCAGCGCGGGGTGAATAGCTGACCTTCGGTGTACCAGTGAAATCACCGGGGTAGGCGGCGGGCGCGCGGGCAGGTCCGGACCGCCGCTTCGGCGGCTGCAGTGCCCGAACGACGGTGCGTGCCAGGCGCAGGAAGGAACGGGAATCGAAGGGCATGCGGTACAGGATACAGTTCGGCCAGTCCCGGCAATTCCAGATCACCCGCCAGCTCGTGGGAGACTGTTAACCGAGGCTGGTTTAACACAACCCGCCCGAGAGGTGGGTTCACCTCGCTCCCAACCCTGTCGTTGTAGTTGAAGCGGTTGCCGCGCAGCAGCCCTCGCAACAGTAAGGAATGTCCAGTGTCACCCAAGGCCCGCACCTCACCGGTGCCCGCCGCCACTGATCCGGCGATCATCAGAAACTTCTGCATCATCGCGCACATCGATCATGGGAAGTCCACCCTGGCGGACAGGATGCTGCAGCTCACCGGCGTCGTCGAGCAGCGTGACATGAAGGCCCAGTACCTGGACCGGATGGACATTGAGCGGGAACGTGGCATCACCATCAAATCGCAGGCAGTGCGACTGCCCTGGGAACTCGACGGCGTCAGCCACGCACTGAACATGATCGACACCCCCGGCCACGTGGACTTCACCTACGAGGTTTCCCGGTCACTCGCCGCCTGCGAGGGGGCAATCCTGCTGGTCGATGCCGCCCAGGGGATCGAAGCCCAGACACTGGCCAACCTCTACCTGGCGATGGAAAACAACCTCACCATCATCCCAGTCCTGAATAAAATTGACCTTCCAGCGGCCCAGCCCGAGAAGTATGCGGCCGAGCTCGCGAATCTGATCGGTGGCGATCCCGACGACGTCCTCAGGGTCTCCGGGAAGACCGGCATGGGGGTCGAGGCGCTGCTGGACAAGATTGTCAGGGACCTGCCGCCTCCTGTTGGTGACCCCAACGCACCTGCACGGGCGATGATCTTCGACTCCGTGTACGACACCTACCGTGGTGTGGTCACCTATGTCCGCGTGGTGGACGGCATGCTGCATCCCCGTGAGCGGATCCAGATGATGTCCACCCGTGCCAGTCACGAGCTCCTCGAGATTGGGGTCAGCTCCCCGGAGCCCACCCCGTCCAAGGGGCTTGGCGTGGGAGAAGTCGGCTACCTCATCACCGGCGTGAAGGACGTGCGGCTGTCCAAGGTGGGCGACACGGTCACCAACCTGGCCAAGCCCGCCCAGGCATCACTTCCCGGGTATGCCGATGCGAAGCCCATGGTCTTCTCCGGGCTGTACCCACTGGACGGTACCGACTACCCGGTGCTCCGCGACGCGCTCGAAAAGCTGATGCTCAACGACGCTGCGCTCGTCTACGAGCCCGAGACCTCCGCGGCGCTGGGCTTTGGGTTCCGGGTGGGCTTTCTCGGGCTCCTCCACCTGGAGATCACCAGGGAGCGGCTGGAACGCGAGCACAACCTCAACCTGATCTCCACGGCGCCCAACGTGGAGTACCTGGTCACGCTCGAGGACAAAAAGATGGTCCATGTGACCAACCCCAGCGAGTACCCCACCGGGAAGATCGCCGAGGTCCGCGAGCCAATGGTTTCGGCGACCATCCTGGCACCCACCGAGTTCGTCGGTGCCATCATGGAGCTGTGCCAGAGCCGGCGCGGGGTGATGGGCGGAATGGACTACCTCTCCGAGGATCGGGTGGAGATCCGGTACCGGCTGCCCCTGGCCGAGATCGTTTTCGACTTCTTCGACATCCTCAAATCCCGGACCCGCGGGTACGGCTCGCTGGACTGGAAGAGCGACGGCGACCAGGTCGCCGACCTGGTCAAGGTCGACATCATGCTGCAGGGCGAACAGGTCGACGCGTTCTCTGCCATCACCCACCGAGACAAGGCGTACGCCTATGGCGTTATGATGACCGGCAAGCTGCGTGAACTCATCCCACGGCAGCAGTTCGAGGTCCCCATCCAGGCGGCCATCGGGTCACGGATCATTGCCCGGGAAAGCATCAGGGCCATCCGCAAGGACGTCCTAGCCAAGTGCTACGGCGGTGACATCACCCGTAAGCGCAAACTTCTGGAGAAACAGAAGGAAGGTAAGAAGCGGATGAAGATGGTGGGACGCGTCGAAGTTCCGCAGGAAGCCTTCATCGCGGCCCTCACCACCGACGAGTCCAAGGACAAGGTCAAGAAGTAGCAATGCCAGGTGCCCTCCCTCTTGGCTTGCCAGCGCCGGAGAGCGGTCTGCTGCCGGAGCAGGCCGCCGTCGGCAGCGCCGGCCGGAAGCTGGGGCTCTACGTCCATATCCCCTTCTGCGCCGTCCGCTGCGGCTACTGCGACTTCAACACCTACACGGCCACCGAGCTGGGTGGGGGTGCGTCGCAAGACCGCTATGCCGCAACGGTCAGCGCGGAACTGGACCTCGCAGCCGGTGTCCTGACCGCTTCCGGGGCCGCGCCGCGCCAGCTCTCGACAGTGTTCTTCGGGGGCGGCACGCCCACTCTCCTCCCCGCTGCCGATCTGGCGACGGTGCTGCGCACCGCCGTCGGCCACTGGGGGCTCGCACCCGGTGCTGAAGTCACCACTGAAGCCAACCCCGATTCGGTGACGCCCGAGTCACTCGCGGTGCTCGCGGAGGCGGGTTTCACCCGGGTGTCGTTCGGGATGCAGTCGGCTGTTCCGCACGTGTTGAAGGTACTGGACCGCACCCATGCGCCCGAACGGGTCCCCCTGGCCGTCCATTGGGCGCGCGAAGCCGGTCTGCACGTCAGTCTCGACCTGATCTACGGCACCCCGGGGGAGTCAGCTGCGGACTGGCAGCAGACCCTCGACGCGGCGCTGTCCTATGGTCCGGACCACGTTTCTGCCTACGCGCTGATCATCGAGGACGGCACCAAGCTTGCGGCCCAGATCCGCCGTGGCGAGGTGCCCGACATCGACGACGACGATCACGCCGAGAAGTACGCCTTGGCCGAACACGCGATGGCAGCCGCAGGACTGGGTTGGTACGAGGTGAGCAACTGGGCCCGCACACCAGCTGACGAGTGCAGGCACAATCTGGCCTACTGGCGTGGCGACGACTGGTGGGGAGCTGGCCCCGGTGCGCACTCGCATCTGGGTGGGGTGCGGTGGTGGAACGTGAAGCACCCCACCGCGTACGCTCAGCGCCTCTCAACCGGGGTCTCACCGGCCGCGGGCCGAGAAATCCTGGACGCGGACACCCGCTACACCGAGGACGTGATGCTTCGCGCCAGGCTGCGCGAGGGCCTGCCAACCCGGGTGCTGCGCCCCGCTGGACGGCTCGCCGTCGCCGGCCTGATTGCCGATGAATTGATCGTTGCCGCAGAAGCCTTCGCCGGGACGATCACACTCACCGGCAGGGGCCGGCTACTCGCCGACGCGGTGGTCCGCAGGCTATTGCCCGACTGAGTCCCTAGCGGAAGAGCCGCAGGTTAAACGCGTACCGGTAGGGGCGACCGCGGTTGACCTGAATCCCGGCAATGACCGAGAAGACGGCGATGGTGACCCAGATCAGGGCGTTGACGACGGCGAACACGCCGCCGACCACAGGCAAAAGGGACAGTAGCCAGGCCACGAACGCCACCACCGTCGGCGGGAAGGTGAAGTTGAACGCCTCCCGCGCTTCCTGGGCGGTGAACGGTCCCCGGTTTTTGAATATCAGCAGGATGAGCAGCGACGGGATGAAACCGAGGATTCCGCCGAAGTGCGACAGGGTTGCCCACTGCCGGTCTTCCGTGGCGGTCAGCGGCAGGGCATTTGCCGGGGCGCCCTCAAATGCGGATTCGGGCTGGCCGTGGCCCTCCTCGGATCCGTGCTGTCCGTGCTGGTCGGCGGGGTTAGACAACTGAACATCCTCTATTGCTTCGGGGCAGCCTTAATCAGGAGCCTTCCGATCTAGGATACTTCGTCACCCAGCAAACGTGCACTGCGGATCAGGTGGGCCCGTCGAAATCTCCGGGAGGGGTCAAGAAATCGATGACTTCCTCGACCCTCCCGAGCAGTGACGGCTCGAGGTCGGAGTAGCTGGTGACGCACCCCAGCAACCGTTTCCAGCCCTGCGCCACCGCTGCCTTGTCGGCATTCGGCCAGCCGAGGCCGGCGAGTATTCCGGTCTTCCAGTCCTGGCCCCGTGGTACCACCGGCCACGCGGTGAGCCCGACGGATGCAGGCTTGATGGCCTGCCACACATCGACATACGGGTGTCCCACGACCAGCACGTTGGCGGCGGCTCCCGGAACCTTCATCGCTTCCTGGGCGATGCGCTGTTCCTTCGACCCCGCTACCAGGTGGTCGACGAGGATACCGAGCCGGCGGTTCGGTCCTGGACCAAAGGCTCGGATCATCCCGGCAAGGTCATCGACGCCGTGCAGCGGCTCGACGACGATTCCCTCAAGACGCAGGTCATCACCCCACACCTTTTCGATCAGCTCAGCATCGTGTTGTCCCTCTACCCAGATCCTGCTGGCCCGTGCGGTCCTTGCGCGGGAGCCCTCCACTTTGACCGACCCCGACGCCGTAACCTTGCGGGCTGGCGCTGCGGGCGCCAGTGCGGGTGCCACCACCTCAACGGGCCCGCCGTCGACGTGGAAGCCGAATCCGAGCGGGAAGGTCTTGAGCCTCCCGCGCCGGTCCTCGAGCACCATGACGTGCATGCCACCAGATTTCTCCACCCGGACCACTGCGCCAACATAACCGCTCTGTACGTCCTCCAGCACCAGGCCCCGGCTGACGGGAACTTTCGGCAGGGGAACCTGGCGGGGGGCTGAGATGTCCTGGGCGCCCCATTCATAACTGGACAAGATTGTTGCTCGCTTCCCGACTCGCCGCTGGACGGTCCGGCCAGGGATTTTCAATGCTAACAATCCCTTCGAACGTACTAGACTTGGCACTTGGGCGTGTCGAGTGCCAGATCTGCCGAAAGAGACAGTAACCGTGTGCGGAGGTGAAAAGTGAGCGAACCACGCAGACTTGAAGTATTGCGTGCCATCGTCGAGGACTATGTGCATTCCCGCGAGCCTGTGGGCTCGAAAGCCCTCGTGGAGCGGCACCAGCTGGGGGTTTCATCGGCCACCATCCGTAACGATATGGCTGTCCTTGAGGAAGAGGGGCTGATCACTGCGCCCCACACCAGTTCGGGCCGCATCCCCACCGACAAGGGCTACCGACTGTTCGTCGACCAGATTTCCGAGGTCAAGCCGCTGTCCGCGGCTGAAAAGCGTGCGATCCAGGCCCTGCTGGAGGAAGCGGAGGACCTCGACGACGTCATGGACCGGACGGTGCGGCTGCTCTCCCACCTGACCAACCAGGTGGCGGTGGTGCAATACCCTCATCTGGGCAGCGCAGCAGTCCGGCACCTGGAGTTCGTTTTGCTCGCGCCCAACCAGGTACTGGTGGTGCTCATAGCGACCAACGGGGCCGTCCAGCAGCGGGTTGTTCCGCTGCCAGAACCGGTGCCTGAGTCGACTCTCGCTGAGGTTCGACAGCACTTTCTTGGTTCCGTCGCTGGCACCAAGCTGACGTCCCTCCCGCAGGAACTCGCACTAGCCGTGGCGGCTCTGTCGTTCCAGCAGCGCAGGGTGGGCACCGTGCTGGCACGTACGCTCGAGCAGCTGGCCGGCATCAACCGGGATGACCGGATTGTGATGGCTGGTACAGCCAACCTGGCCCGATCCACCGTAGACTTTCCTCTGAGCATCGGGCCGGTGCTTGAGGCCCTTGAGGAGCAGGTGGTCATGCTTCGTCTGCTCTCCGAGATGAAGCAGGATGCATTTGGGGTCTCGGTACGAATCGGTCGGGAGAACCCGCACGGCGGCCTCGCTGAAGCCTCGGTGATTGCCACCGGATACGGTCCCGACTCGTTGGCCAAGGTAGGAGTCCTTGGACCAACCCGAATGGACTACCCGACGTCGATGTCGGCGGTGCGGGCGGTAGCCCGGTACCTATCGCGGATCCTGACGGACTAGCCCTGACGTAGCCGCAGCAACGAACTTGTTGAAGAAACAGTCGACCCCATACCGGCAGGGCACCACGCCCTGCAACGGTCAGTGACATAGGAAGTGAAGTGCAGGAGTGAGTAATCACTATGAAGTCCTCGGTGTGAACCGCGATGCGACCGGCGAGGAAATCAAGAAGGCCTACCGCAAGCTCGCGCGAAAGCTGCACCCGGACGTCAATTCCGGGCCGGACGCCTCCGAAGAATTCAAATTGGTGACCCGTGCCTACGAGGTGCTCTCGGACCCGCAGAAACGGCGCGTGTACGACACGACCGGCAACGAGAACGGGACCGACAACGGATTCGGCGGCGGACACGCCGGTCCGGGCTTCGCCTTCCAGGACATTTTCGAAACGTTCTTCGGCGGTGGTGGGGCCAGCGGTCCGCCGTCACGCACCCGTCGCGGCCAGGATGCCCTGATCGCCGTGAGGATCGACCTGGTCGACGCCGTCTTCGGGATCAACAAGAAGATCGACGTCGACACTGCAGCAGTGTGTCCCACCTGCGACGGGTCCTGCTGCCAGCCCGGTACCTCACCCCGAACCTGCGACATTTGCGGGGGATCGGGTCAGGTGCAGCGTGCAGTGCGGTCCATCCTGGGCCAGGTCATGACCAGTGCCACGTGTGGCACCTGCCAGGGTTTCGGCACAGTCATCCCGAGCCCGTGCAACGAGTGCAACGGTGACGGTCGGGTGCGTAGCCGTCGGAGCCTCACCATCAAGGTGCCCGCAGGCGTGTCGACCGGCACCCGGATCCAGCTGGGGGGCCAGGGTGAAGCGGGCATGGGTGGCGGGCCGCAGGGCGACCTCTACGTGGAGATCCGGGTCAACCCGGACCCATCCTTCCTCCGCGAGGGTGACGATCTCCACGTCACCCTGAGTGTGCCGATGACAGCAGCCGCCCTGGGCACCACCTTGAACCTCGCCTCGTTCGACGGCGACCAGGAACTGGGTATCAAAGCAGGCACCCAGTCGGGGGAGATCGTGACTCTTCGCGGGCTGGGCGTGACCCATCTGCGCGGCTACGGGCGCGGTGATCTCAAGGTGCACCTGAACGTCGAGACCCCGCGCAACGTCGACCAGGCGCAGGAAGAGCTGCTGCGTAAGCTCGCCGAACTCCGGGGCGAGGAATTCGTCGAAGGTCAGCTGGCCAGCAACGGTTCAGGGGTGTTCGCGAAGTTGCGGGAGCGGTTGGGTAATCTCTAGGAGTGAGCAACGCACTCTACTTCGGTGACCCCGAGACGCTGGCTGCTGTCCTTCCCGGAGCCAGTTTCACCCTTACCGGGGCCGAGGCCCGGCACGCGGCGACCGTCAAAAGGTTGGCAGCCGGTGAAACGATTGACGTCGCCGACGGCCGCGGGCGCAGGATCGTCGGCGTCGTCACGGCCAGCGCCGGGCAGGAAGTTACCCTCGAGGTACGAACGGTGATCGATGAGCCGGCCCCCGCCTGCCGTCTCATCCTGGTGCAGGCATTGGCCAAGGGCGACCGGGACGAACTGGCGGTCGAGGCGGCCACCGAACTAGGCGTCGATGCGGTTATTCCCTGGCAGGCTGATCGAAGCATCGTCCGTTGGCGCGCCGATAAGGCGCTCAAGGGGCAGCGAAAGTGGGAATCCACGGTGTGGGGCGCCGCCAAACAGTCACGGCGTGCCACCCTCCCTGAGGTGCTACCACTGCACGACAGCGGGTCCCTGGCAGCCCGGCTTACCGGGGTCGACCTCGCTCTGGTCCTTCACGAGGACGCTGAGACTGGTCTCGGGGCGCTGGTCGGACCGCAGGCCGGGACGCCGCCCACCAGCATTGCGGTGGTCGTTGGCCCCGAGGGCGGTATCAGCGGGCGGGAACTGGAGCTGTTCGTGTCGAAGGGGGCACACCCTGTCAGACTCGGCGACCAGGTGCTACGCTCTTCCACCGCAGGCCCCGCTGCCCTCTCGGTCCTCAGCCAGTTGCTGGGCCGCTGGTAGCCAGTTAGGTTCCGCGCTCACGCGGGACGACGAGTCAGGGGACGGGTCGCTGGAGACCGAGCTGCCTACTGCACCACGACGCGCTTGGTATCGGTATCGAGTTCACGGTTCTCTTGGCCGGCCTGCGGACGGTCGAAAACGCTGATCTCGTACTCACCGGGTACCAGCGCGATAGTGAACTCAAATAGTCCGGGGGAACTGGTGCTCGCTTCCAGCCCCACCGTTCCACTCCGGTACGATTCCAACTCGTCGCCGGTCACCTCGTCGATCCGCCAGTGCAGGACCGCGTTCTCTGTTCTGCCGCTGCCGGACACGGTAATCGTCGGCTGGTCACGGACCGCCCCCTGCTGGGGCTCAATGATCCAGATCGGTGCCATCAGCGTCGCGTCGCGCTGCAGCTGGCCCCCAAGTTCGATGTGGCCGAAAGCGGTGTACCCTGCCGCGCCGTCCACCAGCACTACGACACGGCTGGGGTCACCGCCCGAGACTAGTCCCGCGTTGGACGCAGCAGCCGTGGCTGTGTACACGAGCTGCTGGATGGCACGGTAGGCGGCCCCCTGGTCGAGCGGGGTGTTGAAGGCGTCGGCCGAGATGTCGACCGTGATGACGTTGTCCGGGGAGATCGACGCGCTGACAGACTCGGCAGGGGACCACGACCCGAAGTAGTCGGGGTCGGTGGGTGAGTTGGCGGTCATCGCCTGGACTGCGGCCGCGATCGGGTCACCACCCTTCCCGCCGTCCAGGAACTCCCGGTACAGCTGGATGCTTCCGTCATTGTCTCCCAGCCAATAGACGGGGAGCAGATTGCGCAGGGTGGTGGACTCCGTCACTACTGAGTGCTCCGCCGTCGACGGGCCAGCTGACGTGTTTGCCTCTCCAGACAGCGAGGCCGCCGCATCACCGCCAGGGGCCGGCGTGCACCCAGCCAATCCCAGCCCAGCCAGGGCGATCAGCGCGGTGATCGAGAGTGCGCGTCCGGATCGGCGCCGGGCAGCATCGCGTGGGAAAGACCACTCCATTCGCGTCCTGTCCTTTCGCCGTGCCACTCGGCCGGATTCGTGCGCCGCCGAGTAGTGCACTCAAGCCACATTTCCAGCTTCGCATAGGGCAGCAGGCTCCGACCGGGGTTTAGCCAAGTCGTCGCCGGACTGAGACAGTATTGAAACCGGGCCGTTGCCCAGATGAGATCATCTGCTTCCTGGGCGCTCGGCGACACGGCAAAAGCCCCCGTTCCGTCGATGGCGGAATCACTCGGCCGGGACAGGAGGCGGCTAGGCGCGTGACGTAACATGAGAGATGGGCGGTTTGCCGTCACTAACCGATTCAAGGAGAGATGGAAGGCCGCGAGGGCCGATTATATGACCGATTCTTCAGTTGGCATCAGCGCAGTGGGCTTGGACACGAAGGTGGTCCACTTCGATTCGACGGAACAGATGGTTCAAGCGCTCGGAACCAACGATGAGGCGCTCAGGCTGATCGAGAGTACTTTCGTCGGGGTCAGTCTTCACGTCCGGGGTGATGAGTTGTCGATCACGGGCCCAGCCGTCGACGTCGCGCGCACTGAACGTCTCATCTCCGAGATCCGCACCCTCGCCGCGAACAACACCACCGTCAACCCTCAGGTTCTTAAACAGTTGGTGTCCATGTTGAAGGATCAGTCGGTCAGCAGCCCGGCGGATGTCCTCACCATGAACATCCTCTCCTCGCGTGGCAGGACCATCAGGCCCAAAACCCTGAACCAGCGTGACTATGTCGAGGCGATCGACCGTCACACGGTGGTGTTCGGCATCGGTCCTGCGGGCACCGGGAAGACCTACCTCGCCATGGCCAAAGCCGTTCAGGCGTTGCAGCATAAAGAAGTCAACCGGATTATCCTCACCCGCCCGGCGGTCGAAGCGGGGGAGCGGCTCGGATTCCTGCCCGGCACCCTCAGCGACAAGATCGACCCGTATTTGCGCCCGCTCTACGACGCGCTGCACGACATGATGGATCCGGACAGCATTCCCCGTCTGATGGCGGCAGGCACCATTGAGGTGGCACCACTCGCCTACATGCGTGGCCGCACCCTCAACGATGCGTTCATCATCCTCGACGAGGCCCAAAACACCACCCCCGAGCAGATGAAGATGTTCCTCACCCGCCTGGGGTTCGGTTCGAAGATGGTGGTCACCGGCGATGTCACCCAGGTGGACCTGCCCGGCGGGACCAACTCCGGGCTGCGGGTGGTCAGCGAAATACTTCAGGGTGTGCAGGACGTCAGCTTCCGCACCCTCGACGCCTCCGACGTCGTCAGGCACCGGCTGGTGGGCGATATCGTCACCGCCTACAGTGTCTGGGACGAAAACCAGCGGGCCTCAGCTGCCCGGGATCACCGGGGGCCACGCGGCCATGCCGGAGCCAAACCAGCCGGAGGCACACCGTGAGTATCGAGGTCAACAACGAGTCTGGGCTGCCGGCAGACGAGGAGAACCTGATCCGCCTCGGCCGGTTCCTGCTGGACAGTCTTTTCGTGCACCCCGAAGCTGAACTCTCGATCATCCTGGTCGACACCACCGCCATGGAGAAACTGCACATTGAATGGATGGACGAGCCGGGTCCCACCGACGTTCTGTCCTTCCCCATGGACGAGCTCCGCCCGGGCACGGCCGGGAGACTGACGCCCGCAGGTGTGCTGGGCGACGTCGTCCTGTGCCCCGAGGTGGCGCAAGCCCAGGCCGTGAAGGCCGGGCATTCAACCCAGGAAGAGCTGCTGCTCCTGACCACCCACGGTTTGCTGCACCTGCTCGGGTACGACCACGCCGAGCCCGAAGATGAAGCCGAAATGTTTGGCCTGCAGCGGCGACTGCTGGCCGATTACCTGGGCGGAAAAGCGCCCGAGGAGACAGTCAGTTGATCATTTGGCTACTGGCCCTCATGGCCCTGGCGTTTGTTCTGGTCGCAGCGTTGGTCACTGCCGCCGAGGCGGCCTTCAGTTACCTGCCGCGCCAGGAGGGCGAGGAACTGCTGGCCGGCAAATCGGGCCGGGCGCTGGAAGGTATCCTCGCCTCACCGATCGCCCACATGCACGCGCTACGGTTTTGGCGGGTGTGGTTCGAGATGGCCGCGGCAGTCGCTGTCGCGATCCTTTTCCACGACCTGCTCGACAACGTCTGGATCGCCGGGCTGCTCGCGACCGCCACCATGGCCGCCGTCGGGTTCGTGCTGGTTGGCGTCTCGCCACGCCAGCTCGGTCGGACCCACGCCAGCAGGGTGGTTCCGGCGACTGCGGGGCTGGTGAGATTCCTGTGCGGGATACTGGGCCCGATACCGCGGTGGCTGGTGTCGCTGGGTAGCGCCATCACCCCCGGTGCGGCCCGGGCCGAGGCTGCCTTCTTCACCGAGGAGGAGTTCCGCGAACTGCTGTCCCGCGCCAACGATGCCGAGATGATCGAGGACAGCGAAGCCGAATTGATTCACTCGGTCTTCGAGCTGGGTGACACCAAGGTGCGGGCCGTGATGGTGCCGCGCACCGACATGGTCTCGATCGAAACCGGCTCCACCCTGAAACAGGCCATGTCACTTTTCCTCCGCTCCGGCTATTCACGGATCCCCGTAATAGGCGACAGCGCGGATGACATCATCGGGATCCTCTATCTGAAGGATGTCGTGGCACAGCTCCACGGCTCCGAGGGTCGTGACGAGGACCTGGTGGACGCTACCTGTCGCGGCGTGCGCTACGTCCCCGAGTCGAAACCGGTCAGCGATTTCCTGCAGGAGTTGCAGCGGGAATCCACCCACGTCGCCATTGTGATTGACGAATACGGCGGAACGGCAGGGCTGGTCACTCTCGAGGACCTGATCGAGGAAATCGTCGGGGAGATTGTCGATGAGTATGACTCGGAGGTCCCGGAACTCGAACAACTGGGCAACGGCGAGTACCGGATCAGTTCACGAATGGGAATCGACGACCTGGGCGAGGTCTTCCACGTAGATCTTGAAGACGACGAGGTGGACACGGTTGGTGGACTGCTCGCCAAGACACTGGGGCGGGTCCCGATCGTGGGCAGCGAGGTAGCTGTCGGCAGTATCGGCCTCCGCGCCGAACGTGTCGAGGGGCGCCGCAACCGGGTCTCGCACATTATTGTGTGGAAACGGGAACCAGTATTTGACGACGACGGCAGGGACCGGAATCCCGCACAACTTCAAGGACACGGCGGAATATCATGAGCGAACAGAAGCACCGGGCCGGGTTTGTTTCCCTGGTCGGCCGGCCCAATGCAGGCAAATCGACGTTGACGAACGCGCTGGTCGGCCAAAAGGTGGCCATCACCTCGTCGAAACCCCAAACCACCCGTCACACCATCAGGGGGATCGTGCACCGCGAGAACTCCCAGCTGATCCTCGTCGACACGCCGGGCCTGCACCGGCCCCGCACTCTCCTGGGTCAGCGGCTGAACGACCTGGTCGCGGACACCCTGGCCGAGGTGGATGCCATCGGATTCTGCATTCCCGCCAACGAGCCGATCGGCCCGGGTGACAAGTTCATCACCTCGCAGCTTTCCCGGCTGCAGCGGAAACCGCTGATCGCCGTCGTCACCAAAACCGACCTGGTCGACCGGGCCGCCCTGACCCGCCAGCTGATGGCAGTTGTCGCCCTGGGCGAGGAAGTATTGGGGGAACAGGGCTGGGCCGACGTCGTCCCCGTATCGGCTGCCGACGGGTTCCAAGTCGAAACGGTCGGCGACGTATTCGTTTCGCACATGCCGGAATCGCCAGCCCTGTACCCGGACGGCGCGCTCACCGACGAGCCGGAAGCCGTGATGGTCGCTGAATTGGTGCGCGAGGCCGCCCTGGAGGGTGTCCGGGACGAAATGCCGCACTCGCTCGCCGTGGTGGTGGACGAAATCGTCCCGCGGGAGGGTCGCAGTGCCGACAATCAGCTCCTCGACGTTAGGGTGAACCTGTTCGTCGAACGTTCCTCCCAGAAGGCGATCATCATTGGGAAGGGCGGTGCGCGGCTCCGCGAGGTGGGTACCAACGCGCGCCAGAGCATCGAAGCCTTGCTGGGCACCCGAATCTACCTCGATTTGCACGTCAAGATTGCCAAGGACTGGCAGCGCGATCCCAAGCAGCTGGTGCGCCTGGGCTTCTGACCGGGCACTACCCGGCCGCGACGGACGTTGTCTGGTAGTGGCTGGGAGCTGTCTGCTCGGCTGGCACCCACGCCAGCGACTATCAACCGTATTCTTCGAAAGGGCTGCAACGCATGAGTCGTCGACGCGCCGATGCTGGCCGGAACGCTGAGGATTCGGTGGGCGCCCCCGCGGGACGCCACCTGGGCCGCCGGGCGCCACAGCGGATCCTGCAGATCATCGCGGTAGCCCTGACCACCGTCCTCGTTGCTGGAGTCGGGTTCGCTTCAGTGCAGCTGCTCCGGCTGCAGGGCAATGTGGCCACCCAGCCGCTGAACCTTTCGACGGACCAAAACGAGGCCGACACGGCGGATATTGACCGGGATCCGGTCCAGATTCTCGTCCTTGGAACCGACACCCGCGCGGGCGCCGACAACGCAGCCTACGGTGGAGCCGAATTCACCACCGAAACCGGCAATTCCGACGTGATGATGCTGATGCATCTCTCGGCTGACCGTGAAAATGTCACAATGGTCAGTTTCCCCCGTGATCTGCTGGTCCCGCTGCCCGCCTGCCTCAACCCAGAGACCGGGACATTGACCCCCTCCCAGGACCTCGCGATGCTCAACGGGGCGCTCGGTAACGGTGGGCCGGGGTGCACGGTGGCGGCGATTAACGAGCTCACGGGGTTGAAAATTGACCACTTCATGATGGCTGATTTCAACGCGGTGAAGGAACTCTCGTCGACCTTGGGCGGGGTCGAAGTCTGTGTCAACGACGCCGTGGAAGACGCCTACTCCGGGCTGAGCCTTCCCGCTGGCACCTCCGAGGTTGAGGGCGAGCAGGCCCTGGCCTTCCTGCGGACCCGGCATGCTTTCGGCGACGGTGGGGACGAAGGCAGGATCCGCGCTCAGCAGTCGTTTATGGCGTCGATGGCACGCAAGATTCAGAACGAGGGCACCCTCACCAACCTGCCCCGGATGTACGCAATCGCTGAGACCATCACCAGGAACCTGACGGTCGACGACGGCCTGAGCCAGATTCCCGATCTACTGCGATTGGCTGACCGCCTCAAGGACGTCGACCTCGCCAAGGTGGCTTTCGTCACCATGCCGGTCCTGCCTTACGAGCCTGACCTGAACCGGCTGGTCCCCGATGCGGAACCCGCCGAGGAGCTGTTCGAGGCGCTGGTCGCCGATCGCAGCATCGTGGGCGAACCAGAGCCTGAGCCGTCGGAGGCAGGCGACCCGTCGGGGACTACCGGTGCTTTCGCATCGCCCGACGCGGAGCCGACCGACGAGCCGGTACCCGACTTTGATCCCGCAGCCGTCCCGTTCACCATTATCGACTCCTCGGGAGCGACCGATCGGGGCGAGGAGATCCAGGACCTTCTCGTGGCAGAGGGCTACACTCAGGCAGTTGTCACCGATGACGTGGCAACTCCGGCGACCCAGCTCTTCGTCGGAACCGGTTATGAGGCAATCGGCGCCGTCGTGGCCGAACTGTTTGGACTCGATGAGGTGCAGGTCCTGTCCAGTCCGGCCACCGTGGGTCTGGCGTTAAACGTGGGCACCGACTTCACTGCTGGCTCGACTGTGGACACCGACGGGCTCCCACCCGCGCTGACGGGCCAGACCGCCGATCAGGTGACCTGCCAGTCCTAGGACAGCCGACAGCGCTACCAGATCCGGACCCGCTCAGCCGGGTCCAGCCACAGATCATCGGTGGTTGTCACCGAGAAGGCGTCATGGAACTGGTCAAGGTTCCGCACCACCTGGTTGCAGCGGAACTCGTTGGGGGAGTGCGGGTCAACGGTCAGGCGCCGGAGCGCTTCCTCGGCGCGGATCTTCTGACGCCAGCAGCTGGCCCAGGAGAAAAAGAAGCGCTGGGCCGAGGTCAGTCCGTCCACGACTGGCGGCTCGACGCCGTCCAGGCTTAGCAGATAGGCGCGGTAGCCGATCGACAGACCGCCCAGATCCCCGATATTTTCTCCGAGCGTGAGGCTGCCGTTGACTGTGCTTCCTGGCGCCTCGGCAGGGGAGAGCACGTCATACTGGTCCACCAGCCGCTGGGTCAGGGAGTCGAAGGCGGCACGGTCCTGGTCGCTCCACCAGTTCTCGAGGCGCCCGCTACCGTCGTACTGGGAGCCCTTATCGTCGAAGCCGTGACCGATTTCGTGACCGATGACCGCCCCGATTGCCCCGTAGTTCACTGCCGGGTCGGCGTCGACGTCAAAGAACGGTGGCTGCAGGATCGCGGCTGGGAAGACAATCTCGTTCATCGTCGGCATGTAGTAGGCGTTCACGGTCTGCGGGGTCATCAGCCAGTTGCCCCTGTCGATCGGACCACCCAGTCGCGAGAGCTGGCGGTCCAGTTCGAATGCAGTGGAGCGCTGCACGTTACCGTAGGTGTCGCCGTCGACAATCTCCAGCGACGAGTAGTCGATCCACTGGTCCGGGAAGCCGATCTTGGTGTCGAACCGGTCCAGTTTGGCGAGGGCCCGGGCCTTCGTCTCGTCGGTCATCCAGTCGAGCGAGGTGATGCTCTCCCGGTACGCCGCGAGAAGGTTCCCGACCAGGTCGAGCATGATGGCCTTGTGGGTGGGAGGGAAGTGCCTCGCGACGTATTCACGTCCTACCGCTTCGCCGACGGCACCCTCAACCAGCGCCACTCCACGCTTCCAGCGCTCCTTGATGTCGGGCGTGCCACTGAGGTGGGTGCCGTAAAAGGCAAACGCCGGGTCGACGAAGGAACTGCTCAGATAGCTTGCCGCGTGCAGCAGGACCCGAGTAGTCAGCCAGCTCTTCCAGATGGTCAGGTCCTCCGCCGCCAACAGCCGGTCCACCGCGGCCAGGTACTCCGGCTGATTGATGATTACTTCGTCGGGTCCCTCACGCCCCTGGGTGAGCTGCTCCAGCCAGGAGCTGCTGAACGGGGCGAGATCGTCAAGGGCGCCGCGGGCCAATAGGTTGTAGGTGGCCTGCGGATCGCGCCGGGTGACGGCGTCCATGTGAGAGGCCGCAAGCTGGGTCTCCAACTTGACGACGGCCTTCGCACGAGTCTGAGCCTCAGGATCACCCGCAGCCGTGAGCAGGGCGATGAGCAGGGTTAGGTATTCGTCGCGGGTCTGACTGAACTTATCCTCGCGGTAATACGATTCGTCGGGCATGCCGAGCCCGGACTGGTAGAGGTGCAGCAGGTAGCGCTCGGGGTTCCCGGCGTCGTTACTGACGTAGGGCAGCGCCAGGCCGGCAATGCCGGACCGCGTGAGTTCGCCATCCAAGGCGACCAGTTCGGCGGTCGAGGCTACAGCGTTGATCCGTTGGAGGATCGGCGCCACCGGTTCGACGCCCAGCTGCTCAATCCGCTCCTCAGCCATGAAGGAGCCGTAGAGGGCCTTGATCCTGAAGTTATCGCCAGCCGGATCAGCGGTGGCCGCGGCGTCCTCGATGATCTGGCGTACGGCCAGTTCAGCGGCGTCCCGCAGCTGGGTGAATGCTCCTTCGAGGGGGCGGTCCGAGGGAATGTCCGTGGAGTTCAGCCAGGTCCCGTTGACGTGCCGGAACAGGTCGTCCTGCACCCTCGCGTCGGTGCCTGTCGCCGCCGTGGTGGTCGCTGCCAATGCCATGGGTTTTCCTAACTGGTATGAGTGGAATCAGTCCGAAGCCCATCCTATGCTCCGTGCTAGGGTTGGCTTGTGCGCGCAGAACTGCTCCTTCTTAGCTGCCGCGGCGGGGCCACAACGACCAGGTAGTCACCACGACACGGTCAAGGCCGATTCCCCGCTGCGGAGTCTGTAATGCCCGGCCCAGTCCAGATATCCGGTCTTAGTCCCGACCCTTGGACTGCTGAAGAGTCTGCCCCGCGAACCCTCACAGAACAGGCCACACCCCATGCGCAACGCACAAAAATCCTCCGGAATGCCGTTCCACAAATACACGCCCTTCCAGGATCAGATCACGGTTCAGCTGCCCGACCGCACCTGGCCTGACAAGGTCATCACCCAGGCGCCCCGCTGGTGTGCTGTCGACCTGAGGGACGGCAACCAGGCGCTGATCGACCCAATGAGCCCCGAACGCAAGCACAAGATGTTCGACCTGCTCGTTCACATGGGATACAAGGAGATCGAGGTCGGTTTTCCGTCGGCATCGCAGACCGATTTCGATTTCGTCCGCCAGCTGATTGAGACCGACCGGATTCCCGACGACGTCACCATCCAGGTCCTCACCCAGGCCAGGGAGCACCTGATCGAGCGCACGTACCAGTCCATCGAGGGGGCAGACCGGGCCATCGTCCACCTCTACAACTCGACGTCAGTGCTGCAGCGCCGGGTCGTTTTCAACCAGGACATGGACGGGATCATCGACATCGCGCTGACCGGCGCGCGGCTGTGCAAGAAGTTTGAGGAGACCCTGCGGAACACCGAGGTCACCTACGAGTATTCTCCCGAGTCCTTCACCGGCACGGAACTGGAATTCGCGGCACGGATCAGCAATGAGGTGGCGTCTGTGCTTGAGGCGAGTTCCGACCGCCAGATGATCCTGAACCTCCCCGCAACCGTCGAAATGGCCACCCCCAACGTCTACGCCGACTCCATCGAGTGGATGTGCCGGAACCTGGACAACCGCGAGAACATCATCCTGTCGCTCCACCCGCACAACGATCGAGGCACCGGGGTGGCTGCCGCAGAGCTCGGCTATCTGGCGGGGGCCGATCGGATCGAGGGATGCCTGTTCGGCAATGGTGAACGCACCGGAAACGTGGACCTGGTCACCCTCGGAATGAACCTTTACGGGCAGGGTATCGACCCGATGATCGACTTCTCCGACATCGATCACATCAGGCGGACCGCTGAATACTGCAACCAGCTCCCCGTCCCCGAACGCTCGCCCTATGGTGGCGACCTGGTGTTCACAGCCTTCTCCGGCTCACACCAGGACGCGATCAAGAAAGGCTTTGAGCGGATGGAGAGCGACGCCGCCGAGGCTGGAACAACAGTCGAGGACATCCCCTGGGCAGTCCCCTACCTGCCCATCGACCCGAAGGACATCGGGCGCAGCTATGAGGCAGTGATTCGGGTGAACTCACAGTCCGGCAAGGGAGGAGTGGCGTACCTGCTGAAAAACGAGCACAGCCTCGATTTGCCCCGCCGCGCGCAGATCGAGTTCTCGGGGGTCATCCAGCGCCGCACTGACACCGTCGGCGGGGAGATCAGCGGAGCCGACCTCTGGAAGGTGTTCCAGGACGAGTACCTGCCCAGTCGCGCTGGCGGAGCGGGCACCTGGGGCCACTACGCGCTCACCAGCGTCAACACTGCGACCGCTGAGGATGACTCTTTCAAGCTGACCGCCTCGCTGCTCGTGAACGGTGTCCAGCAGCGACGCTCCTCCCAGGCGAACGGCCCGATCGCTGCGCTGCTCGCCATTCTCGGTGAAGACGGAGTGGATGTGCGCGTCCTCGATTACACCGAGCACGCACTGTCCGCAGGAGGCAACGCCCGCGCCGCCGCCTATGTCGAATGCACCATCGGTGAACGCGTGCTGTGGGGTATCGGCATCGATGCCAACACCACTATGGCCGCGCTGAAGGCGGTCATTTCTGCCGTAAACCGGGCGATCCGCGACCAGCAGCAGCCCAACTAGCTGCGGCAGCCACGTGTGCATCCATCGGCTGAGGCTCACCGTCGACGGATGCACACATGCGCTCCAAGGGGTGCGAAAATAGGTCTGTGTCTTCGTCCTTCGCTTCCCGCACCTACCGCGCCGAGGGCGTGGTGCTGCGCACCTACAAGTTGGGCGAAGCCGACCGGATTATCGTCTTCCTGACCCGCGACCATGGGCAGGTCCGGGCGGTAGCCAAAGGCGTGCGGCGGACCAGCAGCAAGTTCGGGTCCCGGCTGGAACCCTATATGACTGTCGATCTGCAGCTGGTGGCTGGTCGCAACCTCGACGTCGTTACGCAGGCGCAGACCAAGGGAGCCTACGGGCACGGTATCGCTGCCGACTACGGACGGTACACCGCCGCTGCGGCGATCGCTGAGACCGCTGAGCGGCTGACCGACGCCGACGGCGAGTCCTCCGGCGCGCAGTACAACCTGATCGTGGGCGCCCTGTCCGCCCTGAGCAGGGGGCTGCATGCGCCGGAGCTGATCCTCGACTCCTACCTGCTGCGGGCACTTGCCACCGCGGGGTGGGCGCCCAGCTTCACCGACTGCGCCCGCTGTGGTACCCCCGGCCCACATACCGCCTTCTCGGCGCCGCTCGGTGGCGGGGTCTGCCCTGACTGCCGGCCACCTGGTGCGGCGTCCCCAGCGCCGGAGTCCATGGAACTACTCGCCGCCCTCCTGTCCGGAAACTGGGGAACAGCTGATGCCTCCAGTCCGCAATCCCGCCGGGAGGCGGCGGGATTGGTGGCAAGCTATCTACAGTGGCACCTCGAACGCGTCGTCAAATCTCTCAAACTAGTGGAGCGTCAGTGAACCAGGACCGACCAGGTACCGGCCCCGTACGGCCATGGCCCCACCCCTCGGGTGAGGTGGCGCCGGCGATTCCGGCGCAGTTCGTGCCACAACACGTGGCGATCGTGATGGACGGGAACGGCCGATGGGCGAACGAACGCGGGCTGCCCCGAACCGAGGGACACCGGGCGGGTGAGGCAGCGCTCCTGGATGTAATGGCCGGGGCCATCGAGATCGGGGTGAAGCACGTGTCCGTGTACGCCTTCTCCACCGAGAATTGGAAACGGTCACCCGAGGAAGTGCGGTTCCTGATGGGGTTCAGCAGGGACGTGCTGCGCCGGCAACGGGATCAACTCGATGCATGGGGGGTGCGGATCCGCTGGTCCGGCAGGAGACCGCGATTGTGGCAGTCCGTGGTCAAGGAACTCGAAATAGCCGAACAGCAGACCCTGGGCAACACCACCTGCACCCTGACCATGTGCGTCAACTATGGTGGCCGCGCCGAAATCGCCGACGCCGCCAAGGCGATCGCCGAGCAGGTGGAGGCCGGCAGGCTCCGGGCGTCGGCCGTGTCCGAGAAAACCATCCAGAAGTATCTCGACGAACCCGACCTCCCGGACGTGGATTTGTTCCTGCGGACCTCTGGGGAGCAGCGGTTCTCCAACTTCATGCTGTGGCAGTCCGCCTACGCGGAGATGGTGTTCATGGACGTCCTGTGGCCCGACGTCGACCGTCGGGTCTTGTGGCGGGCGATCGGGGAATACGCGGGCCGGGACCGACGGTTCGGTGGCGCAGTGGACCAGTCGGCGCCAGCGGCCCGGTAGCGTCGCCCCGGCAGGTTCAGCCCGGCAGGTTCAGCCCGGCAGGTTCAGCCCGGCAGGTTCAGCCCGGCAGGTTCAGCCCGGCAGGTTCAGGCTGTTGCTGGCAGCGGAGCCACCCAGCCAGGGATCGGTATACCTCGCGGCGGACAGGTTCCCGGGAGAGCAGGACATCGTGCAAGGCACCCTCAAACCGGCAGACCGTGACGTTGGGACCGAGCTGGAGCGCCCGCTGGGTCATCAGGGTGACATCAAGGACGCTATCCGAGGACAGCATTGAGTCATTCCAGACCGGGCTGACCGACGAACGGGCCGAGGCCAGAACCAGGACGGGAACGTCAATAGCCAGGCCCCTCCGCACCTGGCCGTGACCCGCCAATACTGCTGCAACCCAGCCGGCCCGAATCGGGAAGCCGAACTCGGGTCGCCACTGTGGGTGAATCTCCCACTCGCCGTCGGCGGCGTTGCTGATGCTGCGCCAGTAAAAACCAAACTCCGGCAGGATCAGCTTTGCCTTCGGCTTGAACCGGATGATGGGATCGATCAGACCCTGGGTTGCGCCACGCAGGATCGGGTTGCTCTGCACATCCAGCCAGGGACTGTTAAGGATCAGGCTCTGGATCCTGCCAGGGTTGCGGTGGGCCCACAGCGAAGCGATCAGTCCGCCCATCGAGTGGGCCATCAGGTGAATCCTCACCTCGGTTCCCACACCGTGCCGCGCCCTGACCCGGGACTCAATCGCCCGCATCGCACCATCAATATCCTCGTCATACTCGTCGAGGTTCGCCACATAGCCGGGGGTTTGACCGTCGCGGAGACTGCGCCCGTACTTCCTCAGATCCAGTGCATAGAACTCAGCTCCGCGGCTGGCAAAGAAGGCGGCCAGGCCACGGTGCTGGAAGTAGTCGCTCCAGCCGTGGATGTACAGGACAGCGGTAACTGGGGGAGTGGCGACGGCCGGGGGCTCCGGAGCGGGGGCCAGCCGATCCGTCAGGCGGGACCACCAACGTGCCAAGTGCTGCAGGCCGGGGGCGGCATCCGGGGGCGGGGGCTGGTCAGCGATGACTTGCGGCGTGTAGGTCACCAGTGTTGCGACGCAGGGCCCCTCATCATCAGCGGCCAGTGTGAGGTCGGCGGCGGTGAATCCGTCGCCCAGATAGTCCGGTTTCCAGGTCATCGCCATTCGAAAACTGTAACCGGTCTTTCCACCGGCCCGGCAGATCCGCCGGTCGGAGGGCGAAACGCAAGTTGTTGTTGACTGCCCCGGCATGGGAGTTTTAGAGCATGCGAATCTACCCTGCCCTTTTTCAACTGGTCTTTGCCCGCATGGACGCCGAAAAGGCTCATCGCATTGGGTTCCGGTTGATTCGTGTGGCGGAGCGGACGCCGGCCGGCCTGGTGCTGCGGCACCTGACCAAACCTCACCCCGGCCTGCAGACCTCAGCCTTTGGGCTCACCTTCCCGTCCCCGTTCGGCCTGGCGGCTGGATTCGACAAGGAGGGTCACGGCATCACCTCACTCACCAGCCTGGGATTCGGGCACATTGAGGTGGGAACCATCACCGGGCAGGCGCAACCGGGCAACCCCACCCCCAGGCTGTTCAGGCTGATCGCCGACCGGGCCGTGATCAACCGGATGGGGTTCAACAACGACGGTGCCGCGGCCGTTGCCCCGCGGCTCAGGGCGGCGCGCACCAGACTCGAACGGCGGTACGTTGCCAACCGGCCGATGATCGGGGTCAACATCGGGAAGACGAAGTCGGTCAACCTCCGCGACGCCGTCGAGGACTATCTGGTCAGTACCCGCGAGCTGGCGCCTGCCGCCGACTATCTGGTGGTCAACGTCAGCTCGCCAAACACCCCCGGCCTGCGCCTCCTGCAGAACATCGAATCCCTCCGGCCCCTGCTGATTGCCGTCCGGGCAGCCGCAGATGAGGCCGCCGGGCGGCCGGTACCGCTGCTGGTCAAGATTGCACCCGATCTTGAGGACCAGGACATTGACGATGTGGCGGCACTCGCCGTCGACCTTGGACTGGACGGCGTGATCGCGACGAACACCACCATCACCCGGTCGGGGCTGGTGACCGACAACGCGACGGTCATGAAGTGTGGGGTCGGTGGACTCAGCGGGGCGCCGTTGAAGCAGCGTTCGCTCGAGGTGCTCCGCCGTCTCCGTGCCGCGGCCGGTGAGAACCTGACGATCGTGTCGGTGGGCGGGGTCGAGTCCGCGGAAGATGTCCTCGAACGCCTTGATGCCGGCGCTACCCTGGTGCAGGGTTACACGGCGTTCCTCTACGAAGGACCATTCTGGGCCCGGCGCATCAACCGGCGCCTGGAAGCCCTGCTCGCAGCACGGCAATAATCCCGGAACTGTAACTCCGCGACAGTGAGCCCAAGAAAATAACCCCGGGCCGCTGGGCGTCCCGGGGTTATTGTCGAAAGATAGCTAGGCGGGGTACTGGCCGCGCTTCACGAGCGGCTTGGGCAGACGCAGCCGGCGGAGCTGCAGCCCACGGGTGACTCCATACCAGAGGTCACCCCGGGCAGGTTCCCCGAACTTTGCGGTCAGCTTCGACTTGAGGGACCGCCGCAGCAGGAAGCAATCCAGGACGACAGCGAGGATCAGGATCCAGAAGGCGTTCAACACGATCGCTTGTACCTGAATGTTCTGCACAAAGCTCAGAATCACGAACACGAGGGCGGCTACCATCAGGAACTCTCCGAGGTTCCAGCGGGCATCGACGAGATCCCTGATGTAACGACGGGCCGGGCCCTTGTCGCGCAACGGTAGGTACCGTTCATCCCCGGTGTCGAGGGCCTGGCGCGTTTTGAGCCGTTCTGCCCGCTGTGCGTCCCGGCTTGCGGCCCGTGCCGCCTTCCGGTCGTCAGGCACCAACGGCCGTTTCCGCGCAGCCTCCTGCGAGCTACGGCGCGGCGTCGGTGCTCCCTTACCTACTGGGCGCTCTACGGGTAACTGGTCTACGGGAGCCTCAGGGGCCTCTTTTTTTCGTCCAAACACCCTCCAAGGATACCCGGCCTGATCGGACCCGTGGTCCCGGTCACTGTGTAAGGTCGACATCATGACTCCCGAACATCCTTCGTCCAGCACCGACTATTCAGTACAGGGCCTTCGGGCGGCGGTAGCCGCCGGGTTCGACCAGACGGTCAGCCAGCTCGTCAGCCTGGTGGCCATTCCGGGGATCGCCTGGGAAGCCTTCGACCCCGCGCAGCTGGATCGCAGCGCCGCCGCCGTCGCCGAGCTCATCAGCGCCGCAGGCATCAGCGACGTACAGGTGCTGCGGGTCAGCACTGACGGGGTGCCGGGCGGCCCGGCGGTTGTGGCACGTCGCCCCGCAGCCCCAGGCAAACCGACAGTGCTGCTGTACGCTCACCACGACGTGCAGCCCCCCGGCGATCCGGACCTGTGGGAGAGCGAGCCGTTTTCCGCCGTCGAACGCGACGGCCGGCTCTACGGCAGGGGAGCCGCCGATGACAAGGCGGGCATCATGGCGCACCTGGGGGCATTGCGGGCACTCGATGAGGTGCTGGGGGAGGACTTCGGCGTCGGCGTCACCTTGTTCATCGAGGGTGAGGAAGAGGCAGGCTCGCCAACCTTCAGGACCTTCCTCGAAACCCACCGTGAACTGCTGCAGGCAGACGTCATAGTGGTGGCAGATTCCAGCAACTGGAAGGTCGGGGTTCCGGCCTTGACCACCAGTCTGCGTGGCCTCGTCGACGGGACTGTCGAGGTGCAGGTCCTCGACCATGCAGTTCATTCGGGAATGTTCGGCGGGCCGGTGCTCGACGCGCCGACCCTGCTGTCCCGGTTGATCGCTACCTTCCACGACGACGCCGGCGACGTCGCGATTGCCGGTCTGGCCGGCGGCGACGACGCAACGGTCGACTACCCCGAGGCAGATTACCGGGCCGACGCGTCAGTGCTCGACGGCGTGCGTCTTGCCGGCACCGGATCGATCGCCTCACGGCTGTGGACGAAACCTGCCCTCTCCATCATCGGGATCGACGCGCCAACAGTTGCGCTCTCCTCCAACACCCTGCTGCCCCGGGCCCGGGCCAAGTTCAGCCTGCGGCTCGCCCCCGGCCAGGACCCGGCGGCGGCCATGGCCGCCGTGCAGGACCATGTGGAACGTCACGCTCCCTTTGGCGCGAGGGTCACGTTCGCCGCGGGGGAGACGGGCAACGCCTTCGCCGCCGACACCACCGCGCCCGCCGCAAAGACCGCGCTGTGGGCGCTGGAAGAATCGTGGGGGGTCCCGGCGGTTGAGGCCGGCATGGGCGGGTCGATCCCGTTCATCGCCGATCTCACCGAGATCTACCCCTCGGCGCAGATCCTGATCACCGGGGTGGAGGATCCGGACTCGAGGGCCCACAGTGCCAACGAATCATTGCACCTGGCCGAGTTCCAGAAAGCGGTCCTCGCCGAGGCGCTCATGCTGTCCCGGATTAACACCGACGGGTTGTGAAAAGCCGGGGGTTGGTCCCGAACGGGACTGCCGACGTACCATTGGGTAGGACGCAAAACCGCGACACGTGTCCACAGCGAGGAGAAACCAGTAATGAGTACTTCCACCAGCGAAACCACCACAGAAACCACCGAGGCCGCGTTGGCCGCACACGAGGTGGCACTATCTGATGTAGCTGCCGACAAGGTACGCAGCCTTCTCGAGCAGGAGGGCCGCACCGACCTCCGCCTGCGCGTCGCCGTGCAGCCCGGCGGCTGCTCTGGTTTGATCTACCAGCTGTACTTCGACGAGCGGACCCTCGACGGCGACGCCGTCAGGGACTTCGATGGCGTCGAGGTCATCGTCGACAAGATGAGCGTTCCTTATCTTGCGGGCGCCTCGATCGATTTCGAAGACACCATTTCCAAGCAGGGCTTCACCATCGACAACCCCAACGCCGGCGGTTCCTGCGCGTGTGGCGATTCGTTCCACTAGCACGTGTCAGCTGCCCAAACAAACACGAAGATGTCCTGCCAAAAGTTCCGCGGCAGGCCGTCTTTGTGTCATCCAATGGCGGCGGTAACAGGTAAGCTCTACAGTGAGTAGTAAAACTAAATGTGTGCTTTTTGCGCACACGGGGTAACGCCGCCACGGGTGGCAGACACGTAAGAAAAGGAAGGGCCGTCTGTGAGTTCGCAGCACCGAACCGGCACCCGGCGCGCAAGGGTCGTCAAGATCTCCAGCATGATGCTGATTGGCGCGTTGTTTCTGTCGGGCTGTTCAGCTGAAGTCCAAAGGGGTTGGTTGCCCGCCGAGCGCGACAACACCAACCACACCGGCCGAATCATCGATCTGTGGGTGAACTCCTGGATCGCCGCACTGATAGTCGGCATCATCACCTGGGGTCTCATCATCTGGTGCATCGTTGCTTATCGCCGGCGCCGGAATGAGACCGGATTCCCACGCCAGGTCAGCTACAACCTTCCACTCGAAGTGTTCTACTTGACCATTCCTCTGTTCATGGTCCTGGTGTTCTTCTACTTCACCGACCGCGACCAGCAGGCGATCGACGCCCGCGTCGACAACCCCGATGTCATCGTCGATGTCCGCGGCAAGCAGTGGTCCTGGGACTTCAACTACGTCAATGAGGACAAGTACTTCAGCGGCGTCCAGGCGAACCTTACCGGCGAGGAAGGCATTCCCGAGACCCTTCCGACCCTGTACCTGCCGGTCAACCAGACGGTCGAGCTACAGCTCAATGCCCGCGACGTCATCCACTCTTTCTGGGTGCCAGCGTTCCTGCAGAAGCGCGACATGATTCCAGGTCGCACCAACTACATCACCCTGACCCCGACCCGGGAAGGCACGTTCGACGGCAAGTGCGCCGAACTGTGTGGTGAGTACCACTCGGAGATGCTCTTCAACGTTGCGGTTGTTTCGCAGCAAGAGTTCGACGCGCACATGGCCACCCTTGAAGACGGCCAGCTCGGGGAAGAATACGATCGCAATGCCTACCCGGACTCCGAATCCGAAACAGCAGGGAGTAACGGCTGATGTCCACCTACGAATACACGGCTGAAGATACCGGTACCCTGGTCGCACCACGGGTAGTGCCGAGGTCCAAGGGGCGCGTGGTAGTCAGTTGGATTACTTCCACCGACCACAAGACCATCGGGTACATGTACCTGATTGCCTCGTTCATCTTCTTCTGCTTCGCAGGAGTGATGGCACTGGTCATCCGCGCTGAACTGTTTGAGCCCGGCATGCAGATCCTGCAGACCAAAGAGCAGTACAACCAGCTCTTCACCATGCACGGCACCGTCATGCTCCTGATGTTCGCCACCCCGCTGTTCGCCGGGTTTGCCAACGTGATCATGCCGCTCCAGATTGGGGCACCCGATGTGGCGTTCCCCCGCCTGAACGCCTTGGCTTTCTGGTTCTTCCTCTTCGGCAGCACGATCGCCGTCTCCGGTTTCATCACCCCTCAGGGCGCTGCATCGTTTGGCTGGTTCGCCTACGCACCGTTATCGAATACCACGTTCTCCCCGGGGCTCGGTGGTGATCTGTGGGTCTTTGGGCTGGCGCTGTCCGGTTTC
The DNA here is from genome assembly GCF_039526005.1 of Arthrobacter flavus. Taxonomy (NCBI): domain Bacteria; kingdom Bacillati; phylum Actinomycetota; class Actinomycetes; order Micrococcales; family Micrococcaceae; genus Arthrobacter; species Arthrobacter flavus. The sequence goes on along the minus strand of NZ_BAAAIJ010000059.1, from coordinate 282,050 downwards.
GGCACCATCCTCGGCGCGGTCAACTTCATCACCACGATCATCTGTATGCGCGCCCCCGGCATGACCATGTGGCGGATGCCCATCTTCACCTGGAACACGCTGGTCACCGCGATCCTCGTTCTGATGGCCTTCCCACCCTTGGCCGCCGCACTCTTCGCGCTGGGAGCCGACCGACGGTTTGGTGCCCACATCTTCGACCCGGACAACGGGGGAGCGATCCTCTGGCAGCACCTGTTCTGGTTCTTCGGCCACCCCGAGGTGTACATCATCGCGCTGCCGTTCTTCGGCATCGTGTCCGAGATCTTCCCGGTGTTCAGCCGCAAGCCCATCTTCGGCTACAAGGGCCTGGTCTACGCCACCATCGCGATCGCTGCGCTGTCGGTCACCGTCTGGGCGCACCACATGTACGTCACGGGAGCGGTCCTGCTGCCGTTCTTCGCCTTCATGACGATGCTGATCGCGGTACCGACCGGGGTAAAGTTCTTCAACTGGATCGGCACCATGTGGCGGGGCTCGATTACCTTCGAGACGCCCATGCTGTGGAGCCTCGGGTTCCTGGTGACCTTCCTCTTCGGCGGGCTCACCGGCATCATCCTCGCCTCACCACCGCTCGATTTCCATGTCTCCGATACCTACTTCGTGGTGGCTCACTTCCACTACGTGGTCTTCGGAACCGTGGTGTTCGCGATGTTCGCTGGCTTCTACTTCTGGTGGCCCAAGTTCACCGGCAAGATGCTCAACGAACGGCTGGGGAAAATCCATTTCTGGATGCTGTTCCTCGGCTTCCACGGCACCTTCCTCATCCAGCACTGGCTGGGCGTCATTGGGATGCCTCGCCGGTACGCCGATTATCTGCCTGAAGACGGGTTCACTGCAATGAACCAGTTCTCAACGATCGCGTCCTTCGTTCTTGGTGCTTCACTGATTCCCTTCTTCTGGAATGTGTACATCACCTGGCGCAGTGGCAAGAAGGTAGAGGTCGATGACCCCTGGGGCTTCGGTGCGTCACTCGAGTGGGCTACCTCATGCCCACCACCGCGCCACAACTTCACGTCCCTGCCACGGATCCGCTCAGAGCGACCAGCACTGGACCTCCACCACCCCGAGCTGCAACAGCAGCATACGCCTAGCTCGGCCGTCGGCCAGGCCCTTGGCGCAGCTGACCGGAAGGATGCCTAAACCATGAAGGTTGAAACCGGACTCTTCTTGTGGGGTGTGCCTTTCTTCCTCGTCGTAGGGGTTGTCTATGGATACCTCACCGGCTGGGATGAATACGTCGGCTTCCTGGGCATTCTGCTCGTAGGCGGTCTGGCGGCGATGATCGCGTTCTACCTGGGCTTCACCGGACGCAGAGTTGGAATGCGGCCCGAGGACCGGCTCGACGCCGAGATCCATGAAGGCTCCGGCGAACAGGGACACTTCAGTCCCTGGAGCTGGTGGCCACTGGCGCTGGGTCTGTCCGCCGCAACTGGGTTCCTCGGTCTGGCAGCCGGCTTCTGGATCCTCTACATCAGCCTCGGCATGGTCGTGATCGCACTCGTCGGCTGGGTCTTCGAGTACAGCCGCGGAGATCACGCACACTAACCAGATCCACGCTTAACGTCAAAGAGGCCCCCACCGTTCACAACGGTGGGGGCCTTTTTGACGTTAAGCGCTGTTCTCCGCGCTCACAGTCCGCTGCGGCCTGCCCACAGACCGTGAAGCAGGGGAACAGCTGAGGAGACCATCAGCACGCTCCCCAACACCAGATCATCGGGCCGGACCAGTGCACCCGCGATCAGCAGGGCACCGAACACCAGGGCCGACGCCGTTCGTTTGAATGACCGGTCGAGCTGGGCCACGCGCCGCTCCAGGCGTGGCGTGGCAACAGCTATCCCGCCATCCTCGATGCGGGTCACGAGGCTATCCAGGCGCCGTGGCAGACGCAGGGCCACCCCAGCGGCGTCGAGCGCTTGCTGGGCGACATCCTGCACAAGGTTACCCCGCTCGTCCCGCAGCAATTGCGCGGCATACGGCTCCACCGAATCCCACAGGTTGAACCGGGCGTCCAGTGAACTCGCCACTCCCGACGTGAGGGACATCGCCCGGATAATCAACAGGAAGTTCTCGGGGAGCTGGAACGGCAAGGAACGAACCAGGTCCCCGAACTCGACAGCAAAATCGAGGAACTCCCGGGGGTCGACCTCACGAAGTTCAGCGAAGCCCAGGCCGCCGAACCGGGCGAAGAGGTGAGTCATCGCCCGTTCCAGCTCGGTGGTGTCGGCCGAGGGCACCAACACACCAACGTCCCTGATGGCTGCTACCAGCCCTTTCCCGTCGCGGGATGCGGCCGCAATCAGGAGCTTCCGAAGCCCGTTGCGGGTACTGAGCGTGACTTCGCCCATCATCCCGAAATCGATGAAGGTCAGTGTCCACTGGTCGTCCGCTGCGGGGCGCCTGGCGGGGGTCACGAAGATGTTGCCCGGGTGCGGATCCGCATGGAAGTAGCCATTGGTGAACATCTGGTCGAACATGACCGAGGCGAACACTGGAGCGACTCTGGCGGGGTCGATGCCGGCTGCCACGAGGGCCGCCGTGTCGGTCACCTTGATTGCGGTGACATCCTCAAGGGTCAGCACGCGGCGCGTACTGCGCTCCCACACGACGTCCGGGACTCTCACCCTGGTGTCCCCAGCAAAGTCAGCAGCAAACCGTTCAAGGTTCGTCGCCTCGTGCTGGTAATCGATCTCCAACAGGCTGATCTGAGCGAACTCCTCCACCAGTGCCGGAACGTCCGCGCGACTGGACACCAGGCGGATACGGCTGAGCCAACCGCCTACCTTTCGCAAAGCGGCCAGATCAATGTCGATGATCGCGTCAATGCCCGGCCGCTGGACTTTCAGGACCACGCTGGTCAATCCGGTGTCCGCCGAATCAGTTGACTGAAGCTGGGCCCGGTGCGCCTGGCCGAAGGACGCGGCAGCAATAGGAACCTCCTCTACGGACGCGAACACCCGGTCCAGGGGAGCACCAAGCTCGGTCTCGGCCAGACCGCGGATCGCTGGGAAAGGGACCGGCGGAACCTCGTCCTGCAAACCTTCCAGCTCGGCGGTGATCTCAGGGGGCAGCACGTCAAGCCTTGACGAGAGGAACTGCCCCACCTTGATCATCAGCCCACCAAGGTCGACTGCCAGGACACGGAAACGCTGGGCGAAGCGCAGCATCCTCTTCGTCCGGGTGCGCTCTGCCACTTTGCCGAGGCCGATACGCGGAAGGAATAGTTCAAACCACCAGGTGACCGCTAGATGCCACGCGGCGAAGCGGACGATACGTCGATACCGGGCACGGGTCGCCCCAACGCCGGGTAGCTGATCTGTCCGCTCCCGGCGACCCGATGTCACGCCCGTCAGTCCTGGGCAAGGATTGAGTACAGCCGGCGTCGGGCTTCATTGAGCACCTTGACGGCTTCATGGACCTGTTCAGGTGTTCCGGTACGTCCCACTTGGGTTGCCGCCTGGGCGAGTTCAACCCCTGCCTTCGGTAGCGCGCCGAAACCGGAGCCGGCATCGTGGCCCATCGCCCAGGGCGCTGAGCCGCCCGCGCCGGCTACTTCTTCCCGGCCCGCCTCGGTCAACGAATAGATCTTCCGGCCGTTGGACTCCTCGGCGCTGATAAACCCCTCATCGGACAGGAGCTGCAGGGTCGGATAAACCGACCCGGCGCTTGGTTTCCAGCTGCCACCACTGCGCTCCTCGATTTCGTGGATGATCTGGTAACCGTGCATGGGCCGTTCCGCGAGCAGGGCAAGTATTGCCGACCGTACCTCGCCCCGTCCCGCCCGGGTGCCGGTGCGCTTATCAAACCGTGACCGCAGCTCTTCGACCGCCTGCCACATGCCGTCAATGTTGTTGCCGCCAAACCCGCCTGCTGGGTATGAATTCCGCATTGCGCTCTCCTCTTACTCGTCTAACGATATATAGCGATACTCAACGATACCCTCGATCTCGCGGCTAGATCAACGGTGCGGGGGAGCCCTTTAGACTGAAAGCAGCCACGTTCTTCCCAGGCTCCTGAAAGGCATTCCCGTTGTCGAGTACCCTATTGCTCTCCTTGGAGGGAGGACTGGATCCTGAGTCCACCACGCCGAAACATGTGCAGCTCCGCGAAATCCTCCGGCAGCTGATCGTGGACCATGCCGAGCCTGGTACTGCTATTCCCTCTGAACGTGAGCTGACCAGATATTTCGGGGTGGCCCGTATGACCGTGCGTCACGCGATCGATGCCCTGGTGGCCGAGGAGGTCCTGGAGCGCATTGTGGGACTGGGGACGTTCGTCGCGCATACCAAACTGGACCTGCAGATGAAGCTCACCTCCTACAGCGAGGAGATGCACCGGCGGGGTATGGTTCCGGATGCGCGGGTGCTCAGCTTCGAACAGATCGGGGCCACGCCGCTCATTGCCCGTGAGTTGCAACTCGAGCAAGGCCAGGCTGTGGTCCGGTTCAGACGCCAGCTGCTCGCGGATGGGGAGCCGATGAGCGTCGACGAGAACTTCATCCCAGCCCACCGGGTTCCGGGGATTCTCGACGAGCCGGCACCGACGTCGTTGTACAACGTCTTGAGTGAACGGTTCGGCCTCCTGATGGAATGGGGCGAGGACACCATTGAGGCGACCGCGGCTTCAGCCTCGATCGCCAGGCTGCTCAACGTGGATCTGGGGGCGCCGCTCCTGAAAATCCAGCGGCACGCCTACGTGGCCCGGTCAATGATTGACTACTCGGTGTCCTATTACCGGGCGGACCGGTACAAGCTCTGGGTGCCCCTCCAACGTCCGGGAGTACGGTCTCCTCGCGCCTATACGGCAAAACGGCTGAACAGCCCCTAGATAGGGTCTCAGAACTGTAGGCCGGCCCTCCAGGAACGGCCCCCAGCGTCAGATCTGCCGGTTCCTGGCGGCCATCCTTGGCCTCCGGGCCGGATCTGTCTGCACCGTCGGCCGGACCCCAACGAAAGAACCCGGTCCAGCTAGTCGCTGAACCGGGTTCCTTGTCGTGTCGTGCTACTTGGAGATAGCGGCCTTGTCGTGCTGCTCGGCGATCTCGTCGTGGTGTGCGTGAGAATGCGCAGCCTCCAGCTCCGCAGGCGTCACCGGTGCCACCCTGTCTTCGAAGAAGAAGCGAGACAACCAGCCGCGGGCCTTCTCGGTCCGGGTGACGTGCCCATTGGCATCCGCCTCGGCCGGCAACACCCCGTGGGACTCGTAGTTGACCAGGTTGTAGCGCTTGTACTCGTCGAGTGGCTCATGGACCTCGATGAACTCACCGTGCGGAAGCCGAACAATCCGGCCGGTTTCCCGCCCGTGCAGGGCGATCTCGCGATCCTTGCGCTGGAGGGCCAGGGCAATCCGCTGAGCCACCATGAAGCCGATGATCGGGCCGACGAAGAACAGCACCCGCAGCCAATAGGTCACATCGTTGAGGGAGACGAAGAAGTGGGTGGCGATGAGGTCCGAGCTGGCTGCTGCCCACATGACGCAGTAGAACACGACGCCGGACACGCCGACTGCAGTGCGGAACGGTGCGTTGCGCGGGCGATCGAGCAGGTGGTGTTCCCGCTTGTCCTTCGTCAGCCAGGACTCGATCCACGGCCAGGCGAACATCAGGCCGAAGACGATTCCGGCTGGAACCAGCGCCGGAAGCAACACGTTCAGCGACAGGGTATTGACACCCCACGGCATCGGGATGTTCCACTCCAGCGGAATCCCTGCGAGCCACCCCGGCATGAGGCGCAACGCGCCGTCAACCCAGCCGATATACCAGTCGGGCTGGGTACCAGCCGACACGGGCGAGGGATCGTAGGGGCCGTAGTTCCAGATCGGGTTGATCGTGAACGCTGCCGAGATCGCTGCGATGATGCCAAACACGATGAAGAAGAACCCGCCAGCTTTCGCCGCGTAGACCGGGCCGACGGGGAAGCCGACCACGTTGTCGTTCGTCCGGCCTGGGCCGGGGAACTGGGTGTGCTTGTGGGTCACCACCATAAAGAGGTGGATGACGATCATCAACAGGATGATCGCGGGGATCAACAGAATATGCAGCACGTAAAGCCGTGGAATGACCACCGTGCCGGGGAACTCGCCGCCGAAGAGGAAGAAGCTGATGTAGGTACCAACAACCGGGACGGCTTTGATAACGCCGTCGATGATGCGCAGGCCATTACCGGACAGCAGGTCATCGGGGAGTGAGTATCCGGTGAAGCCGGCAGCCATGGCCAGGATCAACAGGACGCAACCGACGACCCAGTTCAGTTCACGGGGGCGACGGAAGGCGCCGGTGAAGAAGACGCGGAGCATGTGCACCGAGACTGCTGCGACAAAGAGCAGCGCAGACCAGTGGTGCACCTGCCTCATGAACAGCCCGCCGCGGACATCGAAGGAGATGTTCAGCGCCGTGGCGTAGGCCTCGGACATTTCGACCCCACGCAGCGGCACATAGCTACCGTCATAGTGGGTTTCTGCCATCGACGGATCGAAGAAGAAGGTAAGGAAGGTTCCCGAGAGGAGCAGGATCACGAAGGAGTAGAGCGCCACCTCACCGAACATGAACGTCCAGTGATCGGGGAAGATCTTCCGTCCGAACTCCTTGACCATCCCGGAACCGCCGACTCGCGAGTCAACGTAGTTGGTGATTTTGCCAACGTTGGTCTTCGGTTGGTAGGTACTTTGCGATGTCGTGCTGCTCATGTCAGCCACGCTCCCAGAAACTTGGTCCTACTGGCTCTTGAAAATCGCTGGTAGCGATGAGGTAGCCCTCGTCATCAACGGCGATGGGCAGCTGCGGTAGCGGTCGTGTCGCCGGTCCGAAGATGACCTTGCATTCCTGCGTGAGGTCGAACGTCGACTGGTGGCACGGGCAGAGCAGGTGGTGGGTCTGCTGTTCGTACAGAGCAACAGGGCAGCCCACATGCGTGCAAATCTTGGAGTAGGCAACGATGCCTTCGTAGCCCCAGTCCTCACGGCCAGGGGAGGGGTTCAGCGATTCGGGGTTCAGGCGCATCAGCAGAACAACCGCCTTGGCCTTTTCCTCCAGGTAGTGCTCGGAGTCCGAAAGCCCCTCAGGGATGACGTGGAAGGCTGACCCGATCGTGACGTCCGACGCCTTGATCGGGGTGCCGCTCGGGTCCCGTGCAAGGCGGGTTCCGGATTCCCAGTAGGTCTGCCGCAGCACGTCCCCGGGCAAGGGGCCCAGATCGCGGAAGATGAAAACGGCCGGTAGTGGCGCCAGGAGCATCGCACCAAGGAGGGTGTTGCGGATCAGCGGACGACGCTTGATGCCGGTTTCCTCAACGATGTCGTTGATGATCTTTTCTGCATCGGCCCGGTCTGCTTCGGTGCGGATCTCGTGCCGGTCCTCGGACACCTCATGGTCAGGCATCAGTGTCTTGGCCCAGTGGACGATTCCGACGCCGATGCCGAGCATCGCGAACGCCGTGCCGAGGCCGAGCGTCAGGTTCTGCAAGCGGAGCGTCTCGATGGTCTCGTCCAGCGGGATGAGGAAGTACCCAACGAAGAACAGGACGGTGCCGATGATCGACACCAGGAAGAGAATCGCTACCTGCCGCTCCGCACGCTTCTCTGCGCGCGGATCCCGGTCAGCCAGGCGGGGACGGTGTGGAGGCAGACCAGGATTCTGGAACTTCTGCACATCGCCCTGACCGGGCCTAGCAACGACGCCAGTACTCTCTGGACTGCCGTGACTATGATCGGCCATGATCCCTCGCATCCTTCTGATGAAACTTCGCTTGTGGTCTGTTGTTAAGTTTGGTGGTGCTGCCGGGAGGCAGCTGGTGGAGCGTCATGTGGTCTAGGACGACCGGGCCGTGAGCCAGACAGTGAACGCGATAATGACGCCTAGCCCTGCAACCCAGATGAACAGACCCTCAGAGACCGGACCGAGTGAACCGAGGTCGGCTCCACCGGGGGAACCCTGCTCGTCGATGGTCTCGAGGAACGCGATGACATCGCGCTTGTCTTCGGGGGTGATGTTCGCGTCGCTGAACACCGGCATGTTCTGTGGGCCAGTGACCATCGCCTCGTAGGTGTGCTTCGCCGTCGAGCCGGACAGCGCTGGAGCGTACTTGCCGCGGGTCAGGGCGCCGCCGGCAGCTGCCGCGTTGTGGCACATTGCGCAGTTGACCCGGAAGACCACTCCACCGTTCGCTGGGTCGGCGTCGGACGTGTCGAGCATGTCCTCGCTCGGAATGGCCGGTCCGGCACCCAGTGAGGCGACGTAAGCGGCCATCTGCATGGTCTGCTCGTCGTCGAACTGTGGTGGCTTGACCTGCGCCTGGGGGCCCTGCATCTGCATCGGCATCCGCCCGGTGCCTACCTGGAAGTCCACCGATGCGGCACCGACGCCAACCAGCGACGGGCCATTTTCGGATCCGACTGCGCCCATGCCGTGGCAGGTGGCGCAGTTGGCGATGAAGAGCTTTTCTCCCTCGTCGACCTGGTCGGACGAGAAGGACTGGGCCTGGGCGTCATTGGTGCTGCTCGCCAGGGCATAGACGCCGCCCGTGAAGAGTAATCCGATGAGCAACAAAGCTACCGCTGCCAGGGGATGACGTCGCCTTTGCGAAAGTGCCTTCACTTGCTGGTTCCTGCCTTCTGTCGTGCAATCACTGCCGGTACCGCTTGATGGAATTCTACACCTAGTAGAAGAGTGTTCAACTAAGGGTTACTTCAGGAAATAGATGATGATGAACAGCGCAATCCAGACAACGTCAACAAAGTGCCAGTAGTACGACACGACAATTGCTGAGGTGGCCTCGAAATGACCGAAACGTTTTGCTGCGAATCCGCGTCCAATAATGAAGAGGAAGGCGATCAGCCCGCCCAGCACGTGGAGACCATGGAACCCGGTGGTCAGGTAAAAGGACGAGCCGTAGGCGTTGGACGAAAGGGAGACGCCTTCCGAGACCAGCACCGCGTACTCGTAGCCCTGAACCGCAACGAAGATGGACCCCATGAGGAAGGTCAGGAGGAACCACTCGATCATTCCCCACTTGAGCGGGGAGAAGACGCTGCCGGTGCGGCGTGCCTGCAGCCGCTCGGCTGCGAATACACCGAACTGGCAGGTCACCGAGCTCAGCACGAGAATAATCGTGTTGACCAAGGCGAACGGTACGTTCAGCTTTTCAGTCTCCATTGCCCACATCTCACTCGAGGTGGAACGCAGGGTGAAGTACATGGCGAATAGTCCGGCGAAAAACATCAATTCACTGGACAACCAAACGACGGTTCCTACGGAGACCATGTTGGGGCGGTTCAGCGTTGGATGCGCCGTGGTGCTGGGGGCTTGAGTCGCAGATGTCACAGAGCCATTATGTCTCTAAAAAGGGCCAGTTCACCAATGCTGGGGATGCCCCGGCGCGTCTCCGGCGCCACGAAGGACTCGGTATCCCAGTAACGGCGCGGAAGTAGTGAACAGATGACTTTCTACAATTCGTAGATAACCTTGTGGTGTGACGACGATTTCAAGCCCCGACAGCGGATCCCCGACCTGGCCCGCACTCATCTCTGCGCTGATTCGAGGGGATGATCTCACCTCCGATCAGACGCGCTGGGCGATGGACCAGATCATGGAGGGCGAGGCCTCGCATGCCCAGATCGCAGGATTCCTCGTCGGGTTGAGAAGCAAGGGGGAGACGGTCGGGGAGCTGGTCGGGCTCGTCGAAGCAATGCTCGCCCGGGCCCACCGCATCGACGTGCCTGGACCCACCCTGGACATTGTGGGCACCGGCGGGGACGGGCTCAACACGCTCAACATTTCGACCATGTCCTCACTGGTCGCCGTGGGCGCCGGAGCGAAAGTGGTGAAGCACGGCAACCGCAGCGCGTCATCGTCGGCCGGCGCAGCTGACGTGATCGAGGCGCTGGGGGTCCGGTTGGATCTCTCGATTGACGACGTCGCCCGTTCGGCGGAGGAAGCGGGAATCACCTTTTGTTTCGCGCAGGTGTTCCACCCATCGATGCGCCACGTCGCCGTCCCCCGGCGTGAGCTGGGTGTGCCCACCACCTTCAACTTCCTGGGGCCGCTGAGCAACCCGGCGGGGGTCGACGCTCAGGCCATGGGATGCGCCAGCGAGCGGATGGCTCCACTAATGGCGGGAGTACTGGCGGCGCGGGGGATCCGTGCCCTGGTGTTCCGGGGCAGCGACGGCCGGGACAAGCTGACGACCAGCGGCTCCTCGACCATCTGGGAGGTCCGCGGCGGGACGGTGACGGAGCAGCAGGTCCACCCGGCCGACTTCGGGCTGCCGGTGTCGCCGGTCGAGGCCCTCCGCGGAGCTGACGGTGCCAGCAACGCGCGAGTGGTGCGGGCATTGTTGACGGGGGAGCGGGGGCCGGTCCGGGACGCGGTCGTGCTCAATGCTGCGGCAGGCCTGGTGGCGTTCGACGTCGAACACGACGCGCCGCTGATCGACCGGATCAGAGCGGCAATGCTGCGTGCGGAGCAGTCGCTTGACTCGGGGGCGGCACAGGGCGCACTCGCGAAGTGGGTGCGGGTTACCGGTGGTGTGGGCTAGCCCAGGCGGTTGGCCTGATCAATAACTGCGGCGACCTGCACGGGGTCGGTGACCTGATAGCTGGTGCCTTCCGTGTCTGACGCGCCAAGAGGCACCCCGGAGCCGCTAGGGCGATGAATCGACTTGGCCGAAAGGTGAACTTCGGAAATCCCCGCCGCAGCGAGCGCTGGCAGATCATCGATGGTCACCCCGCCACCGGCCAGGATCGTCAGTCCGCTGCCAGTGGCCACCATCGATTGAAGGGTTGCGACGCCCTGCCCCGCGGTCGGTGCCCCGCCGGAGGTCAGGACCCGTGTGAAACCGGCAGCAGCGATCGCGTCGAGGGCGGCGAGCGGCGAAGGAGTATGGTCGATGGCCCGGTGGAAGGTGTATTCAAGTTGGGGGGCGGCCTGCCGCAGAGTCTCGACAGCGCCACCGTCCACCCCACCAGTCCCTGTCAGGACCCCCACCACGATGCCGGCCACGCCTTCGTCAGCGGCCGCCGAAATATCGTTGGCCATCAGCTCCAGTTCCGCGGGGGAGTAAACGAACCCCCCGGGACGCGGACGGATCAGCACATGCAGCGACAGCCCGGGGACTGTTGACCTGATCTGCCGGATCACACCGATCGAGGGCGTCAGACCGCCCAACGGCAGGGCAACACAGAGTTCGGACCGCACCGCACCGGCGTCGTAGGCAATCGCCGCCCCGGCGGTGTCCTGAACCGCGATCTCGACGCGCATCCTAGCCTTCGAAGCCCAGCGAGAAGGCCGTGTCCAGATCGTTCTTCGAGTAGGAACGGAATGCGATCTGGGTGGTGGTCGACTCAACCCCCTCGATCTTGGACAGACGGTCGGCGATGACGTCGGCCAGGTCCTCGTGGCGGCTGACCCGGGCAATGGCGATGAGGTCCCATTCGCCGGTCACCGAGTAGACCTCGCTGATGCCGTCAATTTCGGAGATTTCCTGGGCGCACTCCGGAATCCGGGAGGCATCGGTCTGGATCAAAACAAAGGCGGTGATCATTGGGGTCTCCTGAGCAGTGGTGGGGGCTGGGGAACAGACTGTTCGGCTAACTTATCGTGAAGTGCCACGCCATCGCAGGACCACGGCGGCGACAGCGCGGGGGATGAGCAGCACTGCACCGAGCACCAGGACGGCAACCACCTGGAAGCTGAGGGCCATTCCGCCGCCCAACGCCGCCCGGATCGCCAAACCGCCGACGGCGGTCCCCAGCCAGATCAGCACTCCCATTGGCCACGGTGCCGACGGCGCGCGCCAGGCCCTGGCCGCGCCCCAGGTGAGGAGACAGGCGGCGAGGAAGGGCGTGGCAGTGCCCAGGACGCCGAGGACCGCCAGGCCCGATTCATGGGTGGACCGGCCGGTTGCCGCGAAGCCGATGATCAGTACCAGATCAGCAACGAGCCAGCCCGCTGCGACTTGGCCGGTGCGCGGGGTCTGCCCTGCGAGGGGGGCCGGTTTGCTGAGGCGCGGCGCGTTCACGGGGTGCTGTCGAGAATCAACCGGGCGGTTTCCTCCGGCTGATCCCAGTGGGGGAAGTGTCCGCTCTCCTCGAACCAGTGCACCGTCGCATCAGGGAAGCGCTGCTGGGCGGTGGCCGCCTGACTGGGGACGGTCACCCGGTCCCGTCGGCCCCATCCAATGACCACGTCGCTGGCGAGGGATCCTGCGGGTGCACCCTGCTGGCTGGGCCCTTCGAGCAGGGACCGCCGTGCCTCGTCGAGGCTCGGCGAAGCCGCGAAGCCGCGCAGCTCAGTGAGGACCAGACCCGGATCGAGCTGCCAAGGTTTGGCCGAGAACTGCGCCAGCAACGCGGTGCGACCAAGGGCTGTGCCGGTCAGGAAGGGGAGCGCGGGCTGGATTGCCCGTACCAGGGCGACCGAGGCCGTGATGCTGGTTCCGAAGACCAGTCGTTGACGGTCGGTCCAGAATCCTCCGGGATCGAGCGAAACGGTGCTGCCCGCATGACCGCGCCGCGCCAGCTCAAGGACGATGCGAGCGCCCATCGAACTACCCACCAGGGCTATGTCCTGGAGGCCCTCGCTTTCGATGTAACGTTCAACGGTATCGGTCAGCGTGCCGACCGAAACCGTCCCAATAAGCGGCGGCGAGTTACCGAACCCTGGCAGGTCCACGGCGGTCACTTCACGCTCGGCGGTCAATGCCGGCATGATCGGGTCCCAGGTGCGAAGGCTCGAGCCCAGTCCGTGCACCAGGAGGAGGGGGGTGCCGCTGCCGTGTCGTTCGAAATGCATCATGATCCTTCGCTGGGGGAGTGCTTCAACTCTAGGCTTGACCAGGGCGCAATCTGGAAACCCAGGGGGCTATTACCCCCAGGGGTGAACTAGGCCTACGCTATGGAATATGTGCAGAAACATCAGAACTCTGTCCAATTTTGAACCGTCAGCCACCGAGGACGAGATTCACGCGGCGGCGCTGCAGTACGTCCGCAAAGTCAGTGGTTCCACCAGACCGACGAAGCCAAATCAGGAGGCGTTCGACGCCGCCGTCGAGCGCATAGCCCATGTGACAGCACACCTGCTGGCCGATCTCGTCACCACCGCGCCGCCCAAGGACCGTGAGGTTGAAGCCGAGAAGCACAGGGCGCGGTCTGCCAAACGGTTTGCTGCCACCGGGTGACTCCTGCCGGGTGGTCAGCAATGCCGCGCAGGCCCTGGGTCTGCACCAATAGCTCCGCCAGAATCGAAGGAGATGACCATGGCTACTCGCCTCAGTCCGTACCTCAATTTCAATGGCAACGCCCGGGAGGCCATGACCTTCTACCAGTCGGTGTTCGCTGGTGAGTTGACCATGAGCACTTTTGATGATTTCCAGGCGGCCCAGGATCCGGTTGATGCGGAAAAGATCATGCATGGGCAGCTCGAGACCGAAGGCGGCCTGATGCTGATGGGCGCCGATATCCCGACCGGCATGGAGCACACGCAAGGGAACACTTTCTCGGTGTCCCTGAGCGGCGAGGATGAGGCGGAACTGCGCGGCTACTGGGACAAATTATCAGGCAGCGGCACGGTGACTGTCCCGATGGAGCGGGCACCGTGGGGTGACAGTTTCGGCATGTGCACAGACGGGTATGGGGTGGACTGGCTGGTCAATATCAGCGGATCCTAAGCCCCTGTCCGCCGTTAGGTCCTTGCCAGCTACGCAGAAAAGTGGTGGACCTGCAGATGAGTGGTGGCGCCACCACTCACCTGCAGGCCCCCCACTTTTCTGGCCGTGGGGTGGCGGCCGTGGATACTTCTAGCGCTCGACGGCGGCGAGGATCGCCGCGCTGAGGTCCGCCGGCCGGGTGAATTGGGGCCAGTGACCGGTGGGCAGGTCGACATACTCGACGCTGTGGATATGGGTCAGTTCGGCGACGTTTGGATCGCCGGCATCCATCCAGTGCCTGAGTTGTTCAGGGGTGAACTCGCAGCAGATAACCGTCGCTGGCACCCTGAACCGGCCTTCGTCGACCAGCCTCTGGGGATCGGTTGCCACTCCCAGGGGCTGCGGGATAGCACGGCGGATAAAGTCTTGCCGGATGTCGTCGTCGAGGTCAACGAGGTCCTCAGCGTCGAAGACGTCCCAGGGCGGGAGCGGGATTTCGTCGCCGACTGCGGGCAGCTCGTCGTTGATCACAGCGCCCTCACCCAGCGGCCCGCTATCCACGTAGATCGCCCGGAGCACATGGTTGGGCCGCTGGTCGGTGGCGCCGTAGATGATTGCACCGCCCGCCGAGTGTCCGACCAGTACCACAGGCCGGTCCACTGCGTCGATGGCGGCTACGACGGCGTCGATGTGCTGGCGGAGACCGATACCGGCCCGGGGTGCATCCTTGGCTTCCAGACCGGGAAGTGTCAGGGGATGGACGTGGTGTCCAGCAGCCGTGAGCGGGGGAGTCACCCCATCCCAGGACGACGCGTCAAGCCAGAACCCGGGAACCAGAATGATGTCCATGACGGGACTTTACGCCCGGTGGGGGTTCCCGGCAACCATTGACGCCCGGAACCGGAGCCGCTTCGCCCCTACCGGCGTAACGGCCGTCGGAGTAGGTTGGGAGGGTGAGTTTCACCGTAGCAGCTGACGCCTATGACCGGTTCATGGGCCAGTACTCAGTGCCTCTGGCTGGAGAGTTTATCCGGCTGGTCGACGTCGGAGCTGGCCTCCGGTGCCTCGACGTGGGATGCGGCCCCGGAGCTCTGACGGCCCGGCTGGTATCTAGGGTGGGCGCAGGCCTGGTTGCGGCGGTCGACCCGTCGGAGCCGTTCGTCGCTGCGGCGCGGACCCGACTCCCCGGAGTCGACATCCGTCCCGGCACAGCCGAGGAGCTGCCCTTTCCTGACAGCGTGTTCGATATCGCGTTGGCGCAGCTGGTGGTTCACTTCATGAGCGATCCGGTGGCGGGCCTGCGGGAAATGGGCCGGGTGACCCGCAACGGTGGGGTAGTGGCAGCGTGTGTCTGGGATAACGCTGGCGGCCGCGGACCGCTGGCCACCTTCTGGCGGGCCGTCGAGGAGGTCGGCGGACCCGCGGTATCAGAGGCTCGGCGTGCGGGGACCGCCGAGGGGCACCTGGCCGAATTGTTCGAGGCCGCGGGTTTGAACGAGATTGAGCAGGGGAGTCTCAGCGTGCGGGTGGAGTTCGACTCATTCGCCGGCTGGTGGGAGCCCTTCACTCAAGGCGTCGGGCCGGCCGGTGATTATGTGAACGGGCTGGACCCCACGGGTCGGGAGCACCTCCGGAAGGCCTGCGCCGAGCTACTTCCGGCGCCGCCGTTTATGATCGACGCGACGGCGTGGGCAGTCCGGGCGCGTGCTCAGTGACGGGCCACGGAAGGCCCCTGGACCGCCTGGACCACTCATAGCCGACCGGCCACACAAAAGTGGCGCGCCAGCACACTAGTGGTCGCGCAACCACTTAGGCGAGGGTGAGCCACTTTTCTGGGCAAGATCTTCTGGATGCGGGGGAGCGCCGTCGGTCGGCTGTGCGGATTCCTCCGTGGGCGACTGATCCCTGAGGAAAAACGCTCCAAGGGAACCGGCGAGGGTCGCGAAAACCGCCACAGAGTAGATGGCCAGCAGCACCTGGAGCACGCGGGCGAAAAGGTCTGTCGGAGTGATCCCGGTACCGGTGATTGTTGCCATCGAGGCTTCGAACAGGGCATCGGTGTAGGACTGGTGGGACCCTGTGGCGTAGAGCAACTGGCTAGCCGCAAGAATCACTACCGCTGTCACTGCCGCAAGCCAGCCGATCCTGCCAGAAAGCAGTCTGCCAGCTGATCTTGAGCCTCGTACGCTGGCTGAAAGGATTCCGCCGAACCGCGCGAAGCGAGCCGCCCGCACCATCCTGAACGCCTGCAATGCCCTGAAAAATCTGAGGAACGGGACAAGCAGGAAAACGACCTGCCACCAGTTCTTTCGCCAGAACGCGGCACTGAAACGGGCGATGTAGGCGCGCAGAAGAAATTCAGCCACGAAAACACCCCAGAACAGCCAGCCGATGATACTGAACACCAGTACAAGTGTCGGTTCTTCAGCCAGGACCTGTCCGAGCACAATGAAGAGGAAAATGATGCCCAGGATGCCCATCGGTTTGTCGAGCCGCAGCGCCAGTTCTTCGGCCGACCGCAGGCGTACCCCCAGTGGTGAAGAGGAGCCTACTCCGTCATCGGGTTTGGTCATGGCCTACCGGCACCCGGCCAATTGGTGACTTCGTCGAGCGCGGATCCGCTACCGATCTGGTCCGTAGGAATGACACTGAGGGTGCCGTTGGTTTCGAGTATCACGGCCCCAATGTTGGCTAGGTCTCCGGAGCCAGTGGTGCGAATCGCCTGACGTACCTCGGCCTCCGTCAGTCGGTTTCTGCGCAGTTCGTCAGTCTGTAACTGACCTCCCAGGACCAGGGCGACCGGCTTGGCCGTGACCAGAGAACGTATTCGGGGCCAACGTGCCGACATCACCGCGACCACCAACTGGAGCGACGCCAGCAGCACCAGTGCAGTCAGTCCCTGGGCGAAGGAGACATCAGTACTGAGCAAGATGGTGGCAAGTGTAGATCCCAGGGCAACGGTGACGATGAAGTCAAAAGCATTGAGCTGGCTTAGCGTACGTTTGCCTGTTGCCCGCAGAAGCGCCACCAGTGCGGCGTACGACACCAATCCAATGATGAGTACTCGGATAATCTGATCCCACGATTCAAACCACATGGTGAGATCGTTTCATACAGCTCGGGCCATCGGAGCGGGCCGGCGGTAGGGGACGTCATCGTGGGTTGTGTTCGATGCCGTGAAGAACCCGCACTGAGAGGACCACCCATGACCCAAGGGAAACGCTATTCACTCGACGACCCGGCGTCACCAGCGTTTGGTGTTGCGTCGGCCGCCGTCCTGGGCGCGGTCGCGCTCGTCGATCCCGCCAAGCTGGACGACCGGCAGCGCCGCGTCTTGCGAGTGGGCTCCGCCGTCGTGTCCGGGCTCTACGCTGGCGTGACGATCGGCGGCAGGCGTCTACCGCTGAACGTTCTGGCCGGGGTCGTTGCTGGAGCTGCCACACTTCGCTTCGCCGACACCAGCGAGGCACTCGATCTGCGGCTGGAGAACAAGCTGCGCCGGGTTGGGATCCAGCACCCGCGACCATGGATGGCCGCCGGCACGGCAGCGTTCATCATCGCGGGATTCTTTGGTGACCGTGCTGCAGCCAAACGGCGGCAGTTCCTGGCCATGGTCGAGGATCAGCCTGAACAGGTACGGCCGCTGGACACCACAGTTCGACGCCTGGTTGAAGGCATCCTCAGTGCCAGCGAGGAAGCAGGGGCCCAGGAACTTCGCGCCCAGCTGGATGCCGCAGAGGAGGGCTACTGGGCCGACGAGTTCACGGGCACCGCGTACTTCAAGGTCCCGGAAGGGTTGCCCCGCGCTGTGCCACATCATCAGGTATACCCGGTGCGTGCCCGATTCATTGGGCCGGACGGTGCGTCGCACCAGGTGCTCGTGCAAGTCTTCGACGGCCTGCTTGACCACATCACAGCGGAAGTAACGAACCAGGAAGGCGCCGATGATGGTGAAGGCCTACTCACTGAGTGGCCGGACGCCGCCGAGGTGGTCTATGTCCGGGAGAGCGCCGACGGGACGACTACAACGATCGGCTGAGACTGCGCCAAAACTGTCGTACTGAGCCACGACGGAGCCGGTCACCGGTTCGCACTCTGGATGCTGTGCCTTGAGGATCGCGTGGCGGAGCCAATGGACCTCTTGCAGAAGCGACTGCCGAGTGCTTAGCTTCGAGTGCGACGCGCCCGGGCCCGGGTGGGGTCAGCGTCGTCACCTCAGGGTTTTGCCGTGCTGAATCCCCGCAACACTCACCGAACCGAGGACAGAATGCATTCGAAGCGGAATAGTGCGACCACCCTTTTCGCACTGGCCTTCCTGATGGCGGGGGCCGGCTGCTCCGTCGGCCCTGGATACTCCAGCGTGCTGACGGATGGGGGCACCGACGAAATGTGCTTCGTTGAGGTGCCGCCCAGCGAGGGGAAGACCCTGGTTGGTGAAGTGATCACCAACACCGGTGAACGGCCGGTGATCGTCACCGAAGTGAAGCTGCTGGACGCCAAAGACATGGTGGTGGAGGACGCCTTCATGATCCCGATGCAGTCTGGCCCGGGCACTGCCCTCAGCGGGGGCTCGACGCTGACCAAGGACCCCGAGGTTCAAGCCCTGTTGGATCAGGCCGAACCGGCGGAGGGCTACATCATCGGCCCGGGCGAGCAAGTTAATGTGGTGACCGCAGTATCAATCGCCGCCGACGTCCGTCAAGGAACCGCATCGGGATTTGAGGTGCGCTCTGAGGAGTGGCCGAACACCAACGTCTCGGATGCGCGGATCAGAATGACCCTGACGAGAGACTCGTGTTTCTGACCACCAGATATCGGTTACTGGCACCTCTGCGTATCTCACTCGGGCGTGTTCGTGAATCGAGGCGGCAGGTAAGTAATGGTGCAAAGGGCAAGGAGTCGGTCGCTCTGAGACTCGTACGCGACCATTTCGGTCCGTCCGTTGTTTTCCGGGCTGCGGTTGGTGGATGGCTACGGTGTCTGGCCCACCAGCACGTCGTAGCTGCTCAGCATAGTGACATACAGGTAGGCGGCTGGGGCCAGGGCCAACAACTGGATGAGGGTGGCGTAGACCATGGTCAGCAGGTCCGCCTTGGACCGCTTGACCTCGTAGTAGCTGCGGAACTTCAAGGTCCCCCAGGCCACGACCAGTACCGCGGGAATTATACCTGCGGCTGCCAGCACCAGGAGGATGCCCGGGGGCAGAAAGCCACCGCCGGCAGCGACGGCCGCGCACGCAAGGGCGGCAGGGACCAGCGCCATCAGCGCTTGGCGAGGGGTCAGGCGCACCAGCCCGAATCGTCGGTTGGAACGAGGGGTGGCTGGCTTGTCAGTGTGCACTCACAAAGGCTATCGCCCACGGGCTCCCGGCAGCGGCCGCACGGCTTAGGCGGGCTGCGCCTAGGGCTGGCGGGCGCTGTGGTTCGATTTCAGGTCGGTGTAGCGGGTCCATGGTTCACCCGCGGCGTCGGCGTGGAGGAACGCGACCTGATGGCTGTAGCCGAGCGCGTCGGCGACCAGGGGCGGCGCCGCGGCGGAGAGGTGCTCGTCCAGAGCCGTGTTTCGCGCGCCGCGCAGGTCGATGCCGAGGGCGCGGAGCCTGTCCATGATGGTGTTCGGGTGGAGGTGCCGGCCTGCCCGGGACCCGGGGAAGAGCCACGGGCTTTCCGTTCCTGCTCCGGTTCGGAGGTTGGGGCGGTTCCAGAGGTGTTGGGTGAGCAGTTCCGCGAAGGGCTGGGGGACGGGCGCGGGATGCGTGCCCAAAGTGATGCTCACCGTGCCGGTGCCGTCGTTGACGTCGACTGCGTCGGTGCGGAGCGCGGCCACCCGGACCAGTGGTTGGGCATAGAGGAGCAGCAGGGTTCCGGCGACCCTGTAGGGCAGGGACTCGCTGGTGCCGTTGAGCAGTTCCCGCAGCCACGCTAGGCGCTGCTCCGGCGGGATGGCGGGCCGGCCCTTGGTCGTGTAGTGGCCGATGTCGACGCGTCTGTTCGTGCCGACCTTCTTCGCGATGACGAAGAAGGTCCTGATGGCCTTCCTGGTCGTGGGGCCGGTCGCGAGCCAAGTGTCCACGTCCTGCTGGGTGCAGGTGGCGGCGGTGCGGCCGTGGGCCTGCCAAAGCCAGTCGAGGAACTTGATGGTTTCGGTGATTTCCTGCTTGGCCGCGTGCACCGGGCCTCGGGCGGTGGAGTCCGGCGTTGCCTTGGCCCGAATGCGTCTGAGGTGGTGCCATTTGGCGAAGTGTTCGACGGGTTTGGCGACCTCGGCCGGCAGGGGGCGGAGCTTGTCGTCGATCCACGTCTCGAAGCGGTTCAGGTACGGGTCTTGGTGGGGGAGGAGTCCGTGGTGCACGAGCAGGGCCCGGAGGTGCTCGGCGGCCCGTCCTGCCGTCTCGCGGTGGCGATCGAGGCCTTCGTGGGTCAGGGGAGTTTGCCCGCTTGAGACCGACGCCAGGAGGGCTTGGACCTTGGAGGAGCGTTTCCAGGTGATGACGCTTTCGGGGCGCTCCGCCGCGCAGAGGGCGTCGGTTAGCCGGGTTGCGGTTTCGGGGTCGGCCGGGTCGGCAGGCAGCAGGGCGGTGAGGTCGTCCCTGAGTGCGCAGCGGGCGCAAATGCCGCGGCGGTAGAACTCTGCCTCGTGGCCGCAGCGGGTGCAGTGGAAGTCGTGGAGGATGCCGGCGCAGGGAGCGCACCGCGGTCCTCCCTCGAGTTGGGGTGGACCGGGGAGGAGTCGGTGGTGCCCGCAGTCGGGGCAGGTGCCGTGGGTTCGGGTCGCGAGGGTGAAGCAGGGACCGCAGACCTTGCCTTCGGGCCAGGTCTCCCTGGCTTTGCCGGCGGTGCGGCCGCAGCGGTCGCACCGGACGGATCCGCTCGTGCGGGGACGCCCCCGGACGGTGTTGCGCGGGGTGAGCCCTGCGGGCGGTTCAGTGGTCATGGTCGATGATGCGGGCGCGGCGAGGGCGGGCGGTCCGGTTGAGGTCCACGACGTTGGGGGAGTTGGTGGTTCCGCTCTTGCGCGCCCGCACATCGGCGGCGGTGACGGTGATGAGGTCTTCGGGGCCGCAGGAGAAGATGTCGCAGATTGCCGCGATGACCTGCAGGGCGACGCGTTCGGGCTTCTGGTTGACGATGCGATAGACCTGGGGCCGTGAGAGGGTGATTCCGCGCTCGGCCAGCAGCGGGATCAAGTCGGTGGTGTTGTGAAGGCCCCGGGCCGCCATGAGCTCGGACAGCCGCCACGTGTATTCGACCTGGCGCTTCATCGTTCTCCTCCCGTTGGCCGGTCGAGTGCCTCGCCGAGGGTGCGGTCCAGGGAGGCCCGCAGGGTGGTGTTGCGGAAGTCGTCGCTGACGAATTGGTAGATGCCGGTCGTGGAGGCGTGTTCGTGGCCCATTTGGTATTGCACGAATCTAGGATCCCATCCGGCCTCCAGCAGATGCGTCGCGTACGAGCGGCGCAGCGAATGCAGGTCCAGCCCGTCCGAGGGCATGCCCAGTTCGTCCAGGTAGCGCCGGAGACGGCGCAGGAGGGTGGATTCGACGATCAGGCCGCCGCGTTCGCTGGGGAAGAGGTCGGGGGTGTGTAGTGTTCCGCGCCCGTTGGCCAGCCAGTCCTCCAGGACCCCGGCGGTCCAGTCGAAGACGGTCAAAACGCTGCGCGGCTTGGGAGGGGAGGCCTTGCGGGACTTGCCGAACCGGATCTTGCAGACACCGAACTTCCCGAACCGGCGCGCGTGCGGGTTGGTCGCGAAGTCGACGGTCTGCAGGTGCCGCAGCTCGTTGAACCGCAGCCCGTAGGAGTAGGCGACCTTGAGCATGACCGCGTCACGGTAGGCGGCCTGCCAGCCCTTCTTTCCGGAGGCCTCGATGAGTTCGACCTCGTCGTCGGCATGGTCGAAGAGCCTCTGGAGCTCCTGCCTGGTGAAGGGACGCTTGGCGGGCCTGCCCTCGAACTCCTGCACGTGCGTGGCGGTGTTCCATTCGTAGAAGACCTGGGACGGATGGGTGCCGAAGCGCGCCTCGCAGACCCGGTCCCAGCCGTAGTCGGGGTTGGAGACGTAGGAGGTGAAGTGCCGCAGCGCGGACTGGTGGGCGCGCAGCGTCGAATGGCTCAGGTGCCGGATCGAGCGCAGGTCCCCGAAATACTCCTCGACGTGGGTCGGCGTCCAATGCCAGGGGTATTCGTTCACGTGCTCCATGAACCTGCGGACATACCGGGCGCGCTGGTCGATCGTGTCGAACTTCAGGTTCCGCGAGAGCTGCTAGACGTGGCCGGAGCCAAGGCGCGCAGCACCGCGGGAGAGGGGTTGGATGATTCATCAGATGAGATACGCAGAGTACTAGTTGACATAATGTAGATTATCGGCGTTAGCAGGAAGGGGCCAGGAGCGGTCACAGGAGCTCCCACGACAGCCCGGCTCACGCGAAATTATGAACTGCCGACGATCACCAACTCGTTGCCCTCCGGGTCGGTGACCCGCCAGCCATCCTTGGATTCGTCAAGAAGCCTGCCACCAGCTGCGACGCTTGTGGCGGGGCGCGTCAGTGCAACGTCGGACGGTACGTCAAGCCCGGCAGGCATACCGGCAGCCGACAGGCGAATGTTGCGTCGAAAGTCACATACATCAGGACTTTTTTGATCGCCCCGTCATTATGCGATTAGATCGCCGTAGTCCGCCGGGTATCGCTCCCCCGGGCTGAACAACCATCCAGAGCGGCTGAGAGACCTGGCTCGTTGAAGCCGCAGCAACCACCCCTCGGGGCCGGTGCTACTGCCAGGACCGATGGAGAAAGTTTTATCCCCCGTTGGTGTCGACCCCATTCCTGGCGGTCAGATGCTTCAGCGTGCGCGGGTAGGGCACCTCGATCACGACTGAGAGGATCGATATGATTTCCCGCACCGTCTCACACCACAACACCCTCCTGCCCGACGCCGGTCCGCGCCAGCGGCCTCTGCGGGTAACGGCGCTCTTGGGCCTTACGGTACTGGCGCTCACCGCGTGCGGTTCGGCCGCCAGTACCTCTCCGGGAGCAGGGGTGGCAAGTGGAGAACCGGTCGAAGGCGGCACCCTGGTCTATGCCGAAGTGACCCCCATCAATAACTGGCAGACCCAGTCCGCGAGGTTCTACGAGAAGTCCAATGTCCTCAACAGCGTCCTGGACCGCCTGACGTATTTCGACGCCGATCAGGGTGAGGTTGTGCCCTGGATAGCCTCCGAGTTCTCCGGCAACGCAGACTCCACCGAGTTCACCTTCACCATTCGGCCGGATGTGACGTTCAGCGATGGCACCCCGGTAGACGCCGAGGCAGTCAAACTGAACCTCGACGCCCAGGGCTTCGGGATTGAGGCGGCCCAGATTCAACCGAATGTGGACTTCGCCGGATACGAGTCGGCCGAGGTAATCGGTGCTGACCAGGTGCTGGTGACGCTGTCCTCCCCCAACGCGAACTTCCTGCGGGCCACCACCTCGGTCACTGCCGGGTTGGTGTCCCCCGCAACACTTGAGCTGGATGCCGCCGGACAATCGGCCATCGCCCAGATCTCCGGGTCCGGACCCTTCACCTTCGAGTCCGAGAAACCGGATGAGGAAGTAGTCCTGGCCAAGCGCCCGGACTATGCCTGGGCCCCAGAAACTGCTGACAACCAGGGCGATGCCTACCTCGATAGGGTCGTCATCAAATACCTGCCGGAGGTCGCCCATCGTGCCGGAGCGGTCCAGTCGGGGCAGGTTGACCTGGCGAGGGGCCTCCAGCCAGTAGACGAGGAGGCCCTCGCCGCGACCGGTCATCAGGTCCTCCCCGCACCGGGCGTGGACCTGACAGTGAACATGGCTGCGGTCCGGATCGGCAGCGGGAAGCTTGCCGACGAGAACGTCCGCCGGGCCCTGCAGATTGGGATTGACCGGGAAAGCCTCAAGAACACCGTCCTGTCGGACAGCTACGAACTGGCGGCCTCCGTCCTGAACCACCAGGCACCAGGCTTCATCGACCTGTCCGAAGAGCTCGGCTACCAGCCCGAGGAAGCACGGCAATTGCTCGACGACGCCGGATGGAAGGTGGGGGCCAACGGTATCCGGGCCAAAGACGGAACAGACCTCGAAGTGACCGTCACCAGTTCCAACAATTCGGTTGTCATCAAACCGGCCTTCGAGCTGATTGAACAGCAGTGGCGTGAAATCGGTGTCAAGCTCAACAACCGGGCCGGCGACAACAGCTTTCTCGCCTCAGCAATGCCTGACCCAGAGGTGGAGTTTTTCGGCACCCGACAGTTCATCTACGGCGGGCTTGGCCCGATCTTCGAGCCAGAAAACAACACCATGACACACACCAGCGATGATGACCTCAACACAATTTTCGCGGCCGAGCGTGCGGCAACATCAGTTGAGGAGCGCGATGAACTGCTGGCCGACGAGCAGCATGCCCTGGTGGTGGATAAGGCGTATTCCCTGGTGCTCTGGGACGAGGTCCAGGTTTATGGCGCCCACAGCGGGACCCAGATTGACTTCACGTCCGGCACCGCCCCGGTATTCCAGGGCGCCTGGAAAACCGGCGGGTAGCGCCCATGACCCGCTATCTCACGCAACGGGTAGGCCAGGCAGTGCTGGTGGTGTGGCTCGCCTACACGCTCGTTTTTCTCGCCGTACAGCTTCTGCCCAGCGACCCGGTAACAATTTTCCTGACCGCTGACTCAGCGGTCGATCAACAAGCGATCGACGCCATGAAAAGTCAGTACGGCTATGATCAGCCGTTGCTGACGCAATACCTGAACCAGCTGGTAGGGCTCTTCTCCGGTGATTTCGGGTATTCGCTGGCTTCCGGACAATCAGTGTGGGACCGGATCAGCGGGGTCGCCGGGTCGACCGTCGCCCTGGCCGGCGCGGCCTTCCTCACTGCGGTACTCATCGCCGTTTCCCTGGTCGGCGCCGCCACACTCACCCGTTCGACGGTGATCCGTCGGGTTGTGGTGAACGTGCCTCCCCTGTTCGCGGCCATACCAGCCTTCTGGCTCGGCCTCGTGTTGCTCGATCTGCTCTCCATCCGCTGGGGAGTCATGTCGTTGTTCCCGGATGGTTCCTTCCTGTCCCTCGCGATCCCGGTGCTGGTACTGGCCACTGTCGTGTCCGCTCCCCTCGCCCAGGTGTTGCTCAAGAGCATCAACCACGTCTACGACCAGCCCTTCATCGATGTGCTCCGGGCGAAGGGTGCCTCGCGGTCCTGGATCTTCTTCCGTCACGCGCTGAAGAACGCAGCGGGTCCCGCCCTGACAATCATGGGCATCACCGTTGGCACGCTCTTCGCCGGGTCGGTGATCACTGAAACCGTCTTCGCCCGCTCGGGCCTCGGGTCAGTGGTCCTGACGGCAGTCACCACCCAGGATGTGCCGTTGGTGCAGGGACTGGTACTCCTGACGGCGTCGGTCTTTGTGGTGGTCAACCTGGTGGTTGACCTCCTGTATCCGCTCCTTGATCCCCGCATCCTCACCAGCAGCCGACATGGCGCCCCCCGGGCCCTTGCCGCTTGATGCCCTCCCTTCGATAGAGGTATCCCCGTGCCAACAACCAATGGTCTTCCCCCTCAAGTATTTCCTGCAGCTCCAGGTCCAGTGATGCCGGACGATCCCGGACGCGGGGCCGCCGTACTGCCGGGATCGTCTGTGGTGCCAGCCCGACGACGGCGTGGACCGCTTCATAACCCGTCCCTCTGGTTGACGGCTGTGCCCCTGACCGTCGTCGCGGCCTGGGCGCTCACCCCCGACCTGTTCACCCCGTTCTCCCCACTCGACGGGGTGCCGGGCGACAACTTTCGTGCACCCGACGCCGAGCACCTTTTCGGAACCGATCATCTCGGGCGGGACGTCTTCACCCGGGTGGTGTTCGGTACGCGCCAGACCCTCCTCACCGCCGGGCTCGCGGTCCTCATCGGTCTGGTGGTGGGCACAATCGTGGGGATCATTGCCGCAACCGCAGGACGGGCCGCCGACGCCACAGCGATGCGGCTGGTGGACGTGTTGCTGGCCGTCCCCGGCTTTCTTATCTCGCTCGTCATCGTCACAGCCTTCTCCCCCGGCCCAATCTCGCTGGGTGTCGGCATCGGCATCGCATCGGTCGCCTCCTTCGCCCGGGTGGTCCGGTCCGAGGTGCTGAGGGTGCGGAATCTTGACTTCATCGAGGCCGCTTTCCTCAACGGTGGAACCTCGTGGTCAGTTATTACCCGCCACATCCTGCCGAACGCCAGCGGCCCCGTCCTCGCGTTGCTGGCGGTCGACCTGGGTGCGGCAATCCTCGCCATCTCCGGGCTGGGCTTCCTCGGCTTCGGCGCCCCGCCGCCCACTCCTGAGTGGGGCCTGCTGATCGCCGAGGGACGGCAATATCTCGGCAGCGCCTGGTGGTTGACCACGCTGCCGGGTCTCGTCATCGTCCTGACGGTCCTCCTGCTGGCGACCCTCGGCCGACAGTTACTCAAAACCTTCCGAATCTAGTCAGGAGCACCCAGTGGACGTTACACACGCACGACCCGGGCCCACCCCCGCCATACCAACAGCACGAACCCCTCGCTGGACCGACGAATCACTGTTGACCATCCAGGGACTGCGGATCGACTATGGCCGCGGAGCTGAGGCGAAGACCGCCGTCGACGGCGTGGATCTCACCATCCGCCGCGGTGAGATCGTGGCACTGGTCGGTGAATCAGGCTCGGGCAAATCCACCCTGGCCAAATCGATTATTGGGCTACTCCCGGCAGCTGCCCACCGGGGTGCGGGCTCGATCTCCCTGGGAAACCTCACCCTCACGAACGCGCGCGAAAAGGACCTGGAAAAAATTAGGGGGGTACGGATCTCACTGGTACCGCAGGACCCCGGCGCCTCGCTTGATCCCGTCAAAACTATCGGCTCGCAGCTGGCCGAGGTTTTCCGGTTGCACTCCAGCGGTCCCCGGCGGTCCCGTGAGTCAATCCGGTCTGAGGTGATCCGGCTCCTCGATCTGGTGGGGATCGACGAACCTGAGAAGCGGCTGAAACAGTATCCGCACCAGCTATCGGGTGGGCTGAAACAGCGTGTTCTCATCGCGATAGCCTTCAGTCTCCGGCCCGAGCTGCTCATTGCAGATGAGCCGACCTCGGCTCTTGACGTGACCGTCCAGGCGAAGATTCTTGAGGTCTTTGAGCGTCTGGCCACCGAATTTGGCACGGCGGTCATCTTCGTGACCCACGACCTGGCGGTAGCGACCGACCACGCCGTCCGGATCGTCGTGATGCGGCGAGGCCGCATCCTGGAGGACCGGTTGGTCGCCGATATCCTGGCCGCGCCAGAGCATGAGTACACTGTCCGGCTGCTGGAGGAGGCCGCTCCTCACAGCAGCCCCACCGCGACCAGAGCCGTCGGCACCACGGCACCCGATGGGCCACTGGCCGTCGAGGTGAGGGGGCTTGTCAGGGATTTCACCAGGGCCGGTGAGCAGCACCGGGCCGTCGACGGCGTGTCGTTCAGCATTGCGCGAGGCACCACCTTCGCCCTGGTCGGTGAATCGGGGTCCGGGAAATCGACCACGGCACGCATGATTCTCCGTTTGCTTGATCCAGGGGCCGGGAAGGTCCTCATCCACGGACAGGACGTCACCTCCGCATCCCGACGGGAGAAGAGGGAACTGTGGAAGCACCTGCAACTGGTTTATCAGAACCCCGATTCCGCACTCGATCCTCGCCTACCAATCCGCGACATCATCGGCGAGCCCCTCCGGAACCACCGAATCGGTTCCAGGGCAACCCGTGCCAGACGGGTGGCCGAGCTCCTGGATCAGGTGAATATCCCGTCGCACCTCGCGGACGAGCGCCCGCCGGCGCTCTCCGGTGGCCAGCGTCAACGCGTCGCCATTGCACGTGCGCTCGCGCTCGGGGCGCGCACCCTGGTGCTGGACGAGGCATTGTCAGCTCTCGACGTCCTGACACAGGCCCAGATCCTCGACCTCTTGGCACACCTGCAACGGGACCTCGGGTTGACCTACCTCTTCATCTCCCATGACCTTCACGTGGTCGAACGGATCTCCTCGACCGTTGGCGTCATGCATCGGGGAAAACTCGTAGAGACGGGCCCCACTAATGAGGTCTTCGGCAATCCCACCAGTGATTACACCCAACTGCTGCTCAACTCCAACCCGGGCCACCGGCTTCGCGCCCACGCCTCCACCCGTAGCGGCGTCGCCGCCCTCGCAA
The DNA here is from genome assembly GCF_039526005.1 of Arthrobacter flavus. Lineage (NCBI taxonomy): Bacteria > Bacillati > Actinomycetota > Actinomycetes > Micrococcales > Micrococcaceae > Arthrobacter > Arthrobacter flavus. The sequence goes on along the minus strand of NZ_BAAAIJ010000059.1, from coordinate 254,170 downwards.
CCACGTAAGGACAACTCCATGACCACCACGACCAGCGCCCAGCACAGCGGACCCCAGCACAGTCCGGCCTCGGGCGAGGCCCACTACGAGGAACTCGCCGCGCGTTTCCGTCCGGTGTTCAGGCGCATCGCCGACGGTGCCCTGGCCCGTGAAGCGGACCGGACCCTGCCCTTCGCCCAGGTGGGGTGGCTCAGGGACGCAGGATTTACCACCCTTCGGGTGCCCGCCCGGTTCGGCGGCAATCCGGTGAGCCATGAACACCTCTTCCGGCTCGTGATTGAACTGGCTGAGGCGGACTCGAATGTCTCCCACCTGTTGCGGTCCCATTTTTCGTTTGTCGAGACCGCCGCGCTGCAGTCCGTCGAGTTTCAGGACCGTTGGTTCCCCCGGATCGCCGCTGGCCACATTTTCGGCAACGCTGCCACTGAGCGCTCAGGCAACGCGTTAGGCACCACCCAGACCCGGCTCCACCAGGAGGAGGGGCAATGGTTTCTCACCGGCGAGAAGTTTTACACGACCGGCAGTATATTCGCCGACTGGGTAGTAGTCATGGCGAGCACCGAAGGGCTTGACGGGAGACAATACGCGCTGGTGAGGGCTGACGACCCGCAGGTGACGATCGTGGACGACTGGGATGGTTTTGGTCAACCGTTGACGGGGACCGGCACCGCGCACTTTGACCGGGTACCGGTTGAGCCCGGGGACATCCTGCAGCGGAAGGTGACCAGTACGCTCGAACCAGCGTTCTTCCAGCTTTTCCTGCTGGCGGTGCTGGCTGGGATCGGCCGCGCTGCCTGCCGTGACGCGGTGAACCTCGTTCAAGCCCGGATCCGGACCTTCAACACGGGATCGGGTGGCCTGTTCCGCGATGACCCCCAGATCCAGGAACATGTCGGTGTCCTGGCATCGAAGGCGTACACCGCCGCAGCCGTCGTGACGGCGGCGGCCCGGGACCTTGACGCCGCCGTCGACTCCGCGCTGGCGCTATCCCCCGAGGCAGCGTTTCTCCGAGCCGAACTGGCTGTCGACCAGGCTCACGTCTCGATTCCGCCGCTGGTGCTGGCGGTAACCAGCGAACTGTTCGACGTCGCCGGGGCTTCGGCAGTCGGCAAGAACAAGGCGCTGGACCGTCACTGGCGCAACGCGAGGACGGTCGCCACCCACAACCCGGCGCTCTTCAAAGCGCGCTCAGTCGGTGACTATCTGGTCAATGGCACCACCCCGACTGGCCTGAACAGCATCGGCGACGCCACCGCTCGCCCATCATCCACCACCGGAGGTACCCCCTGATGTCAGTCTTTACTGAACGCCCACGTCTTCTCCTCAGCGCCTTCGCGATGAACACCACCAGCCACATCCTCGGGGGTCAGTGGCGCCACCCCGAAGCCCAGCAACACCGGTTCAACGACCTGCGGCTGTGGACCGACCTGGCGCGGACGCTTGAGGAAGCGAAATTCGATGCGCTCTTCCTCGCCGACGTCGTCGGGCTGTACGGGAACCATGGGGGCGGCTGGACGTCCCACATCGAGCGGGGCCTCCAGGTTCCCGCGAATGATCCGCTGGTCCTGCAGTCGGCGCTGGCGGCAACCACCGAACACCTCGGATTGGCCCTGACCAGTTCAGTTGTTCAGTCTCATCCATTCCAGTTTGCCCGCCAGATGTCCACCCTCGACCACCTCAGCGAGGGGCGGGTCGCCTGGAACATTGTCACCAGCGTGCTGGAGAACTCGTTCAAGAACTTCGGCCACAACGGGCTCGTCGAACACGACAGCCGCTACGACTGGGCCGATGAGTACCTGGAGGTCTGCTACAAGCTTTGGGAGGGATCCTGGGACGACGGCGCCCTCATCCAGGACAAGCGGACGGGTCGCCACGCTGACCCGTCGAAGGTCCACAAGATCAATCACCACGGGGCGCGCTACTCCGTGGAAGGCCCCCATCTGGTGGCTCCGTCGCCGCAGCGCACTCCGCTATTGTTCCAGGCCGGCTCCTCGGGACGGGGACAGCACTTCGCCGCCGCCAACGCTGAAGCAGCCTTCCTCTTCGCACCCAATGTGGACTATGCCCGGAAGACCACAGCATCGGTACGCGCCCTGGCCCGCGAAGTGGGCCGCCGCGACGAGGACATCAAGTTTTTCGCCGGACTTTCCTTTGTGGTCGGGTCCACTGAAGCCGAGGTGTCGCGGAAGCGGGCCGAGCTCGACGGCTATCTGGACCTGGATACTATCGTGGCGCATATCGGCGGCGGGATCGGGGTGGACCTCGGCGGGCTCCCCCTCGACACCACTCTTGGCGAACTGCGGACCGACGGCGCCCGCGGCGTGCTTGAAGCCCTGTTCGCCTCAGTCCCCGGCGGTAATCCGACGATCGCCGATGTTGCGCGTTACTGGGCGTACAACCAGCAGATTGCTGGTACCCCCGAACAGATCGTCGATCAGCTCGAATCCTGGCAGGACGCGGGAATCGACGGGATCAACATCATTAACCAGACCATCCCCGGCTCCTACCAGGACTTCATCGAGGGGGTACTGCCCGAACTGCGGCAGCGCGGTCTGGCGCAGTCTGAATATCGGCCCGGGACCCTTCGGGAGAAGTTCTTCGGTGACGGAGCGCACCTCCCTGACCGGCATCGGGCGGCCAGCCACCGGGGAGCATATGCCGGGGACACCGCACTCCAGACAGCGGGTTAGGCGGGGTCAGCTGCCGACGTAGGCCGCCAGGTGCTCGCCAGTCAGCGTCGTCTTGCTGGCGACGAGATCGGCGGGCGTTCCCTCGAAAACCACCCGGCCGCCGTCGTTACCCGCACCCGGTCCAAGGTCGATCAGCCAGTCGGCGTGAGCCATCACCGCCTGGTGGTGTTCGATCACCAGGACCGACTTGCCGGAATCGACGAGCCGGTCGAGGAGCCCGAGCAGGTTCTCGACGTCGGCCAGGTGCAAGCCGGTGGTCGGCTCATCAAGCACATACACGTCGCCTTTTTCGGCCATCTGCGTCGCCAGCTTGACGCGCTGCCGCTCACCCCCCGAGAGGGTGGTGAGCGGCTGGCCGAGGGTCAGGTAGCCGAGGCCCACATCCACCAGACGGTCAAGGATTTTGTGGGCGGCCGGGGTGCGGGCGTCGCCCTCGCTGAAGAAGTGTTCAGCCTCGGTCATCGACATGGCGAGCACCTCGGCAATGTTGCGGCCCCCCAGGGTGTACTCAAGGACTGACGCCTGGAACCTCCTCCCCTCGCAGTCCTCGCAGGTGGATTCGACAGTGGCCATGACCCCAAGTTCGGTGAAGATGATGCCAGCCCCGTTACAGGTGGGGCAGGCACCCTCCGAATTGGAACTGAACAGTGCGGGCTTGACGCCGTTCGCTTTGGCGAAGGCCTTCCGGATCGGTTCAAGGAGGCCCGTGTAGGTGGCAGGATTGCTGCGGCGTGACCCCTTGATCGCGCCCTGGTCGATCACCACCACACCCTCGCGTCCGGCGATCGACCCGTGGATGAGCGAGCTCTTACCTGAACCAGCTACTCCCGTGACAACGCAGAGCACACCCAGCGGCACGTCAACATCCACGTCCTGAAGATTGTGGGTTGCTGCGTCGTGCACCTCCAGGATGCCCGTGGGCCGACGTACCGATGCTTTAACCGCTGCCCGGTCGTCGAGGTGGCGGCCGGTGATGGTGTCACTGGCACGCAGACCGTCGACACTGCCCTCGAAGCAGACGCTGCCGCCCTGGGCGCCTGCGCCAGGACCCAGATCGATCACATGATCAGCGATGGCGATGGTCTCGGGCTTGTGCTCCACCACGAGCACCGTATTGCCCTTGTCACGCAACTGGATCAGCAGCCCGTTCATCCGCTGAATGTCGTGTGGGTGCAGACCAATGGTCGGCTCATCAAAAACATAGGTGATGTCGGTCAGGGAGGAACCGAGGTGGCGGATCATCTTGGTCCGCTGAGCCTCTCCCCCGGACAGGGTGCCGGCCGGCCGGTCGAGCGATAGATAGCCGAGCCCGATCTCCGCGAAGGAATCCAGCAGGTGTTGCAGGCCCTTCACCAGGGGCGCCACGGAGGGTTCCTCCAACGCACGCACCCAGGCCGCCAGCTCGTCGATCTGCATGATGCACAGCTCGGCGATGTTCTTGCCCCGAATCGTCGAGGACCTTGCTTCCGGGCTGAGTCGGGTGCCGTGGCACTCGGGGCACGGCTGGAAGGTGATAGCCCGCTCCACGAACGCCCGGATGTGAGGTTGCATCGCCTCAACATCCTTGGACAGCATCGATTTCTGGATCTTCGGGATGATCCCCTCAAAGGTGAGGTTGATGCCCTCGACCTTCACCTTCGTCGGCTCCTTGTAGAGGAGGTCGTCGAGTTCCTTCTTGGTGAATCTGGCCAGCGGCTTGTCGATGTCGAAACCTGCACCGCTGAAGATCCGGCCGTACCAGCCGTCCATGCTGTACCCGGGTATGGTGAGTGCTCCCTCCCCCAAGGACCTGGTCTCGTCGAAGAGCGCTGTCAGGTCGAAATCGGAGACCGATCCCATCCCCTCACAGCGTGGACACATGCCACCCAGGTAGACGGCATCCTTGACCACGCTTTTCTGCACCCGACCACCCTTGTCGGTACTCATCACTCCGCTGGCCTTGCGGGTGGGGACGTTAAAGGAGAACGCGGTCGGCGGACCCACATAGGGTGACCCACACCGGCTGAAGAGGATCCGGAGCATCGCGTTGGCGTCGGTGGCGGTGCCGACCGTCGAGCGTGGATTGGCGCCCATCCGCTCCTGGTCGACGATGATCGCCGTCGTCAGGCCTTCCAGGCGGTCGACGTCGGGGCGCGCCAGGGTGGGCATGAATCCCTGGACAAATGCGCTGTAGGTCTCGTTGATCATCCGCTGCGACTCGGCAGCGATGGTGGCGAACACCAGGGAGCTCTTGCCCGATCCTGACACGCCAGTGAAGACCGTCAGACGACGTTTCGGAATGTCGACTGAAATGTCCTTGAGGTTGTTCTCGCGGGCACCCTGAACCCGGATCAGATCGTGTTGGTCAGCGGTGTGCGAGGGTAGCCCGGGTGGGTCGGTCATCGTCGACGTACTCATCGTTTCTCCTACTGCCGGGTCGCCGTAGCGGCTCTCAACGGCGTCGTTGGCCTCATGCTCACCAGGATCCACCAGGACGTTTGATACCGTCTGATTCTGCTGCAGGCGACGGCACCATGCAACCGTCCTTTGCACCGGCGGCCTGCTCCACCGCGCCGCCCGAAACAGCACCGCCAGACACGGCGCCGCCCGAAACCTGGCTGCCAAGCCCTGCCCGGCAGCCGGCAACACCGCCTATTCTTGCGGTATGAGAGGTGCTGGTGCGTGGCGGTGGACGTCGAGTATCCGCGTCCGGATTGTCGCAGTGGTGGTCATCCTGCTGGTGCTGTCCTCCGTCGGATCAGTCCTTTTACTGCGGCTGGTCCTGTTCGAGCGGCTCAATGAAGAGATCAGCACCGGACTGGACCGTGAGGCTGAGGAGTTCAGACTCCTGGCCGGCGGTGTTGACCCACGCACCGGAGATCCGTTTGGCGAGGACCTCTCAGCCATTTTCGATGTGTACTTTTCCCGCGAGATCGCCGATGAGGGAGAGACCCTGCTCGCGTTCCTCGACGGTGAACTCTACGAATCCCGGAGAGCTCCGCAGGTCCCCGATCCTGAGGACTACCAGAGCACCGTCGACTACTGGCTGGGGCTTGAGGAGATGGAACAAGGAACCCTCGACACGCCGGCAGGCAAGACAACCTACGTGGCAGTGCCGTACTCCGGCGAACCGTTCGACGGGTTGTTTGTGGTGGCAAACTTCCCCGCCAACGAACAGAACGAAATCGACCGTGCAGTCCAGACCCAGCTGATAGTGCAACTAGGTACCACAATCCTCGCAGCCCTCCTCAGTCTCGCCCTGGCCGGGAGGGTACTCAGGCCACTGAAGGCTCTCGCTGAAACAGCCAGGAACATCTCGGATACCGACCTCAGCCGGCGGATCACCACCACCGGAAACGATGAGGCATCACAGATCGCCGACGCCTTCAACGACATGCTTACCAGGCTCGAACAGACCTTCACCACCCAGCGGCGGTTTCTTGAAGACACCAGCCACGAGCTGAGGACACCCCTGACCGTCATCAGGGGGCAGATGGAACTGATCGATCTGGATGAGACACCCGAGGAACGTGCCGCAACCGTCGCCCTCGTGACCGACGAAGTGGACCGCATGAACCAGATCGTCTCGGACCTGTTTGTGCTGGCCCGCGCGGAACGCCCCGACTTCCTGGCTCTTGACCTGGTGGAGGTGCGGGACCTGGTGCAGAGTGTGTACCGCAAGATGACGGCGCTCGCCGACCGGGATTGGCAAGTGGCGGTCCCCGAGCCAGCTGTCATCCAGGCGGATCGGCACCGCGTCACCCAGGCGCTCCTGCAGCTCGCCGATAACGCGGTGAAGTTCACTCCCGAGGGTGCCACGATCGAACTCGGCGCTCAGATGGAGGCTGACGCCCTGCGCCTGTGGGTGAGGGATTCGGGCCCCGGAATCCAGCCCGGGGATGCGGAGCACATTTTCGCCCGGTTTGCGCGGGGCTCAGGGCGGGACAGCGCGAGGGTTGGCGGGGCTGGCCTGGGCCTGTCGATTGTGGCGGCCATTGCCGAAGCCCACGGCGGCAGCGCAACGCTGGTCTCCCGACCGGGCTGGGGTGCCTCCTTTGAGATCCTGCTCCCCCGCCGCGCTGCGCCGCCGCCTGCCGCCATAGGCTAGCCGCTTACGGCTGCTGGTTCTTCGCCGTCGGCAGGTACCTGGCCCACCAGTTGAGAATGTGTTCAAACCGCTGCCGACGATGCCACGGTGATCCGGCGCGGGACAATTCGTGGGTCTCGCCGGGAAACACCAGAAGCTCTGTGGGCACACCGCGCAGCTTCAACGCGGTGTAATAGCGTTGAGCCTGCTCCAGCGGGCAGCGCAGATCCTCCTCCGAGTGGACCACGAAGGTGGGGGTCTGCACCTTGTCGACGTGTGCAAACGGATTCTGCGCCTTCACCTGGTCAGGATCGTTGCCCGTGTAGGCGTCGGAGAAGAACCAGCCAATGTCCGATGAGCCGACGAACGACGGCGGATCCAGGTAACCGCGTTCGACCACAGCCGCCGTGAACCGGTGGTCCTGGGAGATGGTCCATGCGGTCAGGTAGCCCCCATAGGATCCGCCCATGACGCCCAGCCGGTCCCGGTCAAACGACGGGTATTTATCCAGTGCGCCGTCCAGGAACCCCAGGACATCGAGGAGGTCAACGGTACCCATCGCCCCCTTGATCACGCGGCCGTGCTCCTGCCCGTACCCGGCCGCACCCCGCGGGTTGCACAGCACGACGGCGTACCCGGCAGCAACATAGACCTGCGCCTCATCGAAGTATCCCCAGCCATACTGGGCGAACGGGCCACCGTGAATGTTGAGCAGGACCGGATGCGGCCCCTCCCCCTCGGGTTCAAGCACCCAGCCATGGACGCTGTGGCCATCACTGGCCGTGAAGGTTTCTTCCCGGGGAACCACCACTGAGGTTTGCATCCGGAGGTCACTGGAGAGGTCTGTGAGCGGCTTCAGGGAGCCCCCGGACACTACCCCCAGATCCCCCATGGTGGTGGGATCGGTATAGGCGGCTACCACCAGGTCGCCCTTCGCAGCTGCACCTGTGACGATGAGTTCGCTGTCGAGTAGAGTGCTGATGGTTCCGTCGGCCGAGGCTTCCAGGAGCGTGCCGCGGCCCCGGGTCCGGTTGAAGACGAGCACCGAATCAGCGCCTTGGGGCACGATGTCCCCCACCTCGCCCAGGTCCACGGTCTCGGCATCGGTAATAGCCCGGGCTTCGCCGGGTGCAGCGGCTGGAGCAACGTAGAGCGCGGTGTTGCGCGCCAGGAAGTCCAGTCCGTCCTCGGAGAGGTCGCTGCCCAGGAAAAACAGCCAGCGTCCATCGAGGCTTTCGACCGGTCGGCTGCACCCCACACGAGTACCGGAGCCGCGGTTGGTGAGCTGCACGACGTCGGACCCATCCACGGCCATCGAGTGGACGTCGGTGTACAGGGTGGTGTCGGCGTCGGCATGAAGTGCCGCGGTGAAGAGGATGCGACGCCCGTCGCGGGTGAAAACCGGCTCGTTGTGGTCCGCGTCTGCCATGGTCAGCTGCACGGCTTCCGGAAGCCCCTTGCCGGTTCCCTTCCCACTGGTGGTCGGCTTCTCACCGCCAGCCTGGTCCGCCGCTGCTTCCTTCGCCCTGCCGACCGGTTCCACGAAGGGCTCGGCGTCGAGGCTCGGAACATCGAGCACAAAAATCTGGGTTCGTTTGTCCAGCGAGTAGCCCAGCCCGTTCATGCGGTACTTGAACGTACTGATCAGGCGGGGATCCTCTAGCCCGGGGCCGACGCCGTCGACGGTCCCGTAGCGGCCGTGCTCCGGAACCCGGGAGGTGAAGGTGAGCTTCGACGAATCGGGCGAGAAGCTGAACGCGCCAACCCCCATTTTCTGGTCCGTCAGACGCTGGGGTTCGCCGCCACGGCTATCGACGATCATCAACTGTGACTTGCCGCCCGGCTCTGCCCTGAGGAAGGCGATGGCGGTGCCGTCCGGTGAGTACTGGGGTGCGGTGTCGCGGAAACCGCGGGTCAACCGCCGCGCGGCGCCCCCCGGGACCGCAATGTCCCACAACTGCCCTACATAGCTGTCGGCATCGAAATCGGGTCGGGTCACCGACACAACGCAACGCTGTGCATCAGGTGAGATCGACGGTGAACTTACGGACTGGAGGTGATTCAGCTCATGTGGTTTCACAAGTCCGAGACTAGATCAGTCGCTGGGTCTTCCCAATTCCGGCCCTAGGATGAACCTATGCGCCGCCTTCCCGAAAACCTGCTGTGCTGCCCCGTGTGCGCAGCGCCGCTGGAACTCTTGGACGGCGCCGGTGCTCTGGTGTGTGGGGTGGGGCACCGGTTCGATGCGGCAAAGCAGGGCTATTTCAACCTGCTCACCGGCAGGGGCACGGAATTCCAGTCGGACACTGCGGTGATGGTTCAGGCACGCACTGACTTTCTCGGAGCAGGCCACTACGACCACCTCCGGACGGTTGTGGCTGATCTGGCGCAGCGGCACGTCGCCGAGCCCCGGGCAATCCTCGACGCCGGAGCCGGAACCGGGTATTACCTGGCCGAGCTGGAGCGCCGACATCCCGCGGCAGCAGTGCTCGCCCTCGACATTTCGAAGTTCGCCCTGCGCCGTGCCGCCGGCGCCCTGCGGGACGGCGTGTGCATGGTTTGGGATGTGTGGCGGCGATTGCCGGTGCGGGATGCAGGGGTTGACGTCGTCCTCAACGTTTTTGCGCCCCGCAACCCCGAGGAGTTCCATCGCGTGCTGGGTCCCGACGGTGTGCTGGTGGTTGTGACGCCTCTGCCGGGGCATCTTGCCGAAATCGCTGACGACGCCGGCCTGCTTGAGGTGCGCCCGGATAAGGCCAGGGGCGTGGCAACCAGCCTGACCGGACTATTTGACGAGGCCGATTCGGTAACCGTTGAGCTCTCCCTGCAGTTGTCCCGCGCCGATATCTACCATGTCGCGCTCATGGGGCCGGCTGGACACCACCTGGTTCCGGTAGACCTGTGGGCAGATGTGGCGGTACTCCCCGCACGCACAGTAGCCAGTGCACGATTCACCATCCAGGTTTTCCGTAAGCACCAGGCCCGCTGAGGCTTGCGGATCGATAACAACCACGCCGCTGAGGCCTGGACCCCTAGGTTTCCCCACTCCGCTTTGGCATGATGGAAGAACGCAGTACAAGCGCTCACGGCGCCTTAGCCAGAGGGGACGACATGTTTGAGTGGCTTTTGGAGAACGGCTGGATACTGTGGCTGGTTCTTTTCCTTGGTCTTGCCGCAGTGGAAACCCTGACTCTTGACCTGTTTTTCGTCATGATGGCGATGGGGGCCCTCGCAGCCATGATCAGCACCTTCCTCGGCGCGGCTTTCTTCCTGCAGGTCATCATTTTCTGCGTAGTGTCCCTCCTGATGGTGCTGGTGGTCCGCCCGGTGGCGTTGAAACACCTGAAGCGTGGCTCCCCCGATCAGCTAAGCAACGTGGACCGTCTCATCGGGGAGTCGGCTCTCACCCTTGATATTGTGACCGGCGAATCCGGCACCGTGAAGATCGGCGGCGATACTTGGTCCGCCCGCACACTTGATGGGTCGTTGATTCCCGCCGGCGAACGGGTCGCCGTCACCAGAATTGACGGTGCGACCGCCCTGATCAGCGCCCCCGCCCGCCCGCAGGCCGCCGATTCCGGAGCAGTCTAGATCCGGTTGCCCAGACTTACCCATTGATCGCGCTAACAACTTAAAGGGGAATATATGCCTACCGACGCAGGGGCAATCGGACTGACAGTCGTCCTGATTGCCCTGATCATTTTCGTCCTGGTCGTCCTGGTGAAGTCGGTGCGAATTGTCCCGCAGGCACGCGCCGGTGTGGTGGAACGGCTCGGAAAGTACCAGCGAACCCTCCAACCGGGGTTGACCATCCTGATCCCATTTGTGGACCGGCTGCTGCCCTTGCTGGACCTGCGCGAACAGGTGGTGTCGTTCCCGCCCCAGCCTGTCATCACCGAAGACAACCTGGTGGTCTCAATCGACACGGTGGTCTACTTCCAGGTGACTGATCCTCGGGCCGCTACCTATGAGATCGCCAACTACATCCAGGCCGTGGAACAGCTCACCACCACCACATTGCGCAACGTGGTCGGTGGGTTGAATCTCGAAGAGGCTCTGACCTCTCGCGACCAGATCAACGGGCAACTGCGTGGAGTGCTTGATGAGGCCACCGGTCGCTGGGGCATCCGGGTATCCCGGGTGGAGCTGAAGGCTATCGACCCTCCCCTGTCCATCCAGGACTCGATGGAGAAGCAGATGCGAGCCGAGCGGGACCGCCGCGCAGCCATTTTGACGGCAGAGGGAACGAAGCAGTCGCAGATCCTCACGGCTGAGGGCCAGCGGCAGGCCGCAATCCTCGCCGCTGAAGGTGACGCCAAAGCGGCCATTCTCCGCGCCGACGGCGAGTCGCAGGCCATCCAGAAGGTGTTCGATGCCATCCATAAGGGCAACCCGACCCAGAAGCTGCTCGCCTATCAATACCTGCAGACCCTTCCCAAGCTGGCCGAAGGATCCTCCAACAAGCTGTGGATTATTCCCAGCGAGGTGGGCGAAGCGCTCAAGGGTATCGGCAACGTTCTGGGCAACGCGACCGCTGATGCGCCCGACGGCGATAGTCACTCCCGTACCCACAGCGGCTGACACGGAGAGTCGGGCACCTGGAACCGGGCACTGTAAGAACCGGGCACTGCAAGGACCGGGCACTGCAAGGACCGGGCACTGTAAGAAACCGGACGGCTGACTCAGATCAGCCGTCCGGTTTCTTTTTGTGCCCTGACCCAGAGTATAATTGGGTGTTTGCCGTACTTTCGCTGGTCAGATCGGGAACAGACGCCACGACCGCAGCGTTATGTAAGGGGCAGGTTGCGGTAGCCACTACCGCACCATCATCCGCTGTCACGGATGCCAAATTGTTGAGTAGGAGATTACATGAGTGATCGTAGCTTGCGCGGAATGCGCCTCGGAGCGCAAAGCATGGAGACTGAATCCGGTGTTGAGCCAGCTCCACGTCAGCGGGTTGAATACCGTTGCGGAGACGGTGAGCGGGTATTCGTCACTTTCGCGGCGGAAGCTGACGTCCCGCCGGTCTGGGTTTCCAAAACCGGTAAGGAAGCGTTGCTGGTAGACGGGGAGCGCCCCGACACCTCAGGTGACAAGCCCGTGCGTACTCATTGGGACATGCTGCTGGAGCGCCGCAGCATGGACGAGCTGGAGCAGATCCTCCAGGACCGGTTGACCATTCTGCGGGAACGCCGCGGAGAGCGCCAGTCCGCCTAGCAGCGCAGGACATTGGACGAGCCGGGCTGACCTATCAGGGTCAGCCCGGCTTTTTCGTGCCCGGCGAGCCCAGAAACGGCCCTGGCAGCAAGGGTTGCCGGAAGGAACCGGCAACAATGGAGCTGAGGGCCGTCTCTGTCGCGGGAGTCGAGAAACTCAGGCTTTGCTGCGCGAGGTCATTGCACGCCACCGCGCGGCGAGTCCCCATTTGGTGACGTTGGCAATGGCCTCCAGGACTATTCCGCCGCTCATCTTTGATGCCCCGAACTCCCGTTCCACGAAGGTAATCGGAACCTCAACGATTTTCAGGCCGAGCGTCGCCACCCGGAAGGTCATGTCCACCTGGAACCCGTACCCCACCGAGTCGACGGTTGTCAGCTCAACCTTTTCGAGGGTCTCGCGGCGGAACGCTCTGTAGCCCGCGGTAATATCCCGGACATTGATGCCGAGCATAAGTCTTGAATAGGTGCTGCCGGCCCGGGAGAGCAATTTCCTGCGTCGCGGCCAGTTCACCACGCTGCCGCCGGGGACCCAACGCGACCCAATGACCAGGTCGGCGTCCGCTACCTTGTCGAGCAGGGACTGTAGCTGCTCGGGCCGGTGGGAGCCGTCAGCATCCATCTCAACCAGGACGTCGTAGCCAGCGTCCAGTCCCCAGGTGAATCCCGCGATGTAAGCGGCTCCCAGGCCTGCCTTGCCCGTGCGGTGCAGGACATGAATCTGCGGGTCGGCGCTGGCCAGCGTGTCGGCGAGCCCGCCGGTACCGTCGGGGCTGTTGTCGTCCACCACCAGGACGTCTGAGTGAGGTACTGCCCGGCGCAGTCGTTCGACCGTCAGCGGAAGTGACTCGATCTCGTTGTAGGTGGGAATGATGGTGACGACTCGCACTCAGGCAACCTCTGATCACGTAGCTGATACGCCGTGGCGCACGGATCCCGGGGCCCGGAACCAAACGCCCAGTATATTGGATGCCCGCGTGGGACAGAAAAGAACCACCAGACCGCTCGAGTCGGGGTGCCGCGGATGGCCGGGTAGATCCGCACGCCTTCGGGCCAGCACGGATCCAAGGATCACAGCTGTTTTCTACTGACGCGCGAATCTACCCGTTTCCGGTGTACCGATGCCGTAACGCGCGGGTAAGCCACTGCAAAACGGTGGCTGCCATAGATCTGCGTTTCATCGGCCCGATCGGGTCAGTAGATATTCTCTGAATTCCTGACCCGTTGACTCCACAGCTTACGTGCTGTGGAGCGGCTGTCAACAGCCTCCTGACCTGCACAAACAGCTGTTTGCGCAGGTCAGGACACTGACCGCAGGGGCGATGATTTTTCGTTGAAACCCTCGGCCTGGAACAACTGTCGGCCCCGGTGGACCGTCTCAAGACACACTGGATCCGCTCCGGTATCGAGGGCAGGCAGGAGCGGTGTCCCCGCCCTGGGATCGGTGCTCCACGACTGCACTCTGCTGTCAGCCGTCTGCACCATCAGCTCCTCCACCTCCCACACGGCGTACGACGCCGGAGCGCCAGGGACCAGCTGGCCCAATAACGGGTGACCCGTGCCAACGGCCCGCCAACCGGCCCGGGTGTGGGCGATAAAGGCTGCCCGAGCGGAAATCCGTTGGGCGGGGTTGTGGTGCATCACGCTCGCCCGGACTGCCGCCCACGGGTTGGGGGACGTCACAGGGCTGTCGGAACCGAAGCAGAGGGGGACCCCTGCCGCCAGGAAGCTCGCGAATGGGTTCATCCCGGTCATCCTCGCAGCTCCAAGCCGCTGGCTGTACAACCCGTCGGCAGCACCCCAACGCGCATCGAAGACCGGCTGGGCGCTGACGGTGATCCCAAAATACACCAGGCGGTCGATAGCTTCAGCGTCGGCGAGTTCAACGTGTTCCAGTCGGTGGCGTGCTTTCCGGACCGCCTCGATACCGTGCGCATCGGCTGCCAGCGCGAGACCCTGCAGGACCACGTCCAGGCCGGCGTCCCCAATAACGTGGAAACCTGCCTGCATTCCCACGCTGGTGGCGGCACCCAGGTGCGCGGCGACCGCGTCGGCCTGGAGAAAGACCGAACCCCGATGGGTGTCATCAGCATAGGGTTGCCGGAGCGCCGCGGTCCGGGACCCAATGGAGCCGTCCACGTTCAGATCGCCGCCCAGGCCCGCCAGACGGCCATCGAACAGCGCCAGCACCTCCTGAAGCTCGGTGGCCGAGGTGACAGGCTGTCCCCAGTACGGCAGGATCTCCGGGAGCTGCTCCCCCAGCGGGTCCTGGCCGATCCGGAGCAAGGCCTGAAGATCGGCCGCTGGTGAGATATGGGGTGCACCCATCTCTGCGACCGCCACGATCCCGTTGGCCGCGGCGCGGCGGAGCGCAGCGCGCTGATAGGCGGAACGTTGGCCGTCGTCGAGGTTCCGGGAGGCCAGCCGCGCTGTGACGTGGGCGTCACGTACCACGAAGCCGTTGTCCCACCCGTCGAGGTTCGCCAGGTCCAGCGCAGCCGCGAGGGACCCGGAGACCACCGCCGAATGGACATCGGCGCGGGCCAGATAGACGTGCTTTCCTCCGCCTGCTGCGTCCAGTTGTCCGGCGGTGGGGACCACGCGCTCCGGCCACTGTGACTCATCCCAGCCGTGTCCCAGCACGGTGCTGACGCCGCTGCGCGCCGCCGCGGAGACCCGGTCCAACAGGTCAGTGATGCCGGTGCAGGAGGAAAGGTCGATGGACTCCAGGGCCAGTCCTGTTTCGGTGGTGTGGACGTGGGAGTCCACGAAGCCTGGGGTGATGAGCGCGCCAGCCAGGTCAACCACAGTCATGGTGGCATCCGCCAGCGACTCGGCGGCATGCTCGGAGCCGATCCAGGCAACCGTGTCGCCGTCGACAAGCATCGCGGTCGCGAACGGGTCAGCGGCGCTATACACGGAGCCGTTGCGGTACAGAATTGGGCGGGTCGGGGTCATGCGTGCTCCAGACAGGTGGTGGGCGTAAGCATTTAGTCGCTGATGGCCGAGTAGGCCACCACACCGCGACGGATCAGGCCAATCGCGTCGATAAACAGACGGCGTTGGCCGGGAGGCAGATCGTCAATTTTGGCGAGTTGATCCAGCAGGTCCACAACCTGTTTGGTCCATCTCACGAAGTCGCCGGCCGCCAGTTCGGTTCCGCTCAGCGCAGCCTGGAGGGCCTTGCCCCTGGCCCACTTGTGCATGGGCCAGACGAGACCCAGCTCGGGTTCCCCGGTGACCGGAAGCTTGAACTGCTCCTCCAGATCGGTCAGCGCCGACCATTGGCGGACGACGACGTCAATCGACGGGTCGAGTGCGACGCCGGGCATTTTCGGGCGCAGACCGCGTTCTTCCCGTTTCGCCTGGTAGACCAACACCGATGCCAACGCGGCAGTCTCAGCGGCGTCCAGCCCCTCGAAAGCACCATGCTCGAGGGAGAGGGCGATCAGCAGGTCCTTCTCCCCATAGACCCGGCGCAGCTTACGGCCGGCAGCGGTGATGGTGGTCCCGGACGGGGTGTCCTGCAGATACCCGTAGCGAAGGAGAACGTCCGACACCCGGTCGAAGGTTTTGGCGATGGTGTTGGTGCGGCCCCTGATCTGTCCGGACAGCCGATCAGTCTCGCGGCGCAGTTTCCACCAGCGCTCAGACCACCGGGCGTGCTGTTCCCGGTCGCTGCATCCGTGGCAGGGGTGCGAACGCAGCTTGCGTCGTAACTCGGCGATAGCGGCTTCCTGGCGCTCGGTGGCGCTGGAGTTGAAACCGTCCTGGCTGGCCCCGCGGCGGGGTGGACGCTTGTCATGGAGCGCGTTCCGGAGCGACGAACTCAGGTCCCTGCGGTCTTTGGGGCTGCGGGCGTTGAAGTTTTTGGGGATCCTGATGTGGGAGAGAACCTCAAGGGGGCCGCTGAGATCCTGCACCCCCAGCCGTCGGAGCTGCTTGTCTTCGGTGAGGACTGTGGGGCGGGGCTCCCGTGAGGTGTCGGAGCTGAGGACCACCGCATAGCCCTGGATGCGTCCTGCCGGCACGTCGACGACGTCGCCGGGCCGCAGCATTTCGAGCGAGGAGGCCGCGGCAGACCGCCGGCTCCGTGAGTTGGTTTTCGCTGCGCGATCCTCCAGATCGGAAATCTCACGGCGAAGCCTCGAATACTCGGTGAAGTCCCCGAGGTGGCAGGTCATGGACTGCTCATAGCCCCGCAGCGACTCCTCGCGGGTCCGCACCTGTTTCGCGAGTCCCACCACTGACCGGTCGGCCTGGAACTGGGCGAAGGAGGTCTCAAGGATCTCCCGGGACCGGTCCTGGCCAAATTGGGCGACGAGGTTGATGCTCATGTTGTAGGTGGGCCTGAAGCTCGAGTTCAGCGGGTAGGTCCGCCGGGAGGCGAGACCCGCCACGGCTCCCGGGTCGGTCCCCGGCTGCCACAGCACGACGGCGTGCCCCTCCACGTCAATGCCCCGGCGGCCAGCGCGTCCCGTCAGCTGGGTGTACTCCCCCGCTGTGACGTTGACGTGCGCTTCACCGTTGAATTTGTCCAACTTTTCCAGCACCACCGAACGGGCTGGCATGTTGACGCCGAGTGCCAGGGTCTCGGTCGCGAACACGGCCTTCACCAGTCCCAGCGCAAAGAGTTTCTCCACCACTTCCTTGAAGGTGGGAAGCATCCCGGCGTGGTGGGCCGAGAAGCCCCTGATCAGGCCCTCCCGCCACTCCCAGAACCCGAGGACGGCCAGGTCCTCGGGCGGCAGGTCCACCGCCGCTTCGTCCACCCGCTGGCTGATGATCTCGCGTTCCGGTTCGGTGGTCAGCCACAGGCCGGCGTCGAGGCACTGGCTGACCGCTGCCTCACACCCGTTGCGGGAGAAGATGAAGGTGATCGCTGGCAGGAGACCGTCCCGGTCCAGGGCACTGATCACCTGCGGCCGGGTGGCACGCCTGACCCGTGACGCTGCCGCTGGCGGCCGCTTCGCCGGACCCCGGCCCCGCCGCGAACCGCCGCCCGCTCCCCAGCCGGCACGCTGGTTCAGACGTGACTCCGAACTGGCGA
This sequence comes from Arthrobacter flavus, assembly GCF_039526005.1. Lineage (NCBI taxonomy): Bacteria > Bacillati > Actinomycetota > Actinomycetes > Micrococcales > Micrococcaceae > Arthrobacter > Arthrobacter flavus. Next base: position 237,148 of record NZ_BAAAIJ010000059.1, on the reverse strand, counting down.
GTTCAAGGAGTTCAGGGTTGACCTCGTAACGGTCCTCGGCCCCCGCATCCGGACCAGCGGGTGCGGCTTCGTCAAAAGCCACGTCGCCGGCGAAGAGGTCCAGGAGGTGCTGTCCAACCATGACGTGCTGCCAGAGTGGAACCGGTCGGTGCTCCGAGACCACTACATCGGTCTGGCCGCGCACCGTATCCAGCCACGCGCCAAACTCTTCGGCATTCGAAACAGTCGCGCTGAGGGACACCAGGCGCACCTCCGAGGGCAGGTGGATAATCACTTCCTCCCAGACGGCGCCCCTGAACCGGTCGGCGAGGTAGTGCACCTCGTCCATCACCACGTAGCCGAGGTCGTCGAGGGTGTTCGAGTTCGCATACAGCATGTTCCGCAACACCTCTGTGGTCATCACCACCACTGCGGCGTCGGGATTGATTGAGGTGTCGCCGGTGAGTAGCCCCACCCGGTCGGAGCCATACACCGCGCAGAGCTCAGAGTATTTCTGGTTGCTCAGCGCCTTGATCGGGGTGGTGTAGAACGCCTTCAGGCCCTTCTCGAGGGCCAGGTAGACGGCGAACTCGCCCACCACAGTTTTCCCAGCGCCCGTGGGAGCGGCCACGAGAACCCCCCGACCGGCCTCGAGACAGACGCAGGCGTCCCGCTGGAAGGGGTCGAGGTCGAACCCCAGGGTCTGCTCGAACTGAAACAGTGACGTGGTGGTGTGTGCGGTACGCGCCCGTGCTAGCTGGTACCGCTCGGCGGGGGAGGTCATACGAACCAGCCTAATCTCTCCCGGCCCGTCGGCTGGCAACCAGTGGAGGCAGGCGTCAGAGTCCGTCCAGGTCGGATGCTGTGTCGGCGCTGGCCTCGACTTTGGCGTCCAGGGCGGCTCGCCGCCGATCACGACGTTTGTCGTTGAGCAGGCAGAGCATGATGGCAATGAAGAACAACACCAGCATGGGTGCCGCCAGGTAGAGCATGCCGAGGGCGTCACCGCCCGGTGCGGCCATCGCCGCGAAGACGCAGATCAGGAAGACGGTGATCCGCCAGGCCTTGAGGATCTGTTTACCGGTGAGGATTCCGACCAGATTCAAGCCGAACAGCACCACCGGCAGGAGGAAGGCGATACCGAACGCCAGCATCAGGCGCAACACGAACGTGATGTAGGCAGTTACCAGGATGATGTTCGAGAACCCGCTGGGGGTGAAGTCGGTGAGGACCCGCACCGCGTTCGGCAAGACCAGCCAGGAGAGGTAGATGCCGGCCAGGAACAGGGGAACCGCGACGGCGATGAAGGAGAGCGCCACACGGCGCTCCTTGGTCTTCAGCCCGGGAGTGATGAAAGCCCAGAACTGGTAGAGCCAGACGGGGCTCGCCAGGATGATGCCGATGAAGACCGAGACCTGCACCAGGAGGTCGAATGGTGAGGCGACCCCGTCGAAGTTCAGGACGGCTTCCCTGCCCTCCCTGGCGTTGAGGTCCAGGATGGGTTCGGAGAGCGCTGTCAGGACCGGGTTGTAGATGAAAAACCCAACAACTGTGGCCAAAACCAGCGCTATGCCCGATTTGATCAGCCGGTTTCGAGCCTCTTTCAGGTGCTCCCTGAGGGCCATCCGACCCTCAGGGTTGGATTTGCGGCTCCTGCCGCTCACCTTTGGCACCGCCCGCAAACCCTACGGTGTGCGGGAGGTCGGATCGGCTGACCCTGGTGGATTGTGCTGTCCAGGCGCGGCCGTCCCGGTCTGATCCGGCTGATCGGTGGCGGTGCGCGCCGGCGGAACAATGCGTCCTTCGACCGGGGAATCCGGCTCGGAGGCATTGTCCGGGCTGTCGTCCTTCATCTGCTTTACCTCGGACTTGAAAATCCGCAGGGACTGGCCGACGCTGCGGGCCAGCCCGGGCAGTTTCGGGGCGCCGAAGAGCAGCAGGGCGACGACGATGATGGCAACTAGTGCCCAACCTTCAGGTCTCATGATGAAATCCTTTCATAGTTCTCAACCGGGGTAACGCTGGTGGGTGCTCCCCGGTCGGGAGTCACACGTGGGGGAGGTCTCGAAGGCTTACCGGCTGTCCGCGGCCAACCCTGCGCCGAATCCTGCGTTCCCGTCGGTAGGCGACCCGCAGTGCCTTGGCCTCGGTGCCTTCGTCCCGGACCGTTCCCGGATCCCTGAAGACGGCGATGTTGGGCTCCCTCACGGCGCCCTCTGTGCTGGTGGTCGGGCTGGTCGTCCGGTCCAGCACCTCGCTGGCGTGCCCAACCTCTTTGAGGAGTGCCTTAACCTTCCGAAACAGGAAGTAACCGAGCGCGGCCAGTACCACCAGGGTCAGCGCCAACAGGGCCACCCAAATCACAATCCACGTCCACCAAGGCATACCCCAAGTCTAAGGGAGCCAGAACTGCAGCGGCGACAACGGGAACTGCCCCACCCCGGGTCAGGAACGCTTCGCCAGGGCCGCAGCCAACCAGACCGAGCACTCGTGTCGCAGGGCCTCGGGACCGGCGACGGCGGCGTCTCCCCCCAACCTGCTGATCAGACCCGGGATCCACCCGGTGGTGGCCACCCTGATTTCTGCAGCAAGGCGGCCATCAGGGAGGTCCTGGGTTCGCTCGGCGGCATAGTGTTCAGCCACCCATCGGGCCGGCGGGTGCAGCAACAAGGTGACAAGCTCATCGCCGGGCGTTGGACGGAACAGGACGTCGTCGCCGTCGGCTTCAGGCTCCCGTGCGGTGTCCACCGGATCAGCGGTGAGCCGGACGGCCTGCATCCGGTCGAGTCGGAAGTTCCGGACCGACCGGGCGCTGGTACACCACGCCTCGAGGTACCAGCTGTCGTGCCGGGAAAAGGCCCGGATGGGTTCCACAGTGCGCTCAGTGACCTCGTCCCGGGTATCCACGAGATAGGTCAGTTCCAGACGGACCCGGGACCGGAGGGCTTCCTGGATGGTTTCCAGGGTTGACCCGACTGTTTCCTCTGTCAAGGTGGCGGCGATGGCACTGCCCACCCGGCCAGCGTCCCCGGCCGCCTGGGTGAGCTTGGCGTGGGCGGTGGCTGCCGCTGAGTCCGGGTCCTGGCCTGGTAGCCGCCGGAGGGTATCCAGGCCGACGATGAGGGTGCAGGCCTCATCAAGGTTCAGGCGGAGCGGCTCGGCCAGGTTATCGGCATTGCTGAGAAAGATCCTGTCTTCGTCGAGGCTGACTTCGATCAGCCCATCCGGGTAGTAGCGTGGGCCGCTGACAAACAGGAGCTCGAGGTCGGCGGCCAGGTGGGTGCGGGTGACACCAAAGTGGGCAGCCGTCTCATCCAGGTCCGCGCCAGGATGATCGAGGAGGTACGGCACCAGGTCGAGGAGGCGCCGCAGATGAGCATCGGCTGAGGTCTTCGGGCGAGCCGATCGGCGTGCTGACGTGGTGAACTCAACCTCAGGGAGCGGCCCGTCCTGGGTAGCGGCGGCCCGGGTGAGCAGCTCCTTCGTCATCGCCACCAGTTCTGGGGGTGCGATGACCCGGGCGCGAGGGCCGAAGGCGGCAATGTCGGCTGCGGTTCCCCCGGTGTCGCCGTACGGGAACCGGAGGAGGTCCCACCCGTCACCGGCAGCGTCGCTCTGCGCTCCGCGTCGGGTGCGCAACAGATGGCAGGTGTCGGGTTGGACAGCGACCACCGCTGCGAATGGCTCGTGGGCCCGGTCGAGGGAGGCCAGGGAGGAAAGCATCGTAAAACCGTCGGGGACGTCGAAGGACCCTTCGAGCAGGACTGGCGCGCTGGTGATGCGGGAGAGCCTGAAATACCGTTCCTCGCCCCGATCAAGGTCACGGCCGACCACATACCAGTGCCCGTAGCGGCTTCCCATGCCCCAGGGCTGAAGTTGCCGCTGTTCCTCCCTGCCGGTACTCGCGGCGCGGTAGCCGAAGGTGATGGGTCGGCGGGAGGTCGTGGCGCGCCACACCTCATCCCAGTGCGGTTCATTGGTGCGGATACGCGGTTCCACAAGAATGGCAGCGTCGTCGTCGCGGGCGGCGCCGCGACCCTGGAGCTTCCGCAGCGCCCGGGCGGCCGCCGAGTCGAGGGTGGCAACATCCCACATTCCTGCGGCGAGGGTCAGCGCGGCAGACTCTTCCGCGGTGAAGGTCACCGCCGGGAGACGGTATTCGGCGGCGTCGATCCGGTAGCGCCGAATCGAGTTGTCGTGGTCGAACGCCGGGTCGTCGCTGAACGACTGGACGGGGATGCCCTGCTCACGCAGCATGGCCTTGTCCCGGTCGAAGAGCTTCTCTCGGGCGGCGGGGGTGGGCGCACCACCGTAGAGCTCGATTTTCTGGAACAGCTCCTCTTTGGAATAGCCGCGCTGGGTGGAGAGCAGCAGCATGACCAGGGAGAGCAGGCGTTCGGTTCGTTTAGCTGACACGTTGGAAAGAGTACCCGCCCGGGACGGGCCGGGGCACACTGCGCCCCAGCCCGTCCCAGTACAGGTGGGTCCTGGTTAGCGCAGTCCCATCAGGTCCACGACGAAGATCAGGGACTCGCCGGGGGCGATCGCTCCACCGGCACCACGGTCCCCATAGGCCAGGTTGGCGGGGATTTCCAGCCGGCGGCGGCCGCCGACCTTCATCCCGAGGAGGCCCTGATCCCAGCCCTGGATGACCTGGCCAATGCCGACCTTGAAGTCGAGTGGCGCACCGCGGTTCCAGGACGAATCGAATTCCTCGCCGGTGGAAAAAGCGACACCGACGTAGTGGGCTGACACGGTGTCGCCCGCCTTGGCTTCGTCGCCGGAGCCTTCGATGAGGTCAGAGATGACCAGCTCGGTCGGTACGTCGGTGCCGGGAAACTCAATTTCCGGCTTGGTGCGGGCGGCGTCGTTGGATCCGATAGACATATTTCTCCTTGTGGTGGTGGTGGTGGTGTGAGGGTGCAGCTCGGTTTACTCGGCGGCAACCTTTTCGACGATTTCTACGTAGAACGCCAAGGTCCCCGAGGGGCGTCCTTCGGCGGCTGGGTCGCCGTAGGCCATGGGCGACGGGATGACGAGCAGGACTTTGCTGCCGACCGTCTGGCCGGCCAGGCCCTTGGTCCACCCCTCGATGACACCGGAAAGCGGGAACTCGATCGGCTCGCCACCGGGGTAGCTGGAGTCGAACTGCTCTCCGTCTTCCCAGCGCCACCCGGCATAGTTGGCAGCGATGGTGTCTTCTTCGGTGATCACTTCACCGTCGCCGGCTTCCAGGACCTTGATGACCAGGTCATCTGAGGGTTCGTTGTCGGGAATCTCGATGACAGGTGCGTCGTCGTTGTCAAACGTGAAGGTGGGAAGCTGGCCGTCGGCGTCGAGCTCTTCAACGGCTTCGGGGCTGAGCACCTCGGGCTCCGGCGGCACCGGAGGCGCAGCCTCAGCGCTGAGTACCTGCATCACGATCAGCTGCTGGGGCTCCTGGCCTTCGATCACGTTGGTGTAGGCGATCTGTGACCCGATGGTGGTCCCCACCAGCACTTCGTAGAGCTCTGGGTCGTCTTCCTGCAGTTTCTCGATCAGGTCGAGGGTCTGCGGCTCGGCGGAATAGGTGTCGCCGAGGACTGTGCCGTCTTCGGCGTTCAGGCCCACCAGGTGGAAGGAGACCCGGTCCCCGTCGGCGATTGCCTCGCCGTCGCCGGCGGTAATTGTGGCAGCAGCGGGGCCGGTTACGTCCAGTGGTGATTCGAAGGTCACCTCGGGGGCTTCCACATCGGAGCCGCCCTCAACCCGGACGGACTCAAGGATTGCGGCGTCGCCGGAGGTCTTCAGTTCAGCGTCGCCGGTATCACCGCCGCAGGCGGACAACACTAAGAGGAGGGGTAGAGCAAGGGTGAGAGCTTTTCGCACGGTGCTTCTTTCGCAGGTGATCGGTGGCGCGTGCCGTGGGGGCCGCAGAAAGCTGGCCATTGTCGTGAATGAACCTATCCAGCGTAACGGTTTACGGCCGCTGGTTTCTCCTGTCGACCAGTTTCACCGGGGATTCACAGCTGGGCGAGCAGCGCGTCGACCCGTTCGTCGACCGACTGGAACGGGTCTTTGCACAGGATGGTCTGCTGGGCGCGGTCGTTGAGCTTCAGATGCACCCAGTCGACGGTGAAATCCCGGTTGGCGTCCTTCGCGCGTCGAACGAATTCCCCCCGAAGCCGCGCGCGGGTGGTCTGTGGTGGGATGTCCACGGCATTCTTGATGTCGACGTCGGTGACCACGCGCTCGGTCTCACCCCGCTGCTGGAGCAGAAAATAGAGGCCGCGTTCACGGGAAATGTCGTGATAGGTGAGGTCCAGTTGTGCCACTCTCGCGGATTCCAGGCCGAGAGCGTGACGGTCCCGGTAGCTGTCAATCAGTTTCTTCTTGATAGCCCAGTCAATCTCACGGTCGATGGGACTGTGGTCGCCGGTGCCGATTGCCTGCAGGGTCCTCCCCCACAGCTCAAGGATCCGTTCAACGTGGGGGGTGTGGGCCCCGTTCGTGTCCACGAACTGGCGTACCCGCGCCAGATATTCCTGCTGCATGTCGAGCGCGGACATGGTGCGGCCATTAGCGAGCTTCAACGGCTGACGCCCGGTGAGATCGTGGGAGATTTCCCTGATGCTGCGGATCGGGTTTTCCAGCCGGAAGTCCTTCATGATGACGCCCGCCTCGATCATTCGCAGGATCAGGTCAACCGATCCCACTTTCAGGAGGGCCGTCGTCTCGGACATGTTGGAATCTCCGGCGATGACGTGGAGCCTGCGGTAATACTCGGCATCGGCGTGCGGCTCGTCCCGCGTGTTGATGATGGGCCGCGACCGGGTGGTGGCTGACGACACGCCTTCCCAAATATGGTCGGCGCGCTGGGAGAACGCGTAGAGAGCGCCGGTCTGGGTTTTAAGGACCTTACCGGCGCCGACCAGGAGCTGCCGGGTAACGAGGAACGGGATCAGGATGTCGGCCAGCCGGCTGAACTCAAGCTTCCGGGGAATGAGGTAGTTTTCGTGGCTGCCGTAGGAGTTGCCCGCCGAGTCGGTGTTGTTCTTGAACAGATACACCCGTCCGTCATAGCCTTCCTGCACGAGCCTGCGCTGCGCCTCGGCCACCAGATCCTCCAGAATCAGCTCGCCGGCCCGGTCGTGGGCGATGAGCTGGGCGACGTCGTCGCACTCTGCCGTGGCGTACTCGGGGTGGGAACCAACATCCAGGTACAACCGGGACCCGTTGGTGAGGAACACGTTGGAGGAGCGTCCCCAGCTCACCACCTTGCGGAACAGATACCGGGCCACCTCCTCGGGTGACAGCGGGCGGGAGTTGGGCCCTGAGTAGGCAATGCCGAACTCCGTTTCGATGCCGAAAATCCGGCGGTCCATCAGGCGCCGTCCTTCCCGAAGCCCAGCATGTCTCCCACTTCGTCGGGAAGGATCCGCCGGAACGCCCGGCGGGCCCCGCGGGTGGTCAGCGGGTCCCTATCCAGGACGGCAACCTCAAGGGTGTTGGGGTTGAGGCGGGCCCGGGGAACGCCGGTCGCCCCGCCGTCGTGCCGGAGGGCATCCACCGCGGTCCTGACCGCTTCCGCGAAACTGTGCTCGGCGTCCCACTGCCCGGTCAGGGCGTCACCGACGGCATCCGCCTGCCCGCCCATCACGATGAACCGTTGTTCGTCGGCGATCGAGCCGTCGAACGTGAGGCGGTACAGATGATCAGCATCGGTCCGGGGACCTACCTCGGCAACGGCCAATTCCACTTCGAAGGGTTTGCTGTCGGCCGTGAACACCGCGCCAAGACTTTGGGCGTAGACACTGGCCAGCCCGCGGGCAGTGACGTCTTCCCGATCGTAGGAATACCCCCGCACGTCGGCGTAACGGACCCCCGCCTGACGAAGGCTCTCGAACTCGTTGTACTTCCCGACGGCGGCGAAAGCGATGCGGTCATAGATTTCGCCCACCTTGTGCAGGGACGGTGACGGGTTTTCGGCGACCAGCGCGATCCCGTCGCGGCAGCTGAGTACCACCACCGATCGCCCGCGGGCGATCCCCTTCCGGGCAAAATCGGCCCGATCCTTCGTCAGCTGCTCAGGCGAAACGTAGAACTGTTGTGTCATGCTCATGCCTCCCGTCCAGCCACCGAGCGCGAATCGATGACCTGCGCGGCGGCCAACGCCAGCTCCCGCTCCGGAATCCGGCGGGCGCCAGCACTGTTGACCGTGTACACCACCGGCCACAGCTGGCGGACGACGTCGGGGCCACCGGTCGCCGAATCGTCATCGGCCGCGTCGTAGAGGGATTCGACGGCGACCCGGACCGCGCGGTCCTCGTCGAGATTCGGTTTCCACAGCTTCTTCAGGGCGCCCCGGGCGAAAGCGGCCCCGGAACCGACGCTATGGTGTTCCTGCTCCTCATAACGACCGCCCGTTACATCGTAGGAGAAGAGCCTACCGACCCGCTGGACGGTGTCGAAGCCAGCGAAAAGGGGGACGACCGCCAGCCCCTGCAGCGCAAGGGGAAGGTTGGCCCGAATCATCGCTGCCAGCCGGTTGGCTTTGCCGTCGAGGCTCATCAGGGTGCCCTCGATCTTCTCGTAGTGCTCCAATTCCACCTGGAAGAGCCGCATGATGTCGAGGGCTATCCCGGCGCTACCCGCAATGCCGAGGACCGAAAACATATCGGCGGGGAAGACCTTTTCGATGTGCCGGCTCGCGATGATGTTGCCCATCGTTGCCCGCCGGTCACCGGCCATCAGGACGCCGCCAGCATAGGTCATGGACACGATGGTGGTGGCGTGCGGCGCCACCGTTGCGGCGCTGGCCGGTGTCAACCCGCCGGCAGAGCGGCTGGAGGGCAGCAGATCGGGGTGGTTCGCCCCCAGATACCCGCTGAACGACGTGGAGGCTGCACGGCCAATCGACGCGGTGGCGTCTTCCGGAATCATTGAGGCTACTGGCCGCCCTTCTGGACAAAGCCGCGGACAAATTCTTCAGCGTTGGATTCGAGCACACCATCGATTTCGTCCAGCAGGTCTTCAACCCCCTGGGTCTGCGCCGTCGGGGCGCCGCCCTCAGGCGCTCCGGTGTCGGGAACCGGAGTGTCCTGCTGTTCGTCCTGCTGCTCGGGCCGTGACCCGGTGTTCCTGCGGTCCTGTGTCGCCATGGCTGGCACCTTTCATTGCTGCGGGTGTGATACGCAAAACCTAGTGATGTCTATGGTGCCATGTTGGATTGGGGCCTGCTCAGAAGCCGGGCAACAAATTCTTCGGCGTCCGCCGACGCAGCAAACAACTCTCTGGTGAGGGCGGCCGTTCCCCTAAGGGGCTCACGGGTCTGAATTCGTTGCAACCGGCGTTGGGACGGCAGCTCGAAGATGATTGAATCCCAGCTGGCGCCCACCACTTCGCGGGGAAAACTGCTGATGCAGCGGCCACGGAAGTAGGCTCGGGTGTCTTCGGGCGGATGAGACACGGCGGCGTGCACCTGCTCATCGGTGACCAGCCGGTCCATCTGGCCGCGGGCGCTGAGCCGGTGGTAGATGCTCTTTTCTGGCCGGAGGTCTGAGTACTGCAGGTCCACGAGGGCCAGACGGGGGTCATCCCAGGCCATTCCGTCGCGGCTGCGATACGCCTCAAGCACCTTGAGCTTGGCCACCCAGTCAAGGTGATGCGCGGCGTCGAAAGGGTCCCGGCGCAGTGTATCGATGAGGGTGCCCCAGCGCTGCAACACGTCAGCGCTCTGTGGATCGGTTCCACCCTGCCGGTCCGATTCCGCCAAACAGGCGTCGAGGTAGATTTCCTGCAGGTCCAGGGCGGTCACCATTCGGCCGTCCGCCAGCCTGATGCGGTGCCTCAGCGTCGGATCGTGGCTGACCGCCTGCAGTTCCCGTACCGGGTCCTGGACCTCGGGAATCGGCGCTTTGTCCCTGTCGATCAGGGATAACACCAGGGAGGTGGTCCCCATCTTCAGGTAGTTCGAGATCTCGCTCAGATTTGCGTCGCCGATAATGACATGGAGCCGCCGGTACTTCTCGGCGACCGCATGAGGCTCGTCCCGGGTGTTGATGATGGGTCTGCGAACGGTCGTTTCCAGGCCGATCTCGTTCTCGAAGAAGTCGGCGCGTTGGCTGAGTTGGAAACCGGGTGCCTGCTGGGAAGCGCCGATTCCTACCCGGCCCGAGCCACAGATGGTCTGGCGGGAGACGAAGAACGGAATCAGCACGGCCGCGACGTGGTTGAAGGGGACGCTGCGCGGCACCAGATAGTTCTCGTGCGACCCGTAGGACACGCTTTTGTTATCGGTGTTGTTTTTGTACAGGTTGACGGGAGCGAAGCCAGGGGTGGCGGCGATCCGGCGCATCGCTGCCAGCGCGACAGAGTCGCCGGCCCGGTCCCACAGGACGGCGTCCAGCGGGTTGGTCACCTCGGGCGAGGAGTATTCGGGATGCGCGTGGTCGACGTACAGCCGTGCCCCGTTGTTGAGGACCAGGTTCATCAGGACCCCCGAATCCAGCGGGCCGACGTCGTCAAGTGCGGCATCGACCAGGGCAACCTGCTCGGCGGTGAGGATCGGTGGGCTGTCGGTCAGCTGGGACGGATCGGCTGCGTGCCTGGCCTGTTGCCACCCGCGGGCGTCAGCCAGGGGCGCTTCATCCGTGTAGTCCCAGCGGGTTCCCGCGAGGTTGCCGAGGCCCTCCCTCAGGGTCGCTGCGTAGGCGTTCACCACCTGTGACGACAGGACTGTGGCGTTGGCGTCAGGAATCGACGGCGCGATGATTCCGTACTCGGTTTCGGTGCCCATCACGCGGTGGGCGGAGAACCGTTCGGGGTCGAGGACTGACGGATCGGCGTGGGGTCCGGCTGGTGTCACAGATACTGTCCGGTATTGGGCGTGGTTTCGATGGTCTTTCCTGGCTCCTGCCCGGCCTTGCCCTGCACGATGGTGCGGATGTAGGTGATCCGCTCCCCCTTCTTGCCGGAGATCCGGGCCCAGTCATCGGGGTTGGTGGTGTTGGGGAGATCCTCATGTTCACGGAACTCGTCGACGACGGCCCGGAGGAAATGCTCGATGCGCAGGCCTTTCTGGCCGTCGAGGAGCAGATCCTTGATGGCATACTTCTTGGCCCGGTCCACCACATTCTGGATGACAGCACCGGAATTGAAGTCCTTGAAGTAGAGCATCTCGGTATCACCGTTCGCATAGGTGACTTCGAGGTACTCGTTGGACTTCTCAGTGGAGTACATTTTTTCGACCGTGCGCCGGATGATCGCCTGCACGGTTGCTGCACGGCTACCGTTGTACTCGTTGAGGTCGTCGTCGTGCAGTGGCAGGTTCTCGGTGATGTACTTGCCGAAAATCTCGGCCGCACCCTCGGCGTCGGGGCGGTGGATCTTGATCTTCACGTCCAGCCGGCCGGGCCTGAGGATGGCTGGGTCGATCATGTCCTCCCGGTTGGAGGCACCAATTACGATGACGTTCTCGAGCTTCTCGACGCCGTCGATCTCGCTGAGAAGCTGGGGAACGATAGTCGTTTCGACGTCCGAAGAGACGCCGGTACCCCGCGTCCGGAACAGGGAATCCATCTCATCGAAGAACACCACCACCGGACTGCCGTCCGATGCCTTCTCGCGGGCCCGGGCGAAGATCAGCCGGATGTGGCGTTCGGTCTCCCCCACATACTTATCCAGCAGCTCGGGGCCCTTGATGTTGAGGAAGTAGCTCCGCGTCTCGGTGGACCCGGTGCGTTCAATGGCTCGTGCCGCGAGCGAATTCGCGACGGCCTTCGCGATCAGGGTCTTGCCGCAACCGGGCGGGCCGTAGAGCAGAATGCCCTTGGGCGCCTTCAGACCATGTTCCCGGTAGAGGTCAGGGTGGAGGAACGGCAGCTCCACGGCGTCACGAATCTGCTCGATCTGCGGACCAAGCCCGCCAATGTCCTCGTACGCGATGTCCGGGACCTCTTCGAGCACCAGGTTCTCAACCTCGCTCCGCGGGACCTTCTCCAGTGCGTAGCCGGACCGGTTGTCAACCGAGAGCGCATCACCGACGCGGATCCGCTCGGACTGCAGCGGGCCGTTGAGCCTGACCACCCGCTCCTCGTCCGCCCGCCCGATGACCAGGGCACGGTCGGAGCCCAGGAGTTCCTTCACGGTCACCAGCTCGCCGGAGCGTTCAAACGCCAGTCCCGCGACGATGGTCAGGGATTCGTTGAGCAGCACTTCCTGGCCGGGCATCAGTTGAGCCAGACTGACCAGCGGGCTGATCGCGACCCGCAGCTTCCTGCCGGACTGCAGGATGTCAGCACTGTCCTGAGACGCGGTGGACGCCACAGTACCCGGGTCGACGGGCCGCTGCGCGTTCAGCTGGATGATGGTGCCGAAACTGAACGGGGTGGCACCTTCGTTCTCGAGGGCCCCCTTGAGTCTGACAATTTCGGCACGCGCCGCCTCGAGGGCGGCAACCAGCTTGGTGTTGTTCTGGGCCGCTGAGGAGAGCTGCCGGTCAATGTTACGCAGCCGGTCCCGCAGGACGTTCAGTTGCCGCTGGGCCGCAGCAAGCTGGCTCGCCCCGGCCTCGGGGTGCTCGGCAGCGGACCGTTCCGGAGGGTCTACGTTCTCGAAGTCAGCCATGCGGATCGCCCACCTTCAGTGCTCGACTAATGCTCTCATTCGACCATAGCGCAGTGAGCCGGGTTATTCCTGATAGCCGCCGCTCCGGGTAGCACTTGGTCCTAGCTTTCTGTCGGCCCGTCCACCTCACGGGCGGCGTCAGCGATCTGGTCGCGGCGGGCCTGTGCCTCGTCGGCGGGCAGCGCGCCGCGTTGGATCGTGGAGCTGGCATCGCGGGCCACCCGGCGTAGCCGCTTGTCCGACACTTCACGCTCACCCACTGCCTGGGGTGTCCACGCATTCAGATCCTCTGCGCTGAAGTCAGTTTTCGAGGGGCGCCGCTTGGTCGTCAGACCGGTGACCCCGTGCGCCAGCCGACGGGTGATCAGGAGGAAGCCGGTGTGCGCAACCATGCGGTGGTCGGGTCGGACGGCGAGCCCTTCGAGGTGCCAGCCGCGGACCATCGATTCCCAGGCATCCGGTTCGGTGAAACGCCCATCAGCCCGGATTGCTTCGGCGGTGCGGGACAGCTGCGTCACCGTTGCAACATAGTTGATCCACACCCCGCCCGGCGCGAGGACGGTGGCTACCGCGTCGAGGCATTCCCAGGGGGCGAGCATGTCGAGCACCACCCGGTCGACGCTGCCGGGTTCCTCCTGCTCGACCACCTGCTCCTGGAAATCGCCCAGGGTGATTTTCCACGCCGGATGAGGCCCCCCGAAGATGGTCTCGACGTTCCCCTGTGCAATGTCAGCGAATTCAGCCCGCCGCTCAAAGGAATGCAGGTAGCCGGAGTCGCCGACGGCGCGAAGCAGAGAGATCGAGAGGGCGCCGGAGCCCACCCCGGCTTCCACCACTCGCGCACCCGGATAGATATCGGCCATGGTGATGATCTGGCCGGCGTCCTTGGGATAGACCACTGCCGCGCCGCGGGGCATGGAGAGAACGAAGTCGGACAGGAGCGGGCGCAAGGCCTGATACAGCTGGCCGCTGGTATTGGTGAGCACAGTTCCTTCGAGGGAACCGATCAGCCCGTCGTGGAGCAGGAAACCCTTGTGAGTGTGAAAGGCGCCGCCGGGGGTCAGCGTGATGGTGTTCATGCGGCCCTTCTCATCCGTGAGTTGCACACGTTCACCTGCCCGGAAAGGGCCTCGGCGGACGGCTGCACCATGGGGAGGGTGTTCCGCGGGGGTGCTTCCGGGGGTGTTCATCAACGATTGTCCTTAGCTATTGGGGTCGTGCACGCACACATCGGTGGCGGCAGGTCAGGAATTCTGGCCGGGGTAGGGTTTGCCGGTAATCGCGGACACCACCGTCGACTGGTGGAGCAGGCCGGTGACGCGTCCCATCCGGTCGATGACCGCGTATTCGCTGCCGGGCAACTTGGCGAGGAACTGCACCAGTTCCTGGCCGACAGCTGCTTCCGGCACATAGGCGCCGGGAGAGAGTGCCCGGGCAACCGCATTGATCAGGGTGGTCTCGGCCGCGTCGTCCGGGACGCTGAGCAGGGCGCCGGTATCGACTACTGCTTCGGGTTGCCCGCCCGCACCGGTCAGGACGATCGCTGCCCCCGGGTTGTCCCGGACGAGTTTCCTGACCGTCAGCACGGTGGTTCCGGCCGGGATGCTGAAGGCTGGCTGCTTCAATCGGCCAGCACTGATCGCCGGGAGGCGGAGCCGCATCTGGGCGTTGTTGATAGCCGCCGTTGCGCCCATCCAGAGGAACGCGCCCATCACCGCTGCGATGATGACCACCGTCAGGTCGGGCGTCCCTCCGGCGAGCAAAGGAAGTCCGAGGACGGCAACCACCAGCAGGATCACAATGACGCGGCCGGCCCAGCCCGCCGCCACGGTGCCCTTGTCCTGGTTGCCGGTGGCCTTCCAGACAGCAGATTCAACAATTCGTCCGCCATCGAGGGGCAGGCCCGGCAGCACATTGAACACGGCCACCAACAGGTTTGCCCACACGAAGATGTCAGCGAGCAGGCGGCCTACCGACTGGGGTTCAAAGAGCGGGACCGCCCACCAGCCGGCGAGGGCGAGGAGAAAGTTAGCTGCCGGGCCGGCCAGCGCCACGATCAGTGAGCGGCCCGGGCTGGCGTTGAAGTTTTCGAACTGGGTGTGGCCGCCCCAGAGGTTGAGCACAATCCGCGCGGTCGGCCAGCCGAACACCCGGGCTGACAACGCATGGGCGAGTTCGTGGACCAGCACTGACGCGGCGAGCAGCAGCGCGTACCCGAGGGCCATGCCGTAGGCTCCGGCCCCGATCCCGGGAAAGGCACGGGCCACCTGCGGGCCGAAGACCACCACCACGAACAGGGCGATGACGAACCAGGACCAGGCGAGCACGATGGGGATTCCCCAGAGCCGTCCCAGGGAGATACCCTCCCGCCGCTGCAGCCCAGGAGCCTCGGGTGAGGTCACCGCGAAGCCTTCTCGGCCGGGACCGCCCGCTCGGTGAGCGACGACCGGTGGGCGAGGACCAGTTGGTTGAGATCAGCCACCGATTTCTGTCTCAGGGTAGGCCACTGATACCAGCCCCGATCGGTCGGGAGCGGCATCATGTGGGGGACCGTCAGCGTCACCAGACCGGCGGATCCGGCCGAGGTCGCGCCGGGAAGTGAATCCTCTATCGCGACGACCCGGTGCTTGGTTAACGTGCCCGTCGATCCGCCGAGGGAGTCAAACGCCAACTGGTAAGCCTCCGGGTCGGGCTTTCCCCGCCGGACCATGTCACCGGTGACCAGAAACTCGAACGTCCCTGCCGGGAGCTGACGTGCCACCTCAGCGGCGAGGGGCCCCTCGGACATGGTGACCATGGCGCAGGGGATCTGCTGCTCCTTCAGCTCAGCCAGCAACTCGACGGCGCCTGGCCGCCAGGGCGCGGCTTCGGCGACCCGGGTCTGGACCTCGGTGGTCAGGTGATCAATGATGTCGCGGATAGTCATGTCGACGCCGGCCTGTTGGAGGACTCCCGCCGAGAAGGACAGGGCCTGCCCCACCAGGGCTTCGGCGTCGGCGGTGGACCAGGTGCCGCCGTGTTTCCCGACCAGATCCTTTTCGGCCTGGATCCAGTACGGCTCGGTATCGACAATGGTCCCGTCCATGTCCCAGAGGACTGCCTGGAGGCCCTCGACGTCGTCGCGGGTTGCGTGCCTGGAAATTGACACAGCTGAGCTGGGATCGGAATTAGCCATGCCCCCAGTCTACGGGGAGGCCGGTGCCCGGTAGCCGCTTTGGCTCTGCGCGAAGGTGTAGTCAATAGCTGCCAACACCGCGTGGGGAGGTTTAGGGTGAAGTGGTGAGTACCTTTGACGAGAGCGTCCAGCCCGGACTGCGTGGCCTTTTTCAGGACAGTGGTTCCCCCGACCAGCGGGTGACCGTCATGCTTGCCGCCTTCGAGGGGTGGAATGACGCTGGCGAGGCGGCCAGCGACGCCCTGAAATTCATGGGGAGATACTGGGGCAGCGAGAAGGTTGCCACCATCGATGCTGATGAGTTCTACGACTTCCAGTTCACCCGCCCGGTGGTGACCCGGAATGCCCAGGGGCAGCGCAAAATCAAGTGGCCCACCACCCGGATCAGCAAGGCCTCGGTCCCCGACACGAACGTGGACCTCATCCTGGTGCACGGCGTGGAACCGTCCTATAAGTGGCGTGCGTACACAGCGGAACTGATTGCCTCGGCCAAAGAACTCAATGTCGACTGCATCATCCTGGTGGGGGCGCTCCTCGCGGATGTGCCGCACACCCGGCCCATACCGGTCACGGTCACCTCGGATGATGATTTGATGCGCGAGAACCTCGACATTGAGCCGTCCACCTATGAGGGTCCCATCGGGATTGTTGGAGTGCTCAGTGAGGTGGGGTCGTTGGCCGACATTCCGACGCTGTCCCTGTGGGCGGCCGTACCGCACTATGTGGGGCAGTCACCCTCCCCCAAGGCGCAGCTTGCCCTGCTCAACCGGCTCGAAGAGATGCTGCATCTGTCACTGGACATGCACGTCCTGGTCGAGGAGTCGGAGGCGTGGGAGCGCGGTGTCGACGAGTTGGCTATCGAGGACCCCGAGGTCGCCGCTTATGTGCGGCAATTGGAAGAAGCCAAGGACACCGCAGACCTGCCCGAGGCGAGCGGGGAATCGATTGCCCGGGAGTTCGAGCGGTATCTGAAAAAGCGTCGCAAGGACTGAGCTGTTGTCAGGAGTGACTTGTCGTTGGCACTGAGCTGCTGCCCGGTCGAACAGGCCTGTCCTAGCGGGTCAACCTGACCCCGAGCAGCGCATCAAGCGCGTCGACGACGCGGGCGGCTCCGTCAGCTGTCCCGCCCGAGGTGGGCGCCTCCGCGGCCCAGCTGTCCACGGCAGCCACCCCTGCGGGGGCGTCGAGGTCATTGGACAGTGCCGCACGGAGTTCAGCGGTCAGCGCGGCGGCCGATTCCTCAGTGGCCGATCCCAGGGCAAGCCGCCAGCTGGACAGCTGGTCCTGGGCGCGGGGAATAAGCTTGTCGGTCCATGACCAGTCCGACCTGTAGTGGTGGTTGAGGATGGCCAGCCTGATCGCGGCCGGATCCACGCCGTCCCTGCGCAGGGACGACACCAGTACCAGGTTGCCGCGGGACTTGCTCATTTTCTCGCCGTCCAGGCCAACCATCCCGGCGTGCGAGTAATGCCTGGCCAATGGCGTGCCGGTTGCAGCTTCAGCGTGGGCTGCACTCATCTCGTGGTGGGGGAAAACCAGGTCAGAGCCGCCCGCCTGCACAGTGAACGGCAGGTCGAGGAACTTCTGGGCAATCACTGCGCATTCGATATGCCAGCCGGGCCGGCCCCGACCCAGGGTGTTACCGTCCCAGTCAGGTTCGCCCGCCCGTGCCACCCGCCACAGCAGGGGGTCCATCGGATGCTTCTTCCCGGGGCGTGCGGGGTCCCCACCGCGTTCGGCGAAGAGCCCCGTCATCTCATCCTGGCCGAGGTGGGACACGGCGCCCAGGAACCACGCCTCTGGCCCCGTGAGCGACGCTGACGCTGCGTCCACCGAGAAGTAAATGTCGCCGTCGGGCTCCGCCCCGTCGCCGGCAACCGGGTACGCGATACCGCGTTCCAGCAGCGATTCAATCACCGGGACAATCCACTCGATCGACTCGACCGCCCCGATGTAGTGGTCCGGGGGGATCACGTTGAGCTCGTACATGTCCTCGCGGAACAGATCCGTCTGTTGCGTGGCGAGATCAGTCCAGTCCACCCCGGTGGCGGCCGCGCGTTCCAGCAGCGGGTCGTCGATGTCGGTGACGTTCTGGACATAGTTCACGACGGCGCCCGAGTCGCGCCAGAGGCGGTTCAGGAGATCAAATGCCACATACGTCGCGGCGTGGCCCATATGGGTGGCGTCGTAGGGGGTGATCCCGCAGACGTAGAGGCCATGACGGGAGTCCGTCGGCAGCGCAACGAACTGCTGCTGCTTGGTGTCGTACAGGCCGATGTCGGCGCTTCCGCCGGGCAGGACAGGAATAGGTCGAGAGTTCCACGCAATCACCCTTCTACAATACGTTCCTTGCAGCGGTGACCGGACCAGGGATCCGCCCCAAACGTTCCGCTGACAGGGGAATCAGGGGTTGATGATGCCGAATCCGAGGAGCAGGAACAAGGCCAGGCCCAGCAGGATGCGGTACCAGACGAAGAGACCGTAGCTGCGGGTGGAGACGAACTTCAGAAACCAGCCAATGATGATGAAACCGACCACGAAGGCGATACCGGTGGCAAGAGCCGTCTCCCCCAGCCCGTAGGGCCCAGGTTCGCCGATGCTCTTGAACAACTGGAAGAAACCACTGGCGAACACCGCCGGAATGGCGAGCAGGAAAGAATAGCGTGCCGCGGCTTCGCGGTTGTACCCCATGAAGAGGCCCGCGGTGATGGTGCCGCCCGAGCGGGAGACGCCGGGAATGAGGGCCAGAGCCTGGGCGAAGCCGTAGAAAATGCCGTGGCGGTACGTCAGCTGGTCCAGGGACCGGTCCTGTTTCCCGACGGCGTCTGCCACCGCCAGGATGAGCCCGAACACGATCAACATGGTGGCGGTCAACCACATGCTGCGCAGGGTGCTCTCGATCTGGTCCTGGAAGAGCAGCCCCAGTACACCGATCGGAAGGCTGCCGAGGATCACGAGCCACCCCATCTTCACATCCGGGTCGCTGGTGGGTACTTTGCCGACGAGTGACCGACTCCAGGCGCGAATGATCCTGACAATGTCGCGCCAGAAAAACACCACCACTGCTGTTTCAGTGCCAAGTTGGGTGATCGCCGTGAAGGCGGCGCCCGGGTCCTGGGCGTTCGGGAGGAACTCGCCGACAATTCGGAGGTGGGCGCTTGAGGAGATGGGCAGGAATTCCGTCAGGCCCTGCACCAGGCCCAGGATGGCAGCTTCGATCCAATTCACAAGTAAGACCCTAGAGTATTCAGCCGTCAACCTCCGGTAGGCGACCGCCCTCGCCGAGGCTTTAGGCTTACCGTATGGAGTGGCAAAACGTGGGCAGCAGCGGTCTGACGGTATCCCGTGTGGGATTGGGCACTATGACCTGGGGTCAGGACGCGGACGAGGAGACGGCACGGGAAC
Organism: Arthrobacter flavus; assembly: GCF_039526005.1. Taxonomy (NCBI): domain Bacteria; kingdom Bacillati; phylum Actinomycetota; class Actinomycetes; order Micrococcales; family Micrococcaceae; genus Arthrobacter; species Arthrobacter flavus. Next base: position 217,983 of record NZ_BAAAIJ010000059.1, on the reverse strand, counting down.
AGCTCCGGCTGTTCACCGAGGCTGGCGGCACCCTGGTGGGTACGGCCGCCCGCTACTCGGATGGGCGGGCGGAGGCGATCCTCGGGGACCTGATCGGCGATACCGTCGCCCGGTCCGAACTGGTCCTGGCCGTCCAGGGTGGGTCAGCACGCCACCACGGTGGGGTGCGGCGCGCTGACGGGTCCCGGAAGGGACTCCTCGATTCCCTTGATGCTTCCCTGGCCCGGCTGGGAACCGACCACGTGGACCTGTGGCTGGCACCGGCCCGCCTTGATGCCGTGCCGTTGGATGAGACCCTCGGGGCGCTGGAACTCGCCTACCGGACGGGGCGGGCACGCTACGTGGGCGTCTCCAACCATGCGGGCTGGGAATTAGCCCTCGCGTCGGCCACAGCCGGTTTCCCGTTGACGGCGCACGAGGCTGAATACTCGCTGCTGAACCGTACCGTGGAGCGGGAAGCGACTCCTGCTGCCCAGGCCCTCGGGGTAGGACTGGTGGCGTGGGCACCACTGGGTCGGGGGGTGCTGACTGGAAAGTACCGGGGTCAGACTCCGTCGGATTCGCGGGCGGCATCGGACCTGTGGGCGCCGTATGTGGAGCCGTATCTCGGGGGACGGCCACACCGGATCACCGAGGCGCTGGTCACCGCCGCCAAGGGCCTGGACCTCGCCCCGCTGGAAGTCGCGCTCCGGTGGGTACTGCACCGCCCCACGGTGGCCGCCGCGATGACGGGCGCGCGGACCAGCCACCAGCTCAAGGACGTTCTGTCAGCGGCGCAGAGCCCGCTTCCCCCGCAGATCTCCGCGGTACTCGACGAAGTGTCGGCCCAGTTCTAGGAGTCGTCGGACTCGTCGTCGTCACCGTCTTCATAAATGACCAGCGGCGTCACTTCCCCATGGGTGTCGTAGAGGACTTCCTCATAGGTGTCGAAGGCGTCGGCGATGGCCAGATAGGCGGCCTCAACCGCCGGATCCTCGTCCCCGCGCCGGGATGCGGCAGCGTTAAGATGCTCCTCAAGCGCCGAAACCAGGGTTTGGAGCGCGACACGCGGATCAATACTCATGGGTAGACGTTATCGGTAAAGTGGTCAAAATTGGAGGGAAATGCGAGAACAATTTCTGAACGCGACGACGGCGCCCCGGCGCGACGTCGAACGCCGGTACGAGTATCTGGTGCTGACCGTTAACGCAGGTGAGCCGGTAAATGCCGCCCGCCAGGCGCTCACCGAACACGCCGAGTACGGCAAATGGGAACTGGAACGCAGTTGCATCTACATCGGCGGCGGACGCCGGTACTGGATGCGGCGCAAGGTCCTCCGGGTGGAACGCACGGCGTAGGGCCGGAGGCCCTAACTGTCCTCCAGCGGACCCAGCCAGGCGGTCGCAACCGTACGGTGGGCCGACTCGCTGGACGACGGATGGTACTGGCCGGCAAGGACGTCGCGGTGGAGTCTGCCGATTTCGCTGGCGGCCTGGTAGCCGCGTCCGCCGGAAAGGTGCATCGCCACGTCGTTGACCTGTCGGGCCACGGTCGTGGCCCGCAGCTTCAGGCCCACCAGCTTGGCGAACCACTGGCTCCCATGATCGGCACCCGCGTCGAGGTCACGCGCCACCGAGCGTAGCTGGGCATCGAGTGAGTCGATGGCCATGGCGGCGTCCGCAATCTGCCAGCGCACCTCGGGCGTCTGCGAACGGGCCACGCCGTCGCGACCGGTGGTGCGCTGCCGGACCGAGTCGATGGCAAGGGTCAGCGACCGGTCGCCAATCCCCGTATACACCGCTGACAGCAGCGTCTCGAAGACCCCGAAGATGGCGAAGACGAGGGGGTCGGCGTTGGGGCCGACCGGGAGGTGCCGGAAGATCCGTTCGGCGGGGACGACGACGTCGTCCAGCCGGGTGGTGTGTGACTGGCTGGCCCGCATACCCATGGTGTTCCAGTCCTCGACCGTGTGGACCCCGGCGGTCCCCCGGGTCACGATTCCGTGCACCAGCTCCTCGGTGCCGTCGGACGCGGTGACCTTGCCGAAAATCCCGAGCCGCGTCCATGCGGGTGCCAGGCTGGTGAAGATCTTCGTTCCGGTGAACGAGTACCCGCCGTCGGCCTGTGGTGTGGCGGTGGTGAGGGAATCGAACAGGACAGCGTCGTTGCCCGGCTCGGACAACCCGAAGGCGTACAGCTCCCCCTGGGCGGCCTCCTGCAGGACAAAACCCAGGGAGTAGTCCCCCAGGCGTTGCAGCATCAGGGCCACCCCGGTCCAGACCAGGTGCATGTTGATGGCCAGGGCGGTGGCGGGTGCCGCGGACGCCAGCCGCCGTTGACACGCGGCAACCGCTGCGACGCCCAACCCCCGGCCGCCGTCGGCTACGGGTGTCATCAACGCAAGATAGCCGATGGCTGTGAGGTCGGCCAGATCCGCGTGGAAGAACTCGTTCCGTGCGTCGTAGCCGGCGGCCCGCTCCCGGAACGTGTCCAGGAGGCGGTCGGGAAGGATGTCCTCGGGGGTGTCCATAGGGTGACCTAGTAGGTGGTGAGCAGGCGGTGGAGCACCTTGGAACCAAACTTGAGCGACTCGGTGGGCACCCGCTCGTCGACGCCGTGGAACATGCCGGTGAAGTCCAGCTCGTCGGGCAGTTGCAGCGGGGCGAACCCGTAGCCGGTGATGCCGAGACGGCTCAGCGACTTGTTGTCGGTGCCACCGGACAACGTGTACGGCAGGACCTTCGCGCCGGGGTCCTGGCTATGCAAGGCGTCGATCATGGAGTCCACCAGGTTGCCGGCGAACGGCACTTCAAGCGACACGTCCTTGTGGTCGTAGGTGACGTCGACGCCGTCGCCCGCGAGCTCCTTGATGGTGGCGAGGACCTGTTCCTCCTGGCCGGGCAGGGTGCGCACGTCGATCAGGGCTTCGGCGGTGCCCGGTATGACGTTGTGCTTGTAGCCACTCTTGAGCATTGTGGGGTTGGAGGTGTTCTGCAGGGTGGCTCCGACGAAGCGGGCCACGGTGCCGAGTTCGGCGAGGAGCGTCTCGGGGTTGTCCGGATCGAACTCGACGCCGGTGAGTTCGGTCACGCCGTCAAGGAACTGGCGGGTGGTGGGGGTGAGCTCGATGGGCCACTGGTACTCCCCCACCCTCGTGACGGCACGGGCCAGTCGCGTGACGGCGTTGTCCGTGTTGATCTGCGAGCCGTGACCGGCGCGGCCGTGGGCCACCAAGCGGAGCCACGAGATACCCTTTTCCGCAGTCTGCAGGAGGTAGGTGCGCTGACCGCCGATGTTCGCTGAGAAGCCGCCAACCTCGGAGATGGCTTCGGTGGCTCCCTCGAAGAGCCCCGGCTGGGTGTCGACCAGCCAGGATGCCCCGTATTTGCCGCCGGCTTCCTCGTCGGCGAAGAAGCCGAAGATCAGATCGCGCTTGGGCTGGATTTTCTCGCGCTGCATACTGCGGAGGACCGAGAGAATCATGGCGTCCATGTCTTTCATGTCCACTGCGCCGCGGCCCCAGATCAGGCCATCCTTTTCCTCGCCGCTGAACGGATCGACTGTCCAGTCCTCTTTCTGGGCCGGGACGACGTCGAGGTGGCCATGCACCACCAGTGCGGGCAGGGAGGGATCAGAGCCCGGCATCCGGGCGATCACCGAGGCGCGGCCCGGTTCGGACTCGAAAATCTGGGTGCCCAGGCCCACTTCCTCAATCAGGCCCGCCGTGTACTCAGCGGCCGCTCGTTCGCCGGGTCCCACATTGTCACCGTAGTTGGAGGTGTCGATGCGGATGAGTTCCTGGCAGATGCGGACAACTTCGTCTTCGGGCAAGATGTTCATCGTGTGGGCCTCCTGGTGGCGAATGAGCTGTGTCACCAGCCTAACCACTTTGTCTGGAGGGTCCCGCGAGCAGCGGATTAAACTCTTGGGCCTTGATCGTGTTAGAGTTTTTTTCGCTGCTTCCGAGGTTTAGAGCTACGGAAAACATCACCTGCGCGGGTGGCGGAATGGCAGACGCGCTAGCTTGAGGTGCTAGTCCTCTAACGAGGGTGGGGGTTCAAGTCCCCCTCCGCGCACAGTAAAAAAACCCCGGATTTCCGGGGTTTTTTTATGCCCAAAAGACCGGCAAGCGCACGCAAGCACTACCATCGACCGTTACTCTCACCTGTTGCCGGAGGGCGTTTCAGACACTGCCGTGGTGATGAACCGAGCTTTCGTCTGATCACCGGAGGTAGCCCGATCACTAATCAAACCCGCCCCGATGAGCTAGTTGATAAGAACCGATCGGCAGCGTTAGCGGGGGGCTGGTTGGGGCTGGTCCCAGCTAGGCCGGACGATGAGGCGGAGCCGAGACAGAACCGAGGCAGAGCGAAGCGGTGAAAGTACATGGCGGGTCATACCGTTTTCCATGCGCTGATAGTGCGACCGTGCGTTACTGGCTGTCTTGGTAGTCCAAAGCGGTGACCGCGAAGATGTATTCGATGCCTTCGGTCGCGTCAGCCCGTGCGTTGAATCCCAGGAAATACCCGGGTTCAGGCACTGAGACCTTAATTTGTTGTGGGGCGCCGCAACTGAAGTTCTGCAGCACACCCCCACTATCAACGGGATGGTAGGTAAAAGTGACATCCTTCGTGCCACGACACTGGAGGTGGGCAGTGTACTCACCAACAGGAAGCTCGGTGCCCTCCCACCCGATCCGGTTGAGCGTCTCGGCATCGCCTTCGCCTCGCTCAACGCTATCCCTTCAGGTGAAGCAGTCATCAGTCAGACGTGCCCGCGGAATCCCTGGGCGCCTCGACCATGTACATGTCTGCAGCGGTCCATCTCAATGTCTACAAACCCACAGTCACAACGGCATTCGATGCCCTACCCGCTTATTCAGGCGGGTCATGCAGCTGGTCCATGGTGGCGCCGCTTAGGACGGGCAAAGCATCCGTCAAATAATGACCACAGCGTTGATGTTGCCCGAGGATTTCGCCGTCGCCGGATTCATTCTCCAGAGCGCCAGGGAATAGCGTTGGGGCTGCCTAGGGCTGCGAGCTATCTAGGGCGATCCCTTGCTGTTCCGGCTCCCGGAGCGGCCTCGTGAAATAGACAGCGGCAAGGGACGCGACCGGTAGTAGTAGTAGCATCCACCAGATTGCCGCCACACGTGCGTCGGCCAAAGACACCCCCATGACCAGGCTGAATGCTGCTACCGGTCCGGCCGCACCGCCGAAGGCCGCCGCCGCGGCACGAAGCTTAGGGGCTTTGGCTGCAGCCAGGGCGTGCAGTCCGATGGCCGGCGCAGCTGCCGAAGCTGCCACCACCAGGCCGATGAAGAACCCGGACACTGGCGCCCAGATGGAAGCTGTGACTGCCAGCGGAGACGGGTTGAGCCACCCCGCTACAGCGAAGGTGAGCACAATTACGGCTCCTATGACTCCGCCGGCGAGCACCATCTTAAAGAACGCACCTGACAGTGGAGTCGTGTTTTCCCTCATCATCTGACCCTACGTTGCTGGTCGCAGCGGCGATAGAGCCCGGGAGACGGTTGCCGGCCCTGAACTGGTCACATGGCTGGGCGCTGCGCCCCGCTGCCGCACACCAGAGGGTATGACCGAGAGACGCACAGCGACCTCCGTGGGGTTCATGAATTCAGTCTGTAGCGGCGACTCTGGCATCGCGTCATCCTTCTGTCACCGCGGGTGTCATCAAGGCGGACGCAGGACTGCTCAAGCCAGGCTAGGAGCGGATCGCTCCATCATCTGAGGGCGCTTCATCGTACCGACGACCTTCCGCGTTCGGGCCGAGAATCAGCAGAAAAAGCAGCACCAGCTGACCAACAACCGGTATTGCGATCGTCAACAGTAGCCACCCACTTTCGTTGGCGTCATGAAGTCGACGGACACCCAGGGCAATGCTTGGGATGGCTGTGACCACTACCCAGAGCAGGAATAACGCGTACCCGATGGCAACAACTTGTTCGGCAGTGAGGTGCCCGAGTGATGGATAAACACGGCCGCCAGAGGTCATCAATATGTTCAGGAGGCTGCACACAATTCCTGAGACGAGAACCCACCACCAAAATTCGCTGCGGCTGGCCCGCCCCGATGTCGTGGCGTACTTTTTGAAGAAGCGCTGCACTGCAACCCTTGGTGATGCGCCGTAGTGCGGCAGAGACAGCGGCGGGTCGGGCACAGCTAGGGCCGGAGTAGGTGCAGTCATTTGTTCCCCCAGGAAGTGATGCAATCGGTGGGTCCACTCTACGGCTGTGGGCGACTCCCCCGCCGCGGGCCAGGTGATTCACCAGGGCCCACGACCATCCAGGGGCGACCTTCAACCTAGTCGGCGGTCGGACGCTGCCGGTTGCGTTTCGTGGCCGACCGCTGTTGCTTTGCGGCAAGGTGTCGCCGGGTGGAGCCGCGAGTGGGTCTGGTCGGACGCCGAGGTTTCGCGTCGGGAGCCAGTCCCACGCTGACCAGATCGGCGAGTTTGCGCAGTGCCGTGTCGCGGTTGCGCAACTGGGAACGCTGCTCGGAGGCGGCGACGGTGACCGTTCCGGCAACGATGTTGCGGCTGAGCCGATGCAGGAGCATGGCGCGTTGCTCGTCGGAGAGGACCGTCGAGTCCGCGATGTTCCAGAACAACTCGACCCGGCTGTCGGAGGTATTCACGTGCTGCCCGCCCGGCCCGGAGGACCTGGAAAAGCGCCAGCCGAGTTCACGCTCGGGAATGACGAGCTCCGCTGACACTTCAAGGTCCATTGCGGCACATTCCTAAAATAGTGGCCAGGGTACCGCCGACATCTGTCCGCTCGGCGCCGGAAAGCGTCCGTCCGCGCGCAGCTTGTCGCAGCGTGCGGCCAGCGAAGCGATCTCCTCCGCGCTGAGCAGGTCCGCCAGGGCGCGCCCAAGATCACCGGTCAGCCCCACACTGACCCGGTCAACACCGTCGAGCTCATTCGCGGTCAGGGGGTCGCCCAGCCATCCCCACAGCACCGTGCGCAGCTTGTGGTCGCTGTGGAAAGTGAGCCCATGGTCGACCCCGTGCCGGTGCCCGTCGCCCATCGCGAGGATGTGGTCACCTTTGCGATCGGCGTTGTTGACGACGACGTCGAACACGGCCATCCGCCGCAAGGCGGGGCTGTCCTCGTGCAGGAGGGCGACCATCCGACCGTTTTCGTCCTGACCCTCCAGCACCTGTTTCCAGCCCGTCTCGGGCACCAGGTGGGAAGGGATGAGGTCCACGGGGTTCTGCTCCGGGTCCTGCTCTTGCCAGAGTTGCACCATACCTTCGCCCAGTGGGCCCTCACGCAGCCAGGTGAAGGGTACGACGTTCCAACCGAACGACTGGGAGACCAGGTAGGCGGCGACCTCCCGGTGTGCGAGGGTTCCGCTGGGAAAATCCCAAAGCGGATGCTCCCCCGCGATGGGTTTGTAGACGACCGCCTCGGTGCCGATATTGCCCAGGAAGGTGGCGTTCGACGCCGTCGTGATGCGGCCGGTGAGCGTCAGCTCGGCTGTCGCCAGATCAGGCGTGGACATCAGGCGTTGGGAAGGGTGCAGGTATGCCCATCGATGTCGACCGGCTCCCCGCACAGCGGACAGGTGGGGCGACCGGCGTCGACAATCTCCCGGGTGCGTTTCGCGAATGCGCGGGCGGTACCAACCGGCATTCGCACCAGCAGCATTTCGGACACCTCAACGCCTTCCGCACCGATCGACCCATCAACGGGGTCGTCGTCGTCTTCAGTGTCAATCTCGGTGATCGGGTAGGCCTCGATGACGAGCTGAACTGTCGATGGGTCCCAACCGAGGGTCAGGGCACCGGTGCGGAACTGCTCCTCCACTGGTTCGAGCTGATCATTGTCGACCAGTTCAATGGGAGTGCTCGAGGGAATGCTGAACGGATTGCCCTCCAGGGTGATGAGCTGGTCAAGAATCTCGTCGATCTTCTCGGCGAGCTGGGCCGACTGCTGCTTTTCCAGGGCGATACTGACGATCTGCGTCCCGGCACGTACCTGGAGATAGAACGTGCGGGACCCCGGAGCCCCGATAGTTCCGACAACAACTCGATCAGGCCAGGTGAACTCATGAACTTTAGTAGGCATACAGCTATTTTAGGTGATTGAGCTTCGTGGAGGCTGCTGCCCCGCGCCGCCGCCGACCGGTGCGTCAGCCGCGTGGATCGTTGTCGACAACCAAGACAGATCACCGGCATCGGTGTTGGTGGCATAGACGCTCGGCCGGCTTGTGCCGTACCGCACAATCGATACGGAGGCTGGCCCAACATTGATGCGCTGGAACAGGTCCAGGTGCATGCCGAGTGCGTCAGCGAGGACCGACTTGATAATGTCACCGTGGCTCACCGCCACCCACACGGCACCTGCCCCGTGCTCGGCTTCGAAAGCCGCATCGTGGCGCCGAATCGCTGCCACGGACCGAGCCTGCATTCCTGCCATGGACTCGCCGCCGGGAAAGGTCACCGCGGACGGCTGGGCTTGCACAACGGTCCACAGGTCCTCGGCCGCAAGATCGCTGAGGGTGCGTCCCTGCCAGTCGCCGTAGTCGCACTCGGTCAAATCGGGGTCGATGGGCGTGAGCGGGGTGCCTAATTGACGATCGAGGATGAACTGGGCGGTCTGCCGACACCGCTCGAGTGGGCTGGACACCACGCCGACCACTGGGACGGCCGCCAGGCGGTCACCCGTCAGGGCTGCCTGGTCACGTCCGACCTGGTCCAGGCTGACGCCGGCGGTCCGCCCGGCTAGTAGCCCGGTAGCATTCGCTGTGGTGCGGCCGTGCCGCACGAGGATAACTGTGGCCATGTCTTTAGCGTAACGAACGCAGTGGTGCATTCCGCGCCCAGGAACGGCCGTCCGGCACAGCCTTGCCGGTTCCTCCCGGCGGTTCTGTGCCGGAGGGCAGCTTTTGCGGGACGGTAAGGGTGCAGCGGGCCCGACTATGACCCGGGCGATTGCGCTACTCGGGGTCGTCCCTGCTACCTTGTCCCTTGACAATTGGGGAACTTAACCTGCATCCCACACGCTGTTAGCGTAAGCCGCCACTTTCCGCTGGCGCTCCCTGTACTCTGATTGATCACACAACTGAAGGAGAAGCACCGCCCGCATGGCAACTGACTACGACGAACCACGCGTCAGGCCCGAAGACCAGCCTGTCAATGAATCGCTTGAGGCGATTCAGGCTCAGCGCAGCGCCACCACCCAGTCGTCCACGATCGACACCGATGAAAGCGATACCGCTGAGGGCTTCGATCTTCCAGGTGCCGTCCTCGAAGAAGAACTCCTTATCTCGGTGATCCCCGAACGGGAAGACGAATTCACCTGCATGTCCTGCTTCCTGGTGAAGCACCGCACCCAGCTCGCACGCGAAAAGAACGGCAACAAGTTCTGCGCCGAGTGTGAGGGTTAGCCGACAGAGAAGCGGCCGATAGGCTCAGAACCGCCGCCTGCACCCGACAAACCTTGCTGCGGGGGCCGTTTCTGGGTGAAGCCGGAAACGGAATGCCGAGAAGCCAGCTTCTTCGCCTGGGTTTAGGCGGGGGGCAGGCTTTCGGCGATCCGCTGAATTCCGAGGAGGGTCTCCTCGAACGACGTCGACAACGGCGAAAGTCCCAGCCGGATACCTGAGGGATTCCGGTAGTCCGGAATGACCCCTTTTGCCCACAGCTCGGGGATCAGGTCCTTGAAGGCCGGGTGGTCAATGGTGATGTGGCTACCGCGCTGATCCGGGTCGCGTGGAGAGGTGACGACGACGCCGTGCTCTCCCATCAGTGCGTCCACCGCTTCCACCGCAAACGAGGTCAGCAACACCGATTTGGCCCGGACCGCGTCCATGCCCACCTCCGCGATCAGCTCGAGCATGTCCTGCATGGCCAGCATCCCGATGATCGGCGGCGTGCCCGAGATGATCCGCCTGATCCCCGCGGCGGGTTCGAAGTCCGACCCCATGCCGAAAGGGTCGGCGCTGCCGAGCCACCCCTGGATAGGCTGCTGAAAATCCTCCAGATGCCGCTGAGCTACATAAGCCCAGGCGGGAGCGCCGGGACCGCCGTTGAGGTACTTGTAGCTGCACCCCGTCGCGTAGTCCACATTCCATTGGTCGAGCTCGGCGGGCACCGAGCCCACTGAGTGGCTCAGATCCCACAGGACCAGTGCGCCGGCGTCGTGCACCACCTCGGTGATGGCGGGGACGTCGGCCAGATGCCCCGAGCGGTACGCCACGTGGCTGAGCACCACCAACGCTGTTTGTGGGCCCACGGCTGCCGCGACGTCGGCGGCGGTGGCCCCGCCGTCGTACTGGAGTTCCACCCAGCGCAGCTGGAGTCCACGCTCGGCGGCGATGCCCTCCATGATGAAACGGTCAGTCGGAAAATTGTCCCGGTCAATGACGATCTCGGTGCGTTCTGGCCGTGCGGCAACCGCCGCGCGGGCAAGCTTGTACAGCAACACACTGGTCGAATCGGCGACCGTACACTGGCCTGCCGCGGCGCCGAGCGCCACCCGTCCGATCAGGTCACCAACCTGCTCCGGCAGGTCCAGCCAGCCTTCATCCCAGCCCCGGATCAGCCGGCCGGCCCACTGCTCGCGGACAAACGACTCAAGCCGACCCAGCGTGTCGGTCAGCGGCCGTCCCAAGGAGTTGCCGTCCAGATAGGCAACAATGTCGGGATCGTCATGACCTTCGAACCTGGACCGGTAACTGGACAGGGGGTCCGCAGCATCGAGGGTGCGGGCACGGGTAAGCAGGGGTACATTCTCGCTCATCATCACAGTTTAGGCCCGAACGACAGACGCCCAACGCCAGCTGCCCTCCCGCCTGTGGGCGGGAAGGCAGCCGGTGCCGCAGGGCGGGACCTGCTCGGCTAGTCCGTCAGGGCCAGCGGGGCGAGAGTACCCGTAAAGTGCTCGCGTGCGCGACGGGGATTCCAGGCCGCGATCTCGGTTCCTCGCCAGAGACCGGCTTCCCGATGCGTCGAGATGGCCAGAGCTACCCGGGCGGGCAGCAGCACCGGTGACCGGAAGTCGATGCTCCAGGCGAAGGATTCCACCCCGGCCGGTTTACTCTCCTGAACCATGCGCGACGCGAGATACATGCCGTGAGCGATCGTCCGCTTCATCCCGAGTGCCTTGGCCGCCAAGGCGTTGAGGTGGATCGGGTTGTAATCCCCCGACACCGCCGCATAGCTGCGCCCGGTGCTCCCCGGGAGGTCCCACAGCGTGGTGAGCTGGGGTGGGATGAAGGTGGTCCGCTCCTCTTTGGGTGCGACAGCTGGCCCCGCCAGCCGCGACCCTTTCGCCAGATAGGTGGAGCGGCCGGTCCATACGGCTTCGTTTGCCACGGTCACCTCCGTGACCAGATCCACCTGGGCGCCGGATGGGTGGGGGCGCAGGTCCTCAGCCCAGGCGGAAACGTCGAGTTTCTCACTGAAGTGAATCGCCCTCCGGTGCTCAACCGAATTTCGGAGGTGGATCATTCCGAGCAGCGGCAGCGGGAAATCCGTCCGTGCCATGACGCTCATGGCCACCGGGAACGCAATGGTGTGGACGAACCCAGAAGGCAGCAGGTCGTGGGCAGGCGCCCCGATGAGGTGCTGGAACCTGGTCAGGTCGGCAACCGACGCCTGAACCCCCGCCACGCTATGGTGCACGGTTGGCAATTCTGGGATGCCTGAGGTCGTGGCCGACCGCCCGCGGACCCACGGCAGTGGAACACTGCTGATCAAGGCGCTGCGGTACAGCGACGGCAGTCCCGGAAGCGAGTCCAGGACCAGCTCACTCACGCGCCCACCAGGGACTGTCCACACACGCGGAGCACCTGTCCGTTGACGCCAGCAGCGCCCGGCGACGCGAGAAAGGCAATGGTCTCAGCCACATCGATGGGCAGTCCGCCCTGCTGCAGGCTGCTCAGGCGACGCGCCACTTCACGGGTGGCGAAGGGCATCTTGGCTGTCATCTCGGTTTCGATAAATCCGGGCGCGACGGCGTTGATCGTGCGATCGGTGCCGTCCAGAACCACGCCGGTGCTGCGTACCATGCCGATCACGCCGGCCTTGGATGCAGCGTAGTTGGACTGACCACGGTTGCCTGCGATGCCGCTGGTGGAAGCGAGGCAGACAATCCGGCCGGTTGCAGCAAACACCTCGGAGGCAAGCAACGCTTCGTTGACGCGCAACTGCGACTCAAGATTCACTGCCAGTACCGAGTCCCACCGGGCGGCGTCCATATTCGCGAGCAGCTTGTCGCGGGTGATTCCCGCGTTGTGCACCAGCAGGTCCAGCGAACCGTACCGTTGCTGCACATGCTCGAGTATCCTCGCCCCAGCGTCAGCAGTGGTGATGTCCAGTTGCAGGGCGGTCCCGCCAATCCGGTTGGCCACTGTGGCGAGCTGCTCTCCTGCAGCCGGCACGTCCACGACGACCACCCGCGCCCCGTCGCGACTCAGCACCGCAGCGATTTCGGCGCCGATCCCGCGGGCAGCACCGGTCACGACGGCGGTCTGGCCGGTCAGCGGGCGTTCCTCGTCCTGCCTGCTGTCCTGTCCGCTGGTGTGGACGGTGATGAACTGCCCACTCACGAAGGCGCTTTTACCGGACAACAGGAACCTGAGGGCACCGCTGGCGGCCTGCACTGGAGCACCGTCGCGGAGCAGAATGCCGTTTGCGGTGGCACCGGCACGCAGTTCCCGGCCGACCGACCTGACAATCCCGTCGATTCCCTGCCGGGCTGCCGCCTCGGCGGGGTCGGTGGTTTCCTGCACCGGGCGGGAGACCGTGACGATCCGGCCGCCACGCGCAAGCTGGCGCACCGCCTGACCGAGTTCCAGGATGGGGGCACCGAGGTCACCGGGTGCCGTGACGTTTTCCAGCACGACAACGACGGCGCCGAGCTTCTCACCGGGCCGGGCATGACGGCGGACATCCAGGTTCCATCCGAGCAATTCGCAGGCGAGCGAATCCGCCCCAGCTCCAGCTCCGAGCACCAGCAGCGGGCCGGGGACCAGGGCTGCGCCCTGATGGTGCCGACGGAGCACCGCCGGGCGTGGCAGCCCCAGTTTCTTCGCAAGCTTTCCGGCAGGACCGGAGTTGACCAGGTTCAGATAGTTGTCAGTCACTGTTCGCGTGCCTCCAGAATGGCGACGACGCCCATGCCGCCCGCGGCGCACACGGAGATCAGTCCCCTACCCGATCCCTTCTCGGCCAGTGCCTTGGCGAGCGACGCAACGATCCGGCCACCGGTCGCGGCGAAGGGATGGCCCGCAGCCAGCGATGAGCCATTGACGTTGAGTTTGCTGCGGTCGACGGTGCCGAGGGCGCCGTCGAGTCCGAGCGTGTTCCGGCAGAAGTCTTCGTTCTCCCATGCTGCGAGGGAACTGAGCACTGTGCCGGCGAAAGCTTCGTGGATTTCGAAGAAGTCAAAATCATCGAAGGTCAGCCCGTTACGCCGCAACATCCGGGGCATCGCGTAAACCGGTGCCATGAGGAGGCCTTCGGCGCCGTGCACGAAGTCCACTGCTGCAGCCTCGGCGTCCACCACGTTGGCGAGCATGGGCAGGTTGTGCTGGCGGGCGAACTCTTCGGACCCGAGCAGGACCGTCGCCGCACCGTCGGTCAAAGGGGTGGAGTTGCCAGCCGTCATCGTGGCCCCGGCTGCGCCCTTTCCGAAGACAGGCTTCAGCTTGGCCAGTTTCTCCAGCGAGGTATCGGCCCGGAGATTGGCGTCACGGGTGACGCCGCGGTACGGGGTGACCAGGTCGGAAAAGAATCCCCGGTCGTAGGCTGCGGCGAGGTTGTGGTGGCTGTTCAGCGCCAACTGGTCCTGTGCCTCGCGGGTGATCTCCCACTTGGCGGTGGTGATGGCCTGATGCTCGCCCATGGACAGGCCGGTGCGCGGCTCGCCGGTCGTCGGGGCATTGGGTGCGAGGTCCCGGGGCCGGAGGCGGCTGAGGACTGAGAGCTTCTGAGGGGTGGTCTTCGCGCGGGACAGATCAAGGAGGACACGACGTAGCCCTTCGCTGACGGCAATCGGCGCATCGGAGGCTGAGTCAACACCGCCAGCAATGCCTGATTCGATCTGCCCGAGCTTGATTTTGTTGGCCAGGCCGATGACGGTCTCAAGCCCGGTGGCGCAGGCTTGCTGCACATCGTAGGCGGGGGTGTCGGCGGCCAGGGCTGAGCCCAGTACTGCTTCTCGGGTGAGGTTGAAGTCGCGCGAGTGCTTCAGGACGGCTCCGGCGGCAACTTCACCGATCCGCTCCCCCTGCAGGCCGAACCGTGCCACGAGGCCGTCAAGTGCGGCGGTCAGCATGTCCTTGTTGGAGGAATACGCGTAGGGCCCGCCGGAACGCGCGAAGGGGATCCGGTTCCCGCCAATGACGACCGCGTTACGGACGGAGGTGGAGGGCTGCGTGCTGCGCTGCCCTGATGACTGGTCGACCATGCTGTGATTCTCCTTCGCCAAAACGGTGAGTTACCGATACTCAGCGTACCTGATACGCTGAGTATCGTGAACAAGCAGGCCCTCGCGCCAAGACCAGCAGCACGTCCCGCCGCGGCAGCCGGCGATGGTCGCTCGAGTCGATGGCAGGCCCACCGGGACAAACGGCGTCGTGCACTGGTGAAAACCGCCCGTCGCGCAGTGCATTCGCTCGGCTACAGCGCATCCATGGAAGACATCGCTACGGCCGCTGGCACGTCCAAATCCGTGTACTACCGCTATTTCGGTGATAAGGCCGGACTGCAGCAGGCCATGGGCGAGGTGGTTATCGCCCAGATGCAGGACAAGGTGCTCGATGCGGCACGGCAGGCGGCCTCACCGCGCGAGGGGCTCCACGCGATGGTGTCGGCGTACCTGCAGATGGCCCAGACGTCACCGAATGTGTATGCCTTTGTCACCCGCCTGGGCGCCGCGGACGCTCTCACCAATCCTGCTGACCCCCAGACGTCCGAGTTGCTGAGTCACTTCTTCGAGGCGGTCACGACCATGCTCGCCAGCCCGATGAAACCGTTCCTCTCGTCTGACCCACGGGCCAGGCAGTTCGGCGGCCCGGCGCTGACTCTCTGGCCGCAGGCAGCGATCGGCATGGTCCGTGCTGCTGGCGAGTTGTGGCTCGCCACTCCCGACGGCCCCACCAAGCCCACCGAGGCCGAGCTCAGCGAGCAACTCACCACCTGGCTCTTCGAGGGCATCGCCAACCACGTTCCAACACCCACTAGCACCATTTCAGTTCTGGAGGACACCCCATGACACAGACAGCCACGCGATCCGAGCTCAAAGTTCCCGCCACCGCGGCCATCCACGACGACGACCGCGCCGTCGTCGACGTCGAAGCGCTGGGCGAGTTGCTGCTGGGCCGGTGGGCAGCCACCCGCCGGGTTGCGCGCGAGCTGGCGGGTCGCCCGGAAGTCCACCGAATCGAGGGGCAGTCCCACGCAGACCAGCGGAGCCGCTGCTTTGATCAACTGCACTACCTGGTGGAGAACAAGGCTGTGCACCGGGCGTTTCCTGCTGAACTTGGCGGTGAAGACGATCACGGAGCCAATATTGCGGGCTTCGAGGAGCTGGTTGTCGCTGACCCATCGTTGCAGATCAAGGCGGGGGTGCAGTGGGGCCTCTTCGGCAGCGCGGTGCTTCACTTGGGCACGGAGGACCATCACCGGGCGTGGATTCCGGGCATCATGAACATGGACATCCCGGGTTGTTTCGCGATGACCGAAACCGGACACGGGTCAGATGTGGCCAGTATCGCCACCACCGCGGTTTACCAGCCTGAAACTGACGAATTCGAGCTTCACACCCCGTTCAGGGCGGCCTGGAAGGACTACATCGGCAACGCAGCGATCGACGGCCGGGCCGCAGTCCTGTTTGCACAACTCATCACGGGCGGGGTGAACCATGGGGTTCACGGGTTCTACGTTGAGCTGCGCGATGCTGATGGGAACTTCAGGCCGGGAATCGGTGGCGAAGACGACGGGCTGAAGGGCGGACTCAACGGCATCGACAACGGTCGGCTCCACTTCACCAAGGTGCGGATCCCCCGCACCAACCTCCTCAACCGCTACGGCAACGTCGACAGTGAAGGCGTGTACACCTCGCCGATTGCCTCCCCGGGGCGTCGCTTCTTCACCATGCTCGGCACGCTGGTGCAGGGCCGCGTCTCACTGGACGGAGCGGCGGTGGCTGTCACCAAGCTGGCGCTGAAGACCGCTGTGCAGTATTCAGTGGAGCGGCGGCAGTTCAACGCGGGGTCGGACCTCAAGGAAGAGGTGCTCCTCGACTACCAGCAGCACCAGCGCAGGCTTCTCCCCCTGATTGCCGCCACCTATGCGGCGTCATTCGCCCATGAGGAACTGCTGGCGAAGTTCGACGACGTCTTCTCCGGCGCCCACGACACTGACGAAGATCGTCAGGATCTCGAAACCCTCGCAGCCGCCCTCAAGCCGTTGTCGACCTGGCATGCCCTCGACACGCTGCAGGAATGCCGCGAGGCCTGTGGTGGGGCAGGGTTCCTGACCGAGAACAGGTTTACCTCCCTGCGAGCGGACATGGATGTCTACGCCACGTTTGAGGGGGACAACAACGTTCTGCTTCAGCTGGTGGCCAAGCGGCTCCTCGCGGACTACGCCAAGGAGTTCAGCGGCGTCGACTTCGGCGTGCTCGCACGCTACGTGGTCACGCAGCGTGCTGAGAAGACCCTGCACCGTTCGGGGCTGCGGCGCGTAGTGCAGACCGTCGTCGACGGCGGATCCGAGCGGAAATCCGCAATTGCGCTCCGGGATGAGCACACCCAGCACGAGTTGCTATCCGACCGGGTCGAGGCCATGGTCGCTGAACTGGCCGGCGAGCTACGCGGGGTCCGGAAGCTGTCACAGGAGGCCGCCGCTGAGAAGTTCAATGAACATCAGCACGAACTGATCGAGACGGCCAAGGCACACGCGGAACTGCTGCAGTGGGAGGCGTTCACCGCTGCAGTTCACCAGGTCGATGACGCGGGAACCAAACAGGTGCTCACCTGGGTGCGGGACCTGTTTGGGCTGTGCCTGATTGAGCGCAACCTCGCCTGGTATCTGATGAACGGACGGCTTTCCACCCAGCGGGCCCGGACGCTCTCGCCGTACATCAACCGGCTCCTTGCGAAGATCCGGCCCCACGCCGTCGATCTTGTTGACGCCTTTGGATACGGCCCTGAACATCTGCGGTCAGCGATTGCCACCGGCGCGGAGAAGGAACGCCAGGACGAGGCGATGGCCTATGCGCGGCAGCAGCGGGCCAGCGGAACGTTCCCCATCGACGAGAAAACGGTGCTGGCCCGCACAGCGAAGGCTAAAGCAAAGCGCTAAGGACGCGCCTACACCTGACGCGGGTCGTCATCCTCGTTCTCTTCATCGACGGGGGTGGTGACCCGCCCTTCGTCGAGCGCTGGGTTCTCCGCAGACTCATCCATCACTGCCTCGTCGACCTCCGTCTCATTCAACTGGGGAACATTCGCCTCATCGGGCGACGGCGCCGAAGCTGCCGAGTCCGGCGAATCGGGTGAGTCCGGTGAGTCCGGCGAATCGGGTGAGTCCGGTGACACTGGGCTGGGGTGTTCGGTCACTGATGAGTCCTCCGTGATTGATGGTGGTACGCCGCCCTACACTGGACGGTGTCTGGAACTATTGGGTTGCCGGTGTGCTCAGGTCCGGTGGATCACTGAACGGTAGACCTCCAGGGTGGACTCAGCGATCGAGTCCCAGGAGAAATGCTCTTCTGCACGACGGCGGCCCGCCCCACCCATCCGGCGGGCCCGGTCCGGGTCTGCAACCAGGGCGTTGACGGCGGCCGCAAAGTCGGCGACGAACCGTTCCGGATCCAAGGGAATACCTGTACCGTCGGTCACCTGGTCCAGCGGGACCAGGGTGCCGGTCACGCCGTCGTCGACCACCTCCGGGATGCCTCCGGTGGCGCTGGCTACGACTGCCGCGCCGCACGCCATCGCCTCAAGGTTCACGATGCCGAGGGGCTCGTAGATAGAGGGGCAGGCGAAGACGGTGGCTGTGCTCAGAACCTGGATGAGCTCGTTCCGGGGCAACATGCGTTCGATCAGCACCACCGATCCGCGCTTGGCTTCCAATTCGGCAATCAACTGGGCGGTTTCTGCTGCCAGCTCGGGAGTGTCGGCGGCACCGAGGCAGAGCACCAGCTGCACACCGGGCTCCAGCAGCGCTGCTGCACGGAGGAGGTAGGGAACGCCTTTCTGACGCGTGTTCCGTCCCACGAACACCACGCTGGGTCGGTCTGGGTCGATGCCGAGTCTCCGGACGGCGTCGTGGTTGGCATCCCGTTCCCAGAGGCTCACGTCGATGCCGTTGTGCACGACCTGCACCTTGTCGGGGTCAACATCGGGGTAGCTGCGCAGGATATCCGCGCGCATCCCATGCGAGACGGCGATGACCGCTGCGGCGGCCTCATAGGAGGTCCGTTCGGCCCACGACGACAGCGCGTAGCCGCCGCCGAGCTGTTCAGCCTTCCACGGGCGCAGCGGCTCTAGGCTGTGGGCACTGAGGACATGCGGCACTCCGTACAGGAGGGACGCTAGATGCCCCGCCATGTTCGCGTACCAGGTGTGGGAGTGCACCACATCCGCGCCCGCCAGCCCGTCCAGCATGGCCAGGTCGGTGCCGAAGGTCTGCACCGCTGCGTTCGAACGGTTCAACTCGGCCGGGGGCCGATAGGTGCTCACGGTCGCTCCGTGATAATCGGGGCTCCGCTCCGCGCCGAAGCAATGAACCCGCAAATCAACTTGGCTGGCCAGCACTCGGCTCAGCTCAGCAACGTGCACTCCGGCGCCGCCGTAGATCTCGGGTGGGAACTCTTTTGTCACAATGTCTATACGCACGTTTCCAAACGTAGTGCAGCGCGGCCATCTCATCTAGTGTGATTCACTCAAGAGGTAATAACTCAATGAAGAGCAACAGTAGGGCAGGGGGCCATTCGTGGCATTGAAAAAAGTACTGGCGATCGTCCTAGCCGGGGGCGAAGGAAAACGACTCATGCCGCTCACGGCCGATCGTGCGAAGCCTGCAGTGCCGTTTGGTGGCATCTACCGGCTGATCGATTTCGCTCTCTCGAACCTCGTCAACTCGGGGTACCTGGAAATTGTGGTGCTTACCCAGTACAAGTCCCACAGCCTGGACCGCCACATTTCCGAGACTTGGCGCATGTCGACCCAGCTGCAGCAGTATGTGGCGTCAGTCCCGGCGCAGCAACGGCGGGGGAAAAGCTGGTTTCTGGGCAGTGCCAACGCCATCTACCAATCCCTCAACCTGATCCACGATGCCAACCCTGACATTGTGGTGGTAATCGGGGCCGACCACGTTTACCGGATGGACTTCGAGCAGATGGTTGCTGCTCACATTGCCAGCGGTGCGTCGGCCAGTGTCGCGGCGGTCCGGCAGCCAATGAATCTGGTTGACCAGTTCGGCGTCATCCAGACCGACGGCTCAGGCCGGATTTCCGGGTTCGTCGAGAAGCCGGAAAGCACACCCGGGTTGCCCGACGACCCGAATAGCTTTCTGGCATCAATGGGTAACTATGTGTTCACTGCTGATGCTCTGGTCGCGGCACTCGAAGAAGATGCTGCCCGGCTGAACACCAAGCACGACATGGGTGGCGACATCATTCCGTATTTCGTCGAACGAGGGGACGCAGCAGTCTATGACTTCACCTCCAACGACATTGCCGGCTCCATGGACAGGGACCGTCAGTACTGGCGCGACGTCGGAACGCTCGACTCGTACTACGACGCCAACATGGACCTGATCTCTCCGCTGCCACTGTTCAATCTGTACAACCTGGAATGGCCGATCTACACGCGGCAAAGTGTCTCTCCCCCGGCCAAGTTTGTCCGCAGCGCGTCGGGCGGCTCCGGTGTGGCCCACGACTCGATCGTCTCGAACGGTTCGGTGGTCTCCGGCGGCCAGGTGCAGGGGTCCATCCTTGCCACCGATGTGTTTGTTGACGAAGGTGCATCTGTGTCGGGATCGGTCCTGATGGACAAGGTGTCCATCGGTCCGGGAGCTATTGTCCGGCGGGCGATCATCGACAAGAACGTCAGAGTGCCGGCCGGTGCAAGGATCGGGGTTGACCGCGAACTGGACCTGAGCCGCGGGTACACCGTGACGGAGTCCGGGCTGACCATCCTTAGCAAGGGGCAGGTAGTTCTTCCGGGCTAGGTAAATCGTTGCCGACCCCGGGTTGGGTCCTGCTGGCGCGCTTCGTCCGCCCTGCCCTGACTCCTGACTCCTGACTCCTGACTAATTCGTGTCCTACCTCTGCCCTCCGGGGCGGGTGGTCGCTCTTTTTAGAAGGGTGGTGGGTCGGGGTTGGTGGTGTAGGTTTTGCCGGTGAGTGAGGTGGCGGTGAGGGTGCCGGGTTCGGGTTGTTGGTAGTGCCAGTAGCCGTCGGTTTTGAGTTTGTGGTGTTTGCGGCAGAGTGCTGCGAGGTTGTCGTAGCTGGTGGTCCCGCCCTGGTGCCAGGGGATGGTGTGGTCGAGGTCGCAGGCCGGGGCTGGCCGGTTGCAGCCGGGGTGTCGGCACGTTTTATCTCTGACGAGTATGGTCCGTCGGAGACTTTCCGGGACCGTATACCGGTCCCGGCCGACGCTCAGGACAGCACCGGTCTCGGGGTGGGTGAGGATCCGGGTGAATCCTTTGGCGTGGGCGGCGAGGTTCCGGGCGGTGTCCGGGTCGATCGGCCCGTACCCGGCGAGGTCTGCTGGTGCGTCGCCGCCGAGCAGGGTCATCACGGGTACGGTCACGAACACCACCGGGTGCACCCCCAGCACTGCCGCCAAATCCACCCCACCAGCACCACTGGATACACCCCCACCGCCAGCGGTCCCTAGAACGCCG
>NZ_BAAAIJ010000059.1:153872-197102 GCF_039526005.1 Arthrobacter flavus | reverse complement strand
GCAACTATGAGTATCCAATCCTGGCCGACCCCTACTGGACGTACTCGCACACCGCCATTGCCAGGACCGGAAACGGGGCATACATCCCTGGGAATGAAACTGTAGCGCGCGCGAGCCGCGAGCTCAGCAGGTGCTTCAATTGCTCCTTCCCAATCTCGGGCGCACCGAGAAACTTCCCACTAGGAGGAAACAGATTTACTCTGAATGCTAGCCCGCTGACCTTCATCAACATTCCCGCTCCCGTTGAAATGGTGCGGAGTTCCGGCGCAACCAACTTTGCTCTAAGAGCAACACCAGGCCACTTTGACGGCGCAGGGTCAACGATCAGCTTCAGCTTCTACAAGCCCTCCGGCTGGCCTGTTCGGATCGCAATCGCAGCAACGGTCATCAAGGACAGGGGAGCCGCTGCGAACGCAGCAAACGCCCAAGTCGCTAAAATAAAATGGACTCAGTTTGCCACCCAGCTTGTCCTGAACACCAGGAGTTACAGTTGAGCAAAACCTTGAACCCTCCAGTCGAAAGACACGCACGTCGCGCACTTTTGCTGTTACCCATAGCAGCGGTAACAGGCGCCGTTGTGGGCCCCCTCCAATACCTCCTGTTCTACTCCGGATCCGACTCTCCGGAGGTAACGAGTGGCATTACAGCGTTCAGCGTGATCACGGGAGCTGTGCTCGGAGTGATTATCGGAGGACTGGCTGGAGCTGTCGGCTATCTTCTTGCTCGGCGGAGCCACTTGGACGTGAAGGTGATAGCAATCGCCGTAACCCTCACGGTGGCCGCAGTCTGGGCATTCATCGTTTTCTATTCCGGGGCAGAGTCAAGCAGCCCAGTGGGGGTAGCGGACTTGGTGATTCCTGTTTGCACCGCGCTGGCCGCAGGTTCATTCATCCTGCTCACCCAGCGCACAAAGAACTCATAACAAAAGAACATCAGCGGATCGTCACCATGGTGGCGGTCCGCTGTCTTGCTCAGATTCCGATACAGAGTGGCTCTTGAGACTTTGAAAGTGGCTGCGATCTGTTGCGTGGTGTAGCTGCAAGACTCAATCATGGTTCGGGCCCGACCGATCTGCGTTGGGCCCGAACCCAGCTTCCGTCCTCCCGGGGCCACGGCTGTGAGCGGCCAACCGCCCTTCCTGAGTCCTCTCCACAATCAAGTCACGCTCAAATTCGGTATTCGCCAACTGGGGCCAAATTAAGCCGCCCTGACGGGGCCATTTACGGTTGACATAGTCAAGCAGGCGACAGACGGAGGTCAGCCAGCACCCCGAACAAAACATTAAGGAGTGGCTATGTCTGAAGAAGACAAATCAAAGAAAAACCGACAAAACACGATCGTCGGAGTTGCAGTTGCTATCGGCGCTGGCCTCGGAACAACATTCGGAGTGATTATGGGTGGAGGCGCTGGAATTGCCATCAATACGTGTATCGGAGTAGGTATCGGTGTGATAATTGGAGCAGCATGGGATTCTCTAACTGCTGGAAGCTGAGCCAACTGGTAGTCCGCCGACCCAGTGCTTCATTAAACGGCCGATGGACGCTCGTATTGAAAAACTGAGCTGCGTCGGGTAGCAAGGGCCACCGGTTCGGCTCAAGCCGCCAGGGCAGGCCATGCACAGATCGCTCGTTCCACTGCCGAGAACTGTCCCGCGACGCAGCCCGTCGTCAACCAGGAATCGTCAGGCGTCTTGCCAGGCCTTTAGGACTGCTTCGATCACCGCGGTGCCGTTGTCGCCGTTCGTCATCACGACGAGGCCGATGTCCTCGCCCGGGTTCACTATCAGCTGGGCGTGGAAGCCGCGGTTAACTCCTCGATGACCCGCGGTCGTCGTCCCGTTATGTTTGTATAGCTCAACACCCAAGCCATACCGTCCGCTGGTCCCCTCGGAGGGGATGCGCATAAGTTCTGCGTGATCGTCTTTTGAACCCAGCCAGGCAGCAAACCGGCCAAGATCATCCACGGTGGTACACAGCCCGGCAGCGGCCATTTCGGCGTATCGATAGCGGGCAATTGGTCTTCCTTGGGTGTCGTGGCCAGCAGCCCAATACCGGGTGGCGCCGGAATCTTGGGTGCAGGCGTAGCCGGTGGAATCCAGACCGATTGGTTCAAAGACGTACCGGTTGGCCAGTTCGTCGAAGGACTGGCCAGTGGCCTCCTCCGCCACTAATTGTGCGAGGGTATAGCCGCCGCCGGAGTATGAATAGGAGCCCGATGCCTGTATCTGGGTGACAGCGGTGCCCGTTGTGGCCCCGTTGAGTGACTCGGCAGTCCCCGGGAGCGGCCGGGCTGGGTCCAGGCCGAGGTAGCCCGGCTGGCCGATACCGGCCGTGTGGCTGAGGAGCCGACGTACTGTTACTCCGTCTGCGTCGGGCCAGTCACTGAGGGGCCGCCAGCCGCGCAGCAACGGTCGGACGGGAGTGTCAAGATCTAGCACGGCTTCATCGGCAAGACCCAGGACAGTTGCTGCGGCCACCGGCTTCGAGATCGAGCCCACCTGAAAGACCGTCGAACTTGTGACTGCTTCACCACCCAAAGAGGCCATCCCATAGCCTTGACTCCACACCACGGCACCGTCCTGAATCACGGCCACCGCCGCGCCGGGCACCCGCTCGGCTTCAAGTGCTTCGGGGACCGCTGAGTCGATCGCGTCGGTAACCGTTTCCAGATTAGTTGGGCGCGAAAGCGACATGTCCACGTCATCGTGGACCAACATCACTACCCAGATAGCCGCGCAACCAATGAGTAGAGCGGCAGCCCACGCGCCAAGGCGCTTTTTCCCAGTCACGCCTTTGGCTCTCATCACTATCCCGATCCTAGTTTTCCACGGGGATACTGCAGGTTTGCTGCAGGCCCCCGGAGTAAAGCGTTACATGGTCTGCCAACGGTTCGGCAACAGAACTGTGGCGGAGCGAGTTGCCTGGTCTTGGGCTAAACATAGGTGCGAGATATCCATTCGGTCGGCCCATCCTCGGCGAAGGGGCCGCTGGGCTCTAATTTTCGCAGTACGTCTGCCGCATAGTGGATCGATAACGGTCGGCAGCCAACGCTCCCTGAGAAGCTTCGCTGCCGGTAAGAACTTCGCCTGACACCGAAACGCGCCGCCGTCGTCATTAGAGGCGCCGAAAGAATCACCTCGCACACGCACTGAGAGTGTTCATCCAAGCTCTTCCCATCCGAAAGGGCGCAATGCTTTCTCATCTTAACCTTCACCGATCCCTGTGGCCCTTCATCAACGTTCTGACACTTGGCCCCGCGGCGGCAGGGCTGTGGCGCCCCACAATCTACGAAGGCATCGTCAGCGAAGAACTTATCCCCGGGGCCTTTTCCCAGGACTTACTCTCCGTGGCCGCAGCACTCGGCCTCCTGTATTTTGCAGTCACAGCCCAGGGCGACCGGTGAAACACCAGATCGTAGCTCTGAGGCTGCTGGGGTACCTCTTCTATGCGTACGGCATCTACGTCATCGAGCGTGCCTACAACGGCCTGTCCTCGTGTACCTGGCAATCTTCACCCTGGCCCTGTGGTCGCTGGTATGCGCTGGAGCTCACCTTCGCCGCGGTCTTCTCCAGTTTGCCCTACCGGGACCGGTTCGGCTCCTACCTGCCCCGGACGCCATCCTGCCGCCTCTCCTTTTCTATCCCCTCTGGATAGCGATGCTTTTACCCCTGATGCGCTCCGGAGAACAGATCGCCTTCCTCTACTCGATCTTCATCCTGGACCTTTGCTTAATCATGCTTGCCTTTCTGATCCTCGCCGTCCTGACCTACAGGTAGCAGCAGACGGGGTTGCTACTGCTGCCGGCTACCCACGTCTCGGGCTTCACCCTGATCTCTTCTCCTTAGCCGTGGGCGAACTCGTCAAACCGCTGTTCAATACACACCAAACCCGGCCGCATTTTGGCCAGCCCTCGGGCTTTCCCTGCTTTTCCTGATCCTGGGCACGCTGCACCTCAGCACGATGCGCATCAGCGAGGTACGAGCGATGCCCGTGATCGACGGCAGTGGCACGGCCAAAGCGCAAACACTTGCGTGAAATGCACGCACCTCGCACCGATTCCATCGCCCTCACGGGTCACGCCAGCACCGAGACCGGTACTCACTGGCGCGAACCGTTAGCAGTGGAGGAAGCGAAACTTCAGCTGGGCATCCTTGGTGAGCTTTCTGCTGTCAATTTCGTGTTTCCGGGATAAACACGTGGATCAGTTTTCCGTCGTCTTTGATGAGAACGTCCTGTTGCTGCCTTGTGACGACATAGGTCTCGAGGAAGTCCCCGGCGGATCCGGCGAAGTTCAAGGTCAGCAGGATGTATGCGCTCAGCAGATAATCCTGCGGAAGTGTGAGCAGCCCAAGGCCCAGCACTATCCCCCAAAAGACACTCGGGGCGAGGGCGACAAGCACCGCGCTCCGGCGGGTCAGGAAGGCATGGTTTCCGGTGGTCAGGAAGGGAAAGCGCACTGCGTAGGAAGGCTTTACCTTAGTCAATAACTGGAGGACGATTCCGTGCGTCACCTCGTGGACCGCCATATAGATAAGGCACGCAGCCAGCGTCACCGGGATGGTAACGGCCGGCCCCCACGACGTAGCTGCAGGAACATCGAGTACCAACGCGGCGCCAAGGGCGAGCAAAACCACCAGCACGAAAATCCCTTGGACCGCGGCAGCGAACTTCCTGTCCTTTTTAAAGTCGATCGTTATGTGTCTCACATAGCTAGTTGGCAGTTCGGCCGTATCCCGCACCTTGGACTGATCTTTCATTTCTATCTCCCTTGAAATCCATTGAACACTTCCTAGTTGGAAATCCGTATCCGGCCAGCCACGGACATGGTGATCCCATACGACCTCCGGATTGGGTGCAGTCCCCTCCACCTAGATGTACTGAGTACACCTAGACGCGTTGCCCCTATCCCATGCCTTTGTCCCACGGCGTACCCCTGTGCGGAGCCGCTGCCGATGATGCTGCTCACCGCAAGAACCGTTCGAGCGTTTGAGCTATTTCTCGGGGGTGCGTCCAGTGCAGGTAGTGGCTCCAACCAAGCACCACAAGGTCGGATCTTTTCAGGGACTCCAGCTGTCGTTCGTGGGCGGGGTGCCACTTCGCATTGACGTCGGTGGGGACTGCTGAAGGTTTGCTTGACACTTTGACGTGTCCCACGGTTTGGTTACCGGCTATGGTCTGAGGATTGGGCTCCTTCTGAGAGGTTTCACCTATGCCACGTCCCTTTCCGTTTGAGTTCCGAAGAAGAGCTGTCGAGCTCGTGCGGGCCGGCAAACCCATCACGACAGCGGCAGTCGAACTCGGTGTCAGCGCTGCCGCGATCCATAACTGGGTTCGGCAAGATCAGATCGACCGAGGCGAACGCACCGGCGTCACGACGCCGGAGAGCATCTAGCTGGTGATAGCGAGAAAGCGAATCCGCCTGCTCAAGGAAGAAGTAGCGATTCTGAGGGCGGCATCGAAGCTGTTCGAGGAGGTCCGACCCAACCCAAAAGGGTTCACCCGATGATCGATGCGCTCGTCGAGACAGGTCATCGGGTTAGGCTTTACTGCCGGTTCCTAGAGGTGAGTAGCGCTGGTCATCACAAGTATAGGAAGCGTCCACTATCAGCGACGCATATGCGCAGGCAGTGGCTGACCGGGCTGATCCGTGAGGTTCACACGGCGTCAAGACAAACCTATGGGTCCCGCCGGGTCCATGCTGAGCTAGCCCTCGGGATTGGCATAAAGGTCAGCGAACGGCTGGTCGCCCTACTCATGTCGGACGCGAAGATCGTGAGATTACCGGGGCCCTGCGAAGGGGAGAAGGCTTCAGGGCGTCGCTACAGCCGATGACCTGGTTCACCGGAAGTTCCATCGACTTGCGTATATCGCTGCCAAGAGATCGTCTTTGTATTTCGTCATGACTGTCGCTTTGTCCGGTCAGGTCAGCCATGCTCAGTGCAAGCTCGCGGCGTTTGCGATGAGTTCCTTAAGCTGCGCCTCCGTCGCACCCTTCCGCCGCCACAAACGGAGGTTGTTCGCGAAGTTTCGGGCCCATGTGTTCAACGGGGCCCCTGCGGCAACGATCACCTCAACGTCTGCATCGCTGCTAGGGGTTTTCGGGGCCAGGGCGAGCTTCCGCGTGGATTCCGTACTCTGGGATAGGCCAGCGACCCGCTCTGCCTCAAACCATTCGGTGAGCAGGCCATTGTCGTGTTTCGGGCTCGATGCCTCCAACAGGGTGAGGCCGACGCGGAGGTCCCTAAGCGGTTCAGCTACTGACTCGGCTCGGAGGTTGATGGTGTTCAGCGTCGCGAGAGCAATTAGTGCTCGAACAAAGGCTCCATCACTGCGCTCTTCAGATCGGGCGGCCGCGGCGGCGATGCGCTCCGACTTCGCGAGGCCGACTGCGACCCACGTGGAAATGATGATCGCAGCGGCAGGGACAGCAATCCCAGTAATGATCTCCAGAGTTGAGTTGTCCATGCAATCAGACTAAAGCGGCCGCGGGTCCGCTGCGCTCATCCGTACCGCTAACGGCGGGTTGCCGCGACGGACGTAAGCATCGATCCCCCAGCATGACATTAGATGTTGCACACCTATCCAGAGGGTTACATAAGCGGAGTCAAGCCAACTATTCGGATTGATTCGCCTTGTTTTCAGTCTGGTAAACAGAGGTCTCCTCGAGCCTGACCGGTCTTGCCAACCTTTGGCTGCAACGCTCAATCCGTCCGATGCGCGTCAAGGACCTGCAGTCTGATGCATTCACCCGACGAGCTTGGGTCAAACGGCCAATAGGACCCTCCTTGTATGCGTTCCTCCGTCGCTTACTTCCTCGCCAAATTTCGGCCATCTCCCAGTTCCCCAAGTTGCACTGCGGCCCCTAACACCCAGAACGGTACCAAGAGGAAAGACTCGGTGAAAACTCTCCCGAAAGTCATGTACCCGGAGCAGTACCCCCCCATGAAGTAGTAAGAAAGCCCACCAAGGGCTCGAGGAGAGAA
Organism: Arthrobacter flavus; assembly: GCF_039526005.1. Classification (NCBI taxonomy): domain Bacteria; kingdom Bacillati; phylum Actinomycetota; class Actinomycetes; order Micrococcales; family Micrococcaceae; genus Arthrobacter; species Arthrobacter flavus. Next base: position 190,120 of record NZ_BAAAIJ010000059.1, on the reverse strand, counting down.
AGGAGTCGACCCTTCACAGGAAGACTGCAATTCAGCCACCGAAACAGGCACACCCTGTTCACCATCTGAGCCGGTTTGTGCACAGTCAGAGAGCGAAACAGCCTCTGACAAGGGGAAACGTGTGCCCGAAGTGGGACTTGAACCCACACATCTTTCGATACTGCATTTTGAGTGCAGCGCGTCTGCCAATTCCGCCATTCGGGCCAACCGGCGCCCCGACAAAAGATCCAGGTAAGACCAAATGGAGTACTCAAGTCTTCGTCAGTGCGCGAAACTACTCTACATGCCGATAGGCTGTTTTAGTGAACCGGCAAGGCACTGCCCTGCCGGGCAAATCTGATTGATTGAACAAGGAGCCTGCTGTGTCTGAATCCAACGAGTCAACCGTCTCGGGTGTTGCGCGGCGCGTGATTGTTGCCGAAGATGAAACCCTCATCCGTCTGGACATCGTGGAGATCCTCCGTGGCGAAGGATACGACGTCGTCGCCGAAGCCGACAACGGCGAAAAGGCCGTCCAACTGGCCAAAGAGCACAAGCCCGATCTGGTGCTGATGGACGTGAAAATGCCCGTCATGGATGGCATCACCGCAGCCGAACAGATCGTCAAGGCACGCATCGCCCCCGTTGTGCTCCTGACCGCCTTCAGCCAAAAGGAATTGGTTGAGCGGGCACGCGACGCCGGTGCCATGGCCTACGTGGTCAAACCGTTCACGCCAGCTGATCTGATCCCTGCCATCGAGATTGCGCTCTCCCGCCACGAAGAGATCAAGGCACTGGAAAATGAGGTCTCGGACCTCCAGGAACAGTTCGCCACCCGCAAGCTCGTGGAGCGCGCCAAGAGCCTACTCACCACCAAGATGGGCCTCACCGAGCCCGAGGCCTTCCGCTGGATCCAGAAGACCTCGATGGACCGCCGTCTCAGCATGCGCGAGGTTGCCGAGACCATCATCAACCAGGTCAACTAGCCCCACTCTGAACAACACACGCCGAACAAAAGAAGGACCCCGCCGATAAAAAACGGCGGGGTCCTTCTTTTGTCTACTAGGTTACTTGCGCTTGTTTTTGACCGGCCACGGGCCGACCTTCTCTTTGTTCGGCGTGTAGCCGTTGGGGAGCTGACCGGCGTCGGCGATGTCGCCGACCTTGTGCACCTTGATCGAGTTCGTGGACCCAGCCTGCCCGGGAGGCGAACCGGCAGCGATGACCACCAGGTCATCAGGCTCCACGAGGCCCTGTTCGAAGAGCACGCGATCCACCTGGGCGGTCATCTGGTCAGTGTGCTCGACGAACTCCACGAGCATCGGCTGGATCCCCCAGATCATTGCCATCGAGTTCAGGGTTGACTGAACCGGGGTGAAAGCGAATACCGGCTTGGTGGGCCGCAGGCGCGACAGGCGACGTGCCGAGTCACCGGACTGGGTGAAGGTACAGATGTACTTCGCGTCCAGCTGGTCGGCGATCTCCACTGCCGCACGGGTAATCGCACCGCCACGGGTTTTCGGCTTGCTACCCAAGGGAGGTACCCGGTCCAGACCATGCTTCTCAGTCGACTCGATAATGTTCGCCATCGTCTGGACGGTCTCCATGGGGTACTTGCCCACACTGGTCTCGCCGGAAAGCATGACGGCGTCGGCGCCGTCAAGGACCGCGTTGGCGCAGTCAGACGCCTCCGCGCGCGTGGGCCGCGGGTTGTCAATCATTGACTCCAGCACCTGGGTAGCCACGATCACCGGTTTGGCCCAACGACGGGCGAGCTCGATGGCCCGCTTCTGCACAATGGGAACCTCTTCGAGCGGCAGCTCCACACCCAAGTCGCCTCGGGCCACCATGATGGCGTCGAACGCGTCGATGATCTCTTCGATGGCGTCGACAGCCTGAGGCTTTTCGATCTTCGCAATCACCGGGACCCGGCGGCCCTCTTCGTCCATGATCTCGTGGACGCGGACGACGTCGGACGCGTTCCGGACAAAGGACAGTGCCACCATGTCGACGCCACGCTGGATGGCCCACCGCAGGTCGGCCTCATCCTTGTCGCTCATCGCCGGCACGCTCACCGCGACGCCGGGAAGGTTGATGCCCTTGTTGTTTGATACAGCCCCGCCGACGGTGACAACTGCAACAACGTTCGTGCCGTCGACCGCAGTCGCACGCATCGCAACCTTGCCGTCATCGATGAGCAGGGTGTCGCCCACGTTGACGTCGTTGGGCAGGCCGAGGTGGGTGGTGGAGCAAATGTCCTGCGTGCCCTCGACGTCGTCGGTGGTGATGGTGAAGGTGTCTCCGGGAGCAAGCACGTGCGGGCCGTCAACAAATCGCCCGAGGCGGATCTTCGGCCCCTGAAGGTCAGCGAAGATCGCCACGGGACGGCCCAGCTCTTCCGAAGCCTGCCGCACATACTCGTAGGTCTGGTTATGCACCGCGTGATCGCCGTGGCTCATGTTCATCCGGGCAACATCAACACCGGCTTTCAACACCGCCACCGTGTTCTCATAGCTCGCGATCGCGGGGCCGAATGTTGCAACAATTTTTGCGCGTCTCATGAAACCTAGCCTAGTCGTCTTGTAGTAGATGGTGTTGGGTGCGCGGCGGCCTGCCCGCGACTACGTGCACTCAGAGAACTGCCATGGCCCGGTCGGTAGGAGCCACCGGTGCTGGCAGCTTGGTCTTCCCCATCAGCCACTGATCCACTGCCGCGGCGCAAGCGCGCCCCTCCGCGATAGCCCAGACGATCAGTGACTGTCCGCGGCCAGCATCGCCCGCCGCGAAAATTCCGGGCGTGTTGGTCATGTAGTAACCGTCCCGACCAATATTGCCGTGTTCATCGAACTCTGCCTGCACCTGCTCGGTGATACCGGCCGGTTCCGGTCCGGTGAAGCCAAGTGACAGGAACACCAGGTCCGCCGGGATGTCACGTTCGGTGCCAGCTTTCGGCACGCGGCGACCGTCCACGAACTCGGTCTCGGCTACGCGAATGGCCGTCAGCTTGCCGTTCTCGCCGACAAATTCGACGGTGGACGCAAGGTAGGTCCGCTCGCCACCTTCCTCATGTGCGCTGGCAACCTCGAAGAGGGTCGGGAACGTGGGCCACGGCTGGTGCGCCGCACGGTCCGCGGGAGGCTGTTGGCCAATCGCCAGGGTCGTCACCGATGCTGCGCGCTGCCGGTGAGCGGTACCCAGACAGTCCGCGCCAGTGTCGCCGCCACCGAGGATCACCACGTGCTTGCCCTCCGCGTGAATCTGGTCCTCGACGACCCCGCCTGCACTCACCCGGTTGGCCTGCACCAGGTAATCCATCGCGAAATGGACACCCTCGAGTTCCCGGCCAGGAATGGGCAGGTCACGTGGGATCGTGGCACCGGTGGCCACCACGACGGCGTCGTACCGGCGCCGCAGCTGGTCCCAACTGATATCGCGTCCCACCTCGACGCCGGTCCGGAATCGGGTCCCCTCGGCGCGCATCTGCTCGAGACGCCGCTCCAGGTGGCTCTTCTCCATCTTGAAATCGGGGATCCCGTAGCGCAGGAGCCCACCGATCTTGTCGTCACGCTCGTACACCGCCACCGTGTGACCGGTCCGGGTCAGCTGCTGCGCTGCGGCCAGGCCAGCCGGTCCGGAGCCGACGACGGCGATGGTCTTGTCCGTCAGTCGTTCCGGCGGGTGCGCCTCAACCCAGCCCTCGGCGAAGGCTTCGTCGATGATCGAAACTTCCACCTGCTTGATGGTGACCGGCGGCTGGTTGATCCCCAGCACGCAGGACGCCTCGCAGGGCGCCGGGCACAGCCTGCCGGTGAACTCGGGGAAGTTGTTGGTGGCGTGCAGCCGCTCAATCGCTTCCCTACCCTTGTCCCGGTAGGTGAGGTCGTTCCATTCCGGGATCAGGTTACCCAGCGGGCAGCCCTGATGGCAGAACGGGATGCCGCAGTCCATGCAGCGTCCGGCCTGGGCCTTGAGGACGCCCTTTTCCTGCGCCTCGTAGACTTCCTTCCAGTCCATGATTCGCACTGGCACAGGCCTGCGGGGTTGGGTCTGGCGTTCGCGTACCTTCATGAATCCGCGTGGATCACCCACCGGTTACCTCCAAGATTCGGGTCCAAGCTTCTTCACCGTCGGGGTCAAGCCCATCTTCGATGGCCGTCGCCCGCGCGTCGAGGACCGCTGCGTAGTCACGCGGCAGCACCTTGGTAAGGCGGGCAATCGTGTCATCGAAATTCTCCAACAGGTGCGTTGCGAGGTTCGATTCGGTCTCTTCAACGTGCTTGATCATCAACTGACGCACTATTTCGATATCCTCGGCATCGAGATCAACCAGTTTGAGTTCGCCGTTCTCAAGGCTTTGGATGTTCATGCGCCGCCGGTTCAGGTCCAGCACGTAGGCGGTACCACCGGACATCCCTGCCCCGAAGTTGCGGCCGGTTCGACCCAGGATCAAGGTCTGCCCGCCGGTCATGTACTCGCAGCCGTGGTCGCCGATTCCTTCAACCACCGCCGTGGCACCCGAGTTGCGCACCAGGAACCGCTCCCCCACCTGCCCCCGGAGGAAAATCTCCCCGCTGGTGGCACCGTAGCCGATCACGTTGCCGGCAATGACGTTGCGGTCGGCGGCGAACACGTTGGACCGGTCCGGACGGACAATGATCCGCCCGCCGGAGAGTCCCTTGCCCACGTAGTCGTTCGAGTCGCCGAACAGCCTGAGGGTGATTCCCGCTGGCAGGAATGCACCCAGGGATTGACCCGCCTGACCGGTCAGGGTGACGTCGATGGTGTCGGTGGCAAGGGTGTCGACGCCGAACCGCCGGGTCACCTCGTGGCCCAGCATGGTGCCCACCGAACGGTCGGTGTTGACCACATCGACCGAGATCCTCACCGGCGCGCGGTTGTCCAGCGCGTCGCCGCTCATTTCGATGAGCTTACGGTCGAAGTGCTGATCCAACTCGTGGTTCTGGGTGGTCATGTTCCGCATCGGCGCGTCGTCACCGAACTCGTTGCCGCGCAGGATCGGGTCAAGATCCAGTCCATCGGCTTTCCAATGATCGATGGCCTTGCGGGCATCGAGTGATTCACTGTGGCCGATCGCCTCCTCGATGGACCTGAAGCCCAGGCTGGCCAGGATTTCCCTGACCTCCTCGGCGAGGAACTCAAAGAAGTTGACCACAAACTCCGGCTTGCCGGTGAACCGGGACCGCAGTTCGGGGTTCTGGGTGGCCACGCCCACAGGACAGGTGTCCAGGTGGCAGACGCGCATCATGATGCAGCCGGAGACCACCAGCGGTGCGGTGGCGAAACCGAATTCCTCACCACCCAACAGGGCGGCGATGACGACGTCGCGACCGGTCTTCAGCTGACCGTCCACCTGGACCACGACCCGGTCGCGAAGTCCGTTGAGCATCAGGGTCTGCTGCGTTTCAGCGAGGCCCAATTCCCACGGCACCCCGGCATGTTTGAGGGAGTTCAGTGGGCTGGCACCGGTGCCGCCGTCGTGCCCGGAGATGAGGACGACGTCGGCCTTGGCCTTGGTGACGCCCGCTGCGACAGTGCCGATCCCCACTTCGGAGACCAGTTTGACGTGGACCCGGGCTGATGGGTTGGACCGTTTGAGGTCGTAGATCAGCTGGGCAAGATCCTCGATCGAGTAGATGTCGTGGTGCGGCGGTGGCGAAATCAACGCCACGCCCGGGGTTGAGTGCCGGGTGCGTGCTACCCAGGGGTAGACCTTCTGGCTCATCAGCTGACCGCCCTCGCCGGGCTTGGCTCCCTGCGCCATTTTGATCTGGATGTCCTGGGCGTTGGTCAGGTAGAGGCTGGTCACACCGAACCGGCCCGAGGCCACCTGCTTGATGGCGGAACGACGCTCAGGATCGAGCAACCGGTCAACATCCTCGCCGCCTTCACCGGTGTTGGACTTCCCGCCCAACCGGTTCATGGCGATGGCCAGCGTCTCGTGGGCCTCCTGGGAGATGGACCCGTAGCTCATGGCCCCGGTGGAGAATCGCTTGACGATGCTGGAGACTGGTTCCACCTCGTCGATGGGCACCGGTTCGCGCACGCCGTCCTTGAACTGCAGCAACCCGCGCAGGGTCATCAGTTCCTTGGCCTGGTCGTCGACGCCGCTGGTGTACTTCTTGAAGATGTCGTAGCGTCGCTCGCGGGTGGCATGCTGCAGCCGGAAGACGGTCTCCGGGTTGAACAGGTGCGGTGGACCCTCGCGGCGCCACTGGTATTCGCCACCGTTGTCGAGACTCCGGTGCGGATCGTCAATCCCGTCCTCCGGGTAGGCACTGGCGTGACGGGCTGCCGTCTCGGCAGCAATCACGTCCAGCCCGACGCCGCCGAGCTGGGTCTGCGTGCCGTGGAAGTACTCGTCGACCAGTTCCTGGCCCAGGCCGAGGGCCTCGAAGGTCTGTGCGCCACAGTAGGAGCCGACCGTTGAGATGCCCATCTTGGACATGATCTTCAGGACGCCCTTGCCGAGGCCCTTGATCAGGTTGGCGACCGCCTGTTCGGCGGTCACGCCGGTGATGTCACCGTTGCGGACCAGTTCCTCGCAGCTCTCCATCGCCAGGTACGGGTTGATCGCGGAGGACCCGTACCCGATCAGTGCTGCCACATGGTGCACTTCACGGACGTCCCCCGCCTCGACCACCAGGGAGGTCTTGGTCCGGTTGGCGCTCCTCAGGAGATGGTGATGGACGGCGCTGGTGAGCAGCAGCGACGGGATCGGCGCCCACTGCGCGTTCGAGTCGCGGTCCGACAGGACGATGTACTGGATGCCCCGGTTGATGGCGCTGGAAACCTGCTCGCAGATCTCGGTGAGCCGCGCCCGCAGGGAGGCCTCCCCGCCGTCGGGCCGGTACAGGCCGCGCACCTTCATGCTGATGCGTTCGCCGTCATCGTTGGACATGTTGGCAATCTTCGCCAGCTCGTCGTTGTTGATGACCGGGAAGGAGAGCCCTACCTGTTTGGCGTGCACCCGCTTGGTGGACAGGAGATTGCCGTTGGGCCCCAGCGACGCCCGCAGCGAAGTGACCAGTTCCTCACGGATGGAATCCAGCGGCGGGTTGGTGACCTGGGCAAAGGACTGGACAAAGTAGTCGAACAACAGCCGGGGGCGCTTGGACAGCACGGCCACCGGCGTGTCGGAGCCCATCGCGCCGAGCGGTTCAGCGCCGGCCTTGGCCATCGGTCCGAGCAGGATCCGCAGCTCCTCCTGCGTGTAGCCGAAGGTGCGCTGGCGGCGGTTGATGGAGGCTTTGGTGTGCAGGACGTGCTCCCGCTCGGGGAGGTCCTTCAGGTGCAGCAGGTTGTCTTTGACCCACTCGCCCCAGGGATTGGCGGAGGCGATCTCGGCCTTGATCTCCTGGTCCTCGATGACGCGGCCTTCCTCGGTGTCGACGAGGAACATCTTGCCCGGGGATACCCTGCCCTTGTGGACCACCTTGGAGGGTTCAATGTCGATGACCCCCACCTCGGAGGCGAGCACCACCAGTCCGTCCTCCATCACCCAGTAGCGTGCGGGGCGGAGGCCGTTGCGGTCCAGGACCGCCCCGACCAGAGTGCCGTCGGTGAAGGACACTGCGGCTGGGCCGTCCCACGGCTCCATTAGCATCGAGTGGTACTGGTAGAACGCACGACGGGCCGGATCCATGGTGGAGTGGTTTTCCCACGCCTCCGGGATCATCATCATGATGGCGTGGGTGATGGGCCGGCCGGAGAGCATCAGCAGTTCGGCGACCTCATCGAACGACGCCGAGTCCGACGCCCCGGGGGTGCAGATGGGGAACAACTCTTCGGGATCATCGCCGAGCAGGCTGTGGGAGAGCTGCGACTGGCGGGCCCGCATCCAGTTCCGGTTCCCCTTGACCGTGTTGATCTCGCCGTTGTGGGCGATGGTCCTGAACGGCTGCGCCAGCGGCCAGGACGGGAAGGTGTTGGTGGAGAACCGGGAGTGGACAATGCCGAGCTTGGTCTTGAAACGCGGGTCCGACAGGTCGGGGTAGAACGGTTCGAGCTGCGCGGTGGTCAGCATGCCCTTGTAGACCATGGTCTTCGAGGACAGCGAGGGGAAGTAGACACCGAGCTTGTTCTGGGCGCGCTTGCGGACCCGGAACGCCAGCGCATCAATATCGACGGCGTCTGCCGTGCCCTCGGCTGGCGCCAGGAAGAGCTGGACGAAATGGGGCATGCAGGCGCGGGCCATGGCACCGACCAGGTCGGCCTCGATTGGCACGTCCCGCCAGCCCAGGACGGTGAGGCCCTCGGACTCGACGATCGCTTCCAGCCCGGCGCGGGCTGTTTCTTCCTCACGTCCTTCGGCGGGAAGGAAAGCGGTCCCGACGGCGTACTGGCCGGCAGGTGGAAGGTCGAAGCCGACGACGGCCCTGAAGAACTCGTCGGGCACCTGGGTGAGGAGGCCTGCGCCGTCGCCCGTCCCCTCGTCGGCGCCTACTGCACCCCGGTGTTCCAGGTTGCGAAGCGCGGTCAACGCATGGTCGACAATGTCGTGGCCCGGTTCGCCCCGGAGGGTGGCGATCACGGCCAGGCCGCACGCATCCTTCTCGTTCTCCGGGTTGTACAGTCCGGTGGCTTCGGGAATGGCGGAGAACCGGTCGAAGGGTGAGACGACGGCGGGCTGGTCGGCCACGGGAGCGGATGCCCCGGCGGCGACGTCCTCAACGATCGAAGAATCCTGCTCGGGACGGGCCGATGGCCCGTTGTCCGAGGTGTGTGTGGAAGCGCCGGCGGTGGGGTTGCCGGAAGTGGGAGCATTCATAGGTAGTGTCCTTCCCCCAGAATGGAGCGTCGGGAGGGGACGGCCTTGGCCCCAGGTCTGCAACCCGAGTGGGCTGCGCACTAAACGAACTTGTTAGCAGAATTCTATGGCGTGACTGACGCTTCCCGGGAGGTTCCTGGGACAACGATTGCAGAACAACTGGGCACCGGAGGCACCCGCCAGATCCGGTGCGCCAGGAGAGGGGTGTTCCGCCGGGGCGCCGGAGCCACGTCACTGTGGCGGTGTGTCCAGTGTGGGCGGTGGCCCTGGACGCTAGGGTCGGGAATCGTTCTCCCGCTTTTTCGGATCGGTGCTGTCCCGCTCGGAGAGAGGTTCATCACTTCCGTTTGTTTCGACGAGATTACCACGGGTGGTGGATTTCGTTTCGTCTGTGTCGGCACGGTGGGTGTCAGTGGTGTCGTCCGGCGAGTCCACGGCAGACGGTTCACGCCCTGGCAGATACAGGGACGGCGTGTCGGCACCCTTGCGTTTCGTACCGAGATAGATCAGGACAGCGATCGCGCCGAGCAGCACCAGGATGCTGGTCCAGACATTCAACCGCTGGGTGACACCGAAGAGGGTGACCAGTTCGGCGTCGTCGATGCGGAGAGCTTCGATCCAGACGCGGCCCGCCGTGTAGAAGGCGGCGTAGGCCCAGAACATCATTCCGCCGCGCAGACCAAACCTCTTGTCGAGGAGCAGCAGGAGCGCGACGCCGGCGAGGTTCCACAGCAGCTCGTACAGGAAGGTCGGGTGGAACAGGGTGTCCACGGGGACGCCGTCGGGGAAGTTGGCGTTCTCCGGATCGATCTCCAGGCCCCAGGGCAGGGTGGTGGGGGCACCGAAAAGTTCCTGGTTGAACCAGTTGCCCAGCCGGCCCACTGCCTGCGCGAGCAGGATGCCGGGTGCGGCGGCATCGGCGAAGGCGCTCAGCCGGACCCCCGACCGGCGGCAGCCGATCCAGGCGCCGACGGCGCCCAGGGCGATGGCGCCCCAAATGCCCAGGCCGCCCTCCCAGATCCGCGGTATCCGTGCCAGGTCGCCGTCGGGACCGAAATAGGCGTCCGGTGAGGAGAACACGTGGTAGAGCCGGCCGCCAAGGATGCCGAAGGGGATGGCCCAGATGGCCACGTCCCAGACGACGTCCGGGTTGCCGCCGTACCGCTTCCATCGGGACACCGTCAGCATCAGCGCCAGAACAATACCGGCCAGGATGCACAGGGCGTACGTGTAGAGCGTCAACGGACCAAGGCTGAAGGACGCCCACTCCGCTGGCGGGCTTGGGATACTGAGGGGAAGCGCCCCGATGGTGCTCGAGATACCCATAGGTTAGCTCTTTCCCGTTCCGCTACTGAGATCCTTGGTCAATTCCGAGACGGCCTCGACACCGCCGTCGCGCAGGGCAGCAACGAGGGCAGTACCCACGATCACCCCGTCCGCGTAGGCGGCGATTTCCTTGACCTGGGCCGCCGTTGACACGCCCAGTCCCACGCAGGCGCGGTCGGCACCCGCGCCGTGGGCGGCGTCGACGACGGCGCGCGCCGCCGAGCTGACTGCCGTCCGTGCACCGGTGATACCCATGATCGACACGGCGTAGACAAACCCGCGGCTCGCCTTGACCGTGCGTTCCATGCGTTCAGGGCTGGTGGATGGCGCCACGAGGAAGACCCGGTCCAGGCCGAACTCGTCGGAGGCGGCAATCCATGCCCCGGCCTCATCGGGGATGAGGTCGGGGGTAATCAGCCCCGCCCCGCCAGCCTCGTGCAGGCGCCGGGCGAATTCGCGGACGCCCAGCTGCATCACCGGGTTCCAGTAGGTCATCACCAGCACGGCAGCGTCGGTTTGGGAGGTGATGCCCTCGACAATGTCGAAGATCCGCTCGACGGTGAACCCGTTCTTGAGCGCCTGCACCGTCGCGTCCTGGATGACCTGGCCGTCCATGACGGGGTCGGAGTAGGGGATGCCGATCTCGATCAGGTCCACGCCGTTGTTCGCCATCGCCAACGCAGCATCAATCGTGGTCTGAACATCAGGGAAGCCCGCAGGCAGGTAACCGATCAGGGCCGCTCGCCCGGCGTCGCGTGCCCGGTCGATCGCTGCGGCGGCTTTGCTCGTGGTCTGGGTGGTCACAGCTGTTCTCCCTCTTTCCCGATTTCGGATTCGGCGCTGTCATCTGGCAACAGGTCGAAGTATTCGGCGGCGGTCGCCACGTCCTTGTCACCCCGGCCCGAAAGGTTGATCAGCACAATCTTCTCGGCCGGATCTCCACCCTCAGCAGCAAGCCGCTGGCCCACCTTGATGGCACCCGCCAAAGCATGGGCTGTCTCGATGGCCGGGATGATTCCTTCGCTGCGGCACAGCACGCGGAAAGCGTCCATGGCCTCGGCGTCGGTGATCGGTTCGTAGCTGACCCGGCCAATGTCGGCAAGGTACGCGTGTTCGGGGCCCACGCCCGGATAGTCGAGTCCGGCTGAGATGGAGTGGGACTCAACGGTCTGGCCGTCGTCGTCCTGCATCAGGTAGGAACGGGCGCCGTGCAGCACACCCGGGCGTCCGAGCGTGATGGTCGCCGCGTGCCGACCGGTCTCGACACCGTCACCGCCGGCCTCGAAGCCGTACAGGGCCACCGCCGGGTCGTCGAGGAACCCGTGGAACATGCCGATGGCATTGGACCCGCCACCGATGCAGGCGCAGACAGCGTCGGGCAGCTTGCCGGTTTCCGCCAGCATCTGCTCGCGGGCTTCTTCACCGATGACTTCGTGGAAGAACCTGACCATTGATGGGAACGGGTGCGCTCCGGCAGCGGTGCCGAGGAGGTAGTGGGTGGTATCGACGTTGGCCACCCAGTCGCGTAACGCCTCGTTGATCGCGTCCTTGAGCGTCTGTGACCCGCTGGTCACCGGGATCACTGTGGCGCCCAGCAGCTCCATCCGGGCAACATTCAGCGCCTGTCGGCGGCAGTCTTCGGCACCCATGTAGACGACGCACTCGAGACCCATCAGGGCCGCGGCGGTGGCACTGGCCACGCCATGCTGACCGGCGCCGGTTTCGGCGATGACCCGGGTTTTGCCCATCCGCTTGGCGAGCAGCGCCTGACCCAGCACGTTATTGATCTTGTGGGACCCGGTGTGGTTGAGGTCTTCGCGCTTGAGGAAGATCCGCACTCCCCCGGCATACTCGGCGAACCGTTTCGCCTCGGTAAGCAGCGACGGCCGACCGGCATAGGTGCGATTCAGTTCGGCCACCTGGGCGGTGAACTCGGGATCGGCTTTGGCCTTGTCGAAGGTGTCGGTCAGCTCATCCAGGGCAGCGATCAGGGACTCAGGCATCCACCGGCCGCCGTACTCGCCGAAGTAGGGTCCCGGGGCGTGGCGGAGGCTTGCCGTCGGGTCGAGGAAGGCCTCGGCCGTGTCGGTGGTGACCCCGGTGGATGCGTTGGCTGCCTGTGGCGAATCGGTCATGAGCTTGCCTGTCCTGTTGTGGTGGTGTGCTGCGTACCGGTGGTTAGGCGGTCGGCTGGTCCTGGTCGACCAGTCGCGCACTGCGGCCGGCGTTGAGGAACGCCGCGATGGTGTCTTCGGGGTTGTCGTGGCGAACCAGCGCCTCGCCAACCAGGATGGCGTCTGCCCCATCCGAGGCGAACCGCTCGACGTCGGCCACGTCCCGCACACCAGACTCGGCGACGATCAGTGTGCCCGCGGGGATTCCTCCGGCCAGTGGTCCGAAGACTGACCGGTCAATGTCAAGCGTCTTGAGGTTGCGCACGTTGATTCCGATGATCCTGGCCCCCACCGCAACGGCCCGTTCAACCTCGACGTCCGTGTGGGTTTCGACCAGCGCGTTCATCCCCAGCTCGTGGGTGAGCGCGAGGAAACCTGCAAGCTCCTCATCGGTAAGTGCAGCGACGATCAGCAGGATCAGGTCGGCGCCGTGGGCACGAGCCTCCCAGATTTGGTACTCGTCAACCGTGAAATCCTTGCGCAGCAGCGGGAGGTCGACGGCAGCGCGCACCGAGTCGAGGTCCGCGAGGGACCCCCCGAACCGGCGTTGTTCGGTGAGGACGCTGACGACGGCGGCCCCGCCCGTTTCGTAGCGGACCGCCAGTGCTGCCGGGTCCGCAATGTCGGCCAGCGCACCTTTTGAGGGGCTGCGCCGTTTCACCTCGGCGATCAAGGTGATCCCCGAGCCGTCACCACTCAGGGCCGCATAGGCATCGCGGGGCGCCGGGGCGGCCGCGGCGTCGTCGCGCAACTGCTCCAGCGGACGTGCCTCAACCCGCGGCGCGAGGTCCTCCCGGACGCCCGCAATAATGTCGTCGAGAACGCTCACCTAGTCGTCTTTGCCCTTCAGCTTCGAACCGCCGACGCCGTAGCCTGCCCGCTTCATGACGAAACCGGCAGCGAGACCGACCACCATGACCGCAATGCCGATCCAAAACAGGACCGTGCCAGCGTTGAAGTTCCCTTCGGTGCTGGCGAAGACATAGGCGAACGACGAGACGGCGGCACCTGCCAGCATGATCAGGACGCAGGTCCACGCGGCGGGGCTATTGCCATGCCCGATGGTTTCGTCATGCATCGAGGCGTGGTTCTGCTTGGAGTTCTCCGGGTGCTCTGTCGAAGCGGTCCGGGTGGATGCGTTAGCTGTGGCGTCTTTGGCCATGGTGACTCTCCTTGAAACTGGTCTACTGTCCATTCTGCCATTAGTTCAGGGCGACCGCGGTCTGCCCTCACCCGGTTTAGCTGGTGGGATCTTTTCCCTTGGTCAACTGGTCCCAGCTGTCGATCTCGTCCGAGTGGGCGGTCGTCTTCCGGGCCGGCGAATCACCGGCGGCTACCTTCTCATACCGCATGGAGCGGTTCCAGCTGCGGCTGGCGAGAAGCATCCACACGGCGGCGCCGATCAGGCCCAGCCCGGCGACTGCGGCCAGCCACGGGAAAAGGGTCAGAATGAGTCCGGCACCGCTGTCGGTGCTGACGCCGAGTGCTTCCCCAATGGCGGGGGCCGCCGCGCCGGTGGGATCCGCCACCACGAGCAGGCTGTTCCAGGCGATGCCGACACCGGCGATAAACAGGATCGCCACCACCAGGATCCGGGCGATGCGGCCGGCGATGGAGACGGCCAGTGCTGCGGCCAGCGCCACCAGCGCGAATGCGGTGACGGCGGTGGCGGCGTCGCTGCCGGGGATCTGCAGGTCTGGAGTCTGGACGGCATCCTGCGGCAGGATCACCGTCAACCAGGTCTGGGTGGTACTGGCAAAAGCGATGAGCGAAAAGATCACCGTGGCAAGAATCACGGTGCCCTTGCGCTGCCAGGCCCGCGGGGCTGCTGGGGTGTTCCCGTGGTGTGGGCCGGTCGTGTGCGGTGTTCCTGAAGCGGTATTCATGCGGTGGGCACCTCCTGAAGGTCAGTTGCGGAGACAGGCCTGAGACTTGAGGCAATCAGGGCGGCCCGGAGCGGCGCCGCCGCTTTGTTGACCGTTTCCTGCGCCTCGTCCTCAAGAACCGAGTCGGCAACGATTCCGCCGCCGGCCTGCACGTAGGCGCGGCCCTCACGGAGCAGCGCGGACCGGATGGCAATCGCCAGGTCCATGTCGCCGGCGAAGTCGAGGTAGCCCACCACTCCCCCGTAGATGCCCCGGCGGTGAGGTTCAACCTCGTCGATCAGACGCAGCGCCCGGGGTTTGGGCGCACCCGAGAGTGTTCCGGCGGGGAAGGTGGCGGCGAGGACATCGTAGGCGGTTTTGTCGGGAGCCAGTGATCCGACGACGGTCGACACCAGGTGCATGATGTGGCTGAACCGCTCCACTTCCATGAACTTGGTGACGTCCACTGACCCGGGGACACAGACCTTGGAGATGTCGTTGCGGGCCAGATCCACCAGCATGAGGTGTTCGGCGCGTTCTTTTTCGTCCGCCAGGAGTTGATCGGCCAGGGCGCGATCCTCCTCGAGCGTCTGGCCGCGCGGACGGGATCCCGCGATCGGGTGGGTGATGACGTCCTTGCCGGTGACTGTGACCAGTGCCTCCGGGGAGGATCCGACAATCGAGTATTCCCTGCCATCGGCGTCAGCAAGGCTGAACAGATACATGTAGGGGCTGGGATTGGTGTTGCGCAGCACTCGGTAGACGTCGAGGGGGGACGCCTGGCAGTCGAGTTCGAAGCGGCGTGAAATGACCACCTGGAAGACGTCGCCGTCGACAATGGCTCGCTTGCCCCGCTCGATTGCGGCGAGATACTTGGGCTTGTCCCAGCGCTCATCGACCCGGGACAACAGCTCGGCGGTGTCCACCGACCCGTCCTGCAATACCGACACCGGCTGTTCGGCAGCCTCACCCAGCTTGGTGAGCATGACCCGGATCCGCTGGACGGCGTCGTGCCAGGCTTCGTCCACCCGGTCGCTGGTTCCGTCGAAGTTGATGGCATTGGCAACCAGGGTGAGGGTGCCCTCCGAGTTGTCGTGCACCGCCATGTCGGTTACCAGGCACATGGCCAGCTCGGGGAGGAAAAGATCGTCCTCCGGGGGGCTGGTGAGCCGCTCCCAATGACGGACCGACTCCCAGCCGATAAAGCCAACCAGCCCGGAGGTGAACGGCGGCAGGTTGTCGAACCGTCGGGTGCGCAATGCCTCAATGGTCTGACGGAGGGCTTCGACCGGGCTACCTGAGGTGGGAACTCCCGCGGGCGGCTCACCCAGCCAGTGTGCTTCCCCGTCGAGACTGGTTAGCGTCGCCCGTGAGTGGGCGCCGATGAAGGAGTACCTCGACCACACGCCCCCGACGGCTGCCGATTCCATCAGGAACGTCCCGGGCTCACCGTTGGCTAGCTTGCGGTAAATGGCAATCGGGGTGTGGGCGTCCGCCAGCACCTTCAGGTGCACGGGTACTACCCGACGCTCCGTGGCGAGCTCGCGGAACTCGGCAAGGCTGGGGCTGATGACTCCAAGTTCCTGCATGAATGTGTGTGCTCTTTCAGCTGGCGGTGGGAGAGTTTTCGTGGGAACTGCCCGAGGATAGGCTCTGGGCGACGACGACGTCGAGGCCCCTGCCATCGAAGCAGGTCCGGGTGCCGGTGTGGCAGGCGGCGCCGACCTGGTCGACGCGGATCAGGAGGGCGTCCCCGTCGCAGTCCAGGGCCACCGATTGGACCCATTGGATGTGACCGGAGGTGTCGCCCTTGCGCCAGTAGGTGTTCCGGGACCGGGAAAAGAAGGTGACCCGCCCCGTGGTGAGGGTCCGGTGGACCGCTTCGTCGTCCATCCAGCCGAGCATCAGCACCTCGCCCGAATCATACTGTTGGATCACTGCAGCGACCAGCCCGGCGGGGTCTCGCTTGAGGGCCGCGGCGATCCCCGGATCGAGGGTTTTTCCCGCGGAATAATCAGGCGCTGGCGTGGTGTCGGTGTGTGTTGGCATCGTCGTCAATTCTATCGCGCTCGTTGGTGGCCAGGGGACGGAGGCTAATAGCCCATCAGGACGGTCGCTCCGGTGGTTCTTCGTGCCAAAAAGTAGCGGATCGTGCTAGTTTCAGCAGTGATGCAATATGTAGAACCTTCCCGTGAAGTCTTGGCCGAAACGCTCCTCGCAGCAGGGCCCCACTCGCCCACGTTGTGTGATGGCTGGCAGACCAAAGAGTTGGCAGCCCACTTATATCTGCGGGAACACCGACCTGCTGTCAGCCTTGCCATGGTTATCAAGCCCTTGGCCGCTGTATCGGAGAAATCGGTGCGAAAGCTGTCCGCCACAGCCGATTCTGCCGCCGGTTACCGGAAGCTGGTCGAGGATTTCCGTGCCGGGCACCCGTTCTACTCACCTCTGAAGCGATCAAAGTCGCTCGATGCCAGCGCCAATCTGATCGAATACTTTGTGCATACCGAAGATGTCCGCCGCGCGCGGAGCCGGTGGGCGCCCCGCGCCCTCGATGAGGACTACTCAAACGCCCTCTGGGACGACCTGATCAAACGCGCCGCCATCCTGTACCGGGGCGTGGACCTGGGTATCGTGCTGGTTCGGGCGGATGGTGTGCGCCATGTGGCCAAGCGGGCCCCGGTGTCGGTTGCCATCAAGGGCGATCCCGGGGAGCTCCTCATGCACGCCCACGGTCGGACCCGCCATGCCCTCGTGACATTCGAAGGCCAGCCTGACGCCGTCGCACTGCTCGATAGCGCCGAGGTCGGCCTCTAACTCCCCAGGGCCCGCCCTTTTCCTGCCCGACGGCCGACGATCCCCTTCGCCGTCGAACACCTTGGACAGTTGTGGTCACCCGCCACAGCTGCACATCCCCACTAGCGGACGGGGAAGCCTGCGTCGCTGATGGCCTTCTTGACCTGGGCAATAGCGTCCAGGGGTCCAAAGTGGAACACCGACGCCGCGAGCACCGCATCAGCTCCGGCCTGCACTGCCGGCGGAAAGTGCTCGGGCAAGCCGGCGCCGCCGGAGGCGATCAGCGGAACCTTGACGGCGGCCCGCACCGCGCGGATCATCTCCAGATCAAATCCGGCCTTGGTGCCGTCGGCGTCGATCGAGTTGAGGAGAATCTCGCCCACCCCACGGTCCGCTGCTTCCCTGGCCCACTGCACGGCGTCGATCCCTGTGCCCTGACGGCCCCCATGGGTGGTCACTTCGAAGCCCGACGGCGTCCCGCCCCCGGGCACGCGCCGCGCATCAAGCGAGAGCACCAGAACCTGCGATCCGAAGTGGCTGGAGATCTCGTCGATGACGTCCGGGCGACTAACGGCTGCCGTGTTGATCGATGCCTTGTCGGCCCCGAACCGCAGCAGCTTGTCGACGTCGGCAATCCCGCGGACTCCCCCGCCGACCGTCAGCGGGATGAAGACCTCCTCAGCGGTGCGGGCGACGACGTCGAACGTGGTGTCCCGGTTGCCGGAGGACGCGGTGACGTCGAGGAACGTCAGTTCGTCGGCGCCGGCTCGGTCGTACCGGTGCGCGAGCTCCACCGGGTCACCGGCGTCCCGCAGGTCGGCGAAATTGATGCCCTTGACAACGCGACCCGCGTCGACGTCGAGGCACGGGATAACCCGAATGGCCACACCCATGGCTGCCCCTAGACCCTGCAGGCGTGGATGGTGCTGACGAGAATGGCGCGGGCGCCGAGTTCGTACAGCTCGTCCATGATGCGGTTGGTCTGGCTGCGCAGCACCATGGACCGGACGGCCACCCAGTCAGAGTCGCGGAGCGGGGACACCGTCGGCGATTCGAGGCCTGGCGTGAGGGCTGCCGCTGCGTCGACCAGGTCCTTGCGGATGTCGTAGTCCATCAGCACGTACTGCCGTGCCACGAGGACACCCTGCAGGCGGCGGATCAGCACGTCGAGGCCGGCCGGGGTGTCGCCGCTGCGTCCGATCAGGACGGCCTCGCTACGCAGGATCGGGTCGCCGAAGATTTCCATTCCCGCGGCCTTGAGCGTGTTGCCGGTTTCGACGACGTCGGCGATGGCGTCGGCGACACCGAGCCGGACCGACGATTCGACGGCACCGTCGAGCCGCACCACTGTCGCGTTGACGCCGTGGTCGGCGAGATGCCGGCGCAGGAGTCCGTCATAACTGGTCGCCAGCCGCTTGCCGTCGAGCTGCGCGACATTGCTGAAGTGACCTACCGGTCCGGCGAACCGGAAAGTCGAGGCGCCGAAGCCCAGTGTCAGCCGCTCTTCGGCGTCGACGTCGGCGTCCAGGAACAGGTCGCGGCCGGTGATCCCGACGTCGAGGGTCCCGGACCCTACGTAGACCGCGATATCGCGGGGTCGGAGGAAGAAGAATTCGACACCGTTGTCGGGGTCTTCGAGGACCAGTTCACGGGTGTCGCGGCGCTGACGGTAGCCAGCCTCCGCAAGCATGGCGGAGGCTGACTCGGACAGGGCGCCCTTATTGGGGACTGCTACACGAAGCATGGGGGTTCTTTCGCTGAAGGTTTCGGGGGAGGTCTGCTGCTGGGGCACCTGGATCCTGGCGGAAGGGTGCCTAGAGATGCTTGTACACGTCGTCCAGCGTCAGACCCTTGGCGATCATCAGGACCTGCAGGTGGTAGAGCAGCTGGGAGATTTCCTCGGCCGCAGCCTCGTCGGATTCGTACTCGGCGGCCATCCACACCTCGGCGGCTTCCTCGACCACTTTCTTGCCGATGCCGTGGACACCCGAGTCGAGTTCGGCGATGGTCCGCGACCCGTCCGGGCGGTCGATGGCTTTGGCGCTGAGTTCAGCGAAGAGGGATTCGAAGCTTTTCACACTGCCAACGTTACTGGGTTGGCAGCATTGAGCCTCATTCGGTGAGTTCGGTGTGACAAAGCTCTACCCCTGCCAGCCGTCCAGGACCGCGGCGGTGGTCAACGCGGCGGCCACCGACTCGTAGCCTTTGTCCTCGCTGGACCCGGGCAGGCCCGCCCGGTCCAGGCCCTGCTGTTCCGTGTCGCAGGTCAGGACGCCGAAGCCTACGGGCTTTCCGGAACTGACGCTGACGTCGGTAAGACCTGAGGTGGCCGCCTGGCAGACATAGTCGAAGTGCGGGGTGCCGCCGCGGATGACGACGCCGAGCGCCACCACCGCGTCGAAGTGCGGTGCCAGCCGGGCGGCAGCGACCGGCAGTTCGAAGCTGCCGGGAACCCGGACCACTGTCGGCTGGATTCCGGCATCCGTGGCGGCCCGGAGCGCGCCAGCAAGCAATCCGTCCATAATTTCCGTGTGCCAGCTGGCGGCGACGACGACGAGGCGAAGGTGCCCCTTTCCGGATAGGTGGCTGAGATCGATGGCTGGTGCGCCGTGGCCGCTCATGAGGGTCTCTTTTCGGTAGGTGAGGCTGGTGATGGGGGTCGGTCAGCTTTGCTGGATCCCGTGGTCTTCCAGAAGGGTCAGCTGGTGGTTCAGCCGGTCCCGTTTGGTCTGCAGGTACCGCTGGTTCTCGGCACGCGCGGGCACCTCCGAGGGGACCATCGCGGTGACGTCGATGCCGTACAGGACGAGTTTGTCCCGCTTCTCGGGGTTGTTGCTGAGCAGCCGGATAGAGCGCAGACCAAGCTGGCTGAGGATCGCCGCGGCGGCTTGGTAGTCCCGCGAGTCGACGGGCAGCCCGAGCTGTTCGTTGGCTTCGACGGTGTCCGCCCCGGTGTCCTGCAGGGCGTAGGCGCGCATTTTGTTGGCCAGGCCGATCCCCCTGCCCTCCTGGCCGCGCAGATAGAGCACGGTGCCGCCCTGTTCGCTGACCAGCTGGAGGGCCTGCTCAAGTTGTTCACCACAGTCGCAGCGATACGACGAGAAGACGTCCCCGGTCAGGCACTCCGAATGCATCCGTACCAGGGGTGCCTCCGTCTGCGGGCCGGGGTCCCCGCTGGTCCCGAGTGGATTGGCCCCGGTGGATGACAGGCTGAGGTGTTCAACCCCCGTCACCTCGTCGGTCCAGGCCTGGGTGGTGAACTGTCCGAAGGCTGTAGGAAGGCTAACCGTCGGCCCGCCGGTGACGCTGGTGGTATTCATCGGAGGCCCTTCTCGTCTCTGGTTGGGTCACTGAGGTAGCTCAGCAGGTCTTTGATCGAGATCAGGGGCACACCGTGGCTGTCGGCGAAGTCCCTGAGGTCGGGTAGCCGCATCATGTGACCTTCGTCGTGGACCACCTCGGCGATGACCGCCGCGGGTTCCAGACCGGCGAGGGCGCACAGCTCCAGCCCCGCCTCGGTGTGGCCTGGACGTTGACCGACACCACCCGGGGCCCCGCGCAACGGGAACATGTGGCCGGGCCGGGTGAGGTCGGCCGCCGTCGTCGTCGGGTCGGCGAGGAGGCGCGCAGTGACCGCGCGGTCGGCCGCGCTGATCCCGGTGGAAATGCCCACCGCCGCGTCGCAGGAGACGGTGTAGGCGGTCCCCTTGGCATCCTCGTTGACGGCTGTCATGGGCGGCAGTAACAGCCGATCCGCGGCGACGCCGGAAATCGGAACGCACAGCACGCCCGAGGTGTACCTCACGGTCCACCCCACCAGCGCGGGGGTGGCGAACTGGGCGGCGAAGATGATGTCGCCCTCGTTTTCGCGCCGTTCATCGTCGACGACGACGACGGCCCGGCCCGCGGCCATCGCCGCCACCGCCTCCGCCACGGAATCCAGCCGGATGGTCAGGGCCTGCGGTGCTGGCTGGTGGGTGATCATGGCTGCGACTCAGCGACTGCCGGGGGGACCGACGGTTTCAGAATTGCCGGTTTCTGGATCGGGATGGACTGGGTGTTCGGCGTCTGCCAGGCGGGCACCATGAAGCTCATGAGCCGCTCAGCATATTTGGCCATCACATCCATTTCCAGGTTTACCGAATCCCCGATCTGTTTCAGGCCCAGACTGGTTTCCTGCAGGGTGGTGGGAATCAGCCCGACCTCAAACCAGGGGTCAGGAGCCGAAACTGCACTGACGGCGCTGACCGTGAGGGAAACACCGTCGACGGTGATTGACCCCTTCTCGGCCGCGTAACGGGCTAGCCTGGTCGGCAATCCGAAGCGGAGACGGTGCCAGGCGCCCTGGTCTTCGCGCTCAAGCAAGGTACCGATCCCATCGACGTGGCCCTGGACAACGTGACCGTCCAGCCTCCCACTCGCCGGGACGCAACGCTCGAGGTTCACGGTGCCACCGGGGGCAAGGGACCCAGTGGTGGTTCGCAGGAGTGTCTCCCCCATCACGTCGACGGCGATCCGGCCGCCCTCAACGCTGGTTGCCGTGAGGCAGACGCCGTTGACCGCGATGGACCCGCCTAGGCCCAGGTCCTCGCCGGTGGTGGGTGCGTCGAAAACCAGGATGGCGCTGGTTTGGTCCGCCGAGACGTCGAGTGAAACAACGCTGCCCTTTTCGGCGACTATTCCTGTGAACATGTGCTGGATCCTTTGCTGCTGGTGATCGTTCGGAGAGAAGACTGGGAAGCCCGGGTGGCTGCCGGGGCGGTCGGTGCCGGGCTGAGGTGGAGGCGGACGTCGTTTCCGTATCGGGTGATCGTCGCGCCCCCGTACGGGTCGAGCACCCAGCTGCTGGCGTCTCGCAGGGAATCGATCCCGAGCGACTGGATGGCCGGGGTGCCGGCGCCGAGGAGCAGGGGCGCCTGATAGATGAACAGTTCGTCGACCAGCCCCGCGGCCAGGAAAGCAGTGGCGATGGTGGGGCCGCCCTCGATCATCAGGTGGCCGACGCCGTCGTCGTACAGGTGACGCCCAGCCTCCCACGGGTCGCGGGTGGTGAGGTGAACGAAGTGTCCGGCGCGGATGGCGGCGTCGTCGGGGACAGTGCGCAGTCCCATCGCCACGCGGAGGGGCTGCCTTGTGGTGACGGTCCCGTCAGGGTTGCGGGCAGAAAGTCGTGGGTTGTCGGCCAGCACGGTGCCGGTGCCGACGAGCACGGCGTCGGCACGGCGCCGAATCGAGTGCCCGTCGTTGCGCGACTCGGGGCCGGTGATCCACTGGCTGGAGCCGTCAACCGCGGCAACCTTCCCATCGAGGGTCTGGGCGATCTTGAGGGTGATGAAGGGGCGGCGGGAGCTGGTGGCTTCCCGCCAGCGGTGGTTGAGCTGGTGGGACTCATCGGCCATCAACCCGCCGACCGTCTCAACGCCGTGGGCGGTGAGCCAGCCAGCGCCACCGGCGGCAGGACCGTGGACGTCGTCGGCGGCGTAGACCACGCGGGTGATCCCTGCCGCGGCGATGGCTTCGGTACAGGGGCCCGTGCGCCCGGCATGGTTGCACGGTTCAAGGGTGCAGATCAGCGTGCACCCGGTCAGGTCAGCCCGCTGCGTCAGGGCCTTGGCGAGGGCATCAACTTCGGCGTGCGGAGTACCCGCTCCCCGGTGGTACCCGGAGCCAATCGCTGTGCCGCGCTCGTCAAGTACCACTGCTCCCACCAGCGGGTTGGCCCCGCGCACCCCGCGGCCGGCCAGGCTGACGGCAGATTGCATCGCGCCGCGTTCAGCGGCGGAGAAGTCGGGGTCCCGAAGGGTCATGTTCACGGCGTCTACCGGACCGTGGGATCGGGGAGCAGGACGTCGACGCGGGGTTTGCTCTCCCGGGCACGCATCCAGACGAAGAACCCGATCAGGGTGAAGACCCCGTAGAACAGGTACATGAAGGCGGTGGCGTAGTAGCCGGCGCTGAACAGCAGAGGCACCCCGACGACGTCGACGGCCACCCAGATGAGCCAGAACTCGACCCATCCCTTGGCCATGCCGATGGTGGCGAGCAGTGACCCGACGAACGTCCACGCGTCGGCCCAGACGGGTTCGTAGGAACCGAGCATCCGGAAGAGGGGCGTGATCGCGACGGTGCCGAGGATCATGCCCGAGACGAGGCCGATCCGCGCCCGGGTTGAAGCCCACCGCGGTGTGATCGCATGGCCGTCGGACTGTGCGCTGGCCCGCCACCGACGCCAGCCGTAGACGGCGACGGCAATGAACATGATCTGGCGGCCGGCCTGCCCGAGCAGGTTGGCGGTATCGGCACCGCCAAAAATGGAGCCGAGGAAGACGGTGAGGAGCAGAACGTTGCCGATGATACCGACGGGCCAGGCCCAGAGTTTCCGGCGCATCCCACCGAGCGCACTGAGGAGCCCGAAGACGTTGCCAATCACTTCGCGGAGCAGCAACGAGCTTCCGGCGACGGGGATCTGAGCGTCGAACAGCCACCTCAGAAAATCCATGTCGTCCCCTAGTCTCGAGCGGTACGCTCCGGGGGTAACGACAGGAACGGCCGGTGCTGGCGAAGGCGCACGAAGGCACCACCAAACCAGCACAGCCAAAGCTGCACGCGCTTCTCCCATCCAGACTTTAACTGTCGGTACCGGAGTTTCACCAGTTCAACCGGCCACGCCAGCGCGGTAGCACTGGCAGCGGACGGGTCGCGGACTATCACCGCCGGTTCGGAATTACACCGACCCCGGAGCACGTTTGTGTGTATCAGTATTTCATAACCGGATCGGGCGTGTGTCCATTCCCGTCACAAAGCAGCACAGCCCGCCTGTTCCCCACCCGTTCAGCTCACCGGGTGAGGAACAACGGTGCCCTAGTTCTTCTGCTCCGGCTTGAAGTCCACTCCGGCTTCCTTGCGCTGCTGCGCGGTGATCGGGGCTGGAGCCGCGGTCAGCGGATCAAAACCGCCACCGGACTTCGGGAAGGCGATGACGTCGCGGATGGACTCGGTACCGGCCATCAGTGCGACCACCCGGTCCCAGCCGAACGCGATGCCGCCGTGAGGGGGCGCTCCGAACTTGAATCCCTCGAGGAGGAAGCCGAACTTCTCCTGCGCGTCTTCCTGGCTGATGCCCATGACCGCGAAGACCCGTTCCTGCACGTCACGTTGGTGGATACGGATCGAGCCGCCCCCAATTTCGTTGCCGTTGCAGACAATGTCGTAGGCGTAGGCCAGGGCGGTCTCGGGATCCTTGTCGAAGGTGTCCAGGTACTCGGGCTTCGGGGAGGTGAAGGCGTGGTGGACGGCCGTCCAGGCTCCCCCGCCGACGGCGACGTCGCCGGCTGCCACAGCTGCCGACGCCGGTTCGAACATGGGTGCGTCGACCACCCAGACGAAGGCCCAGGCGTTCGGGTCGATCAGGCCGGTGCGGTGGCCGATCTCGACGCGCGCAGCACCGAGCAGCGCGCGGGACGGGGTCTTGTCCCCGGCGGCGAAGAAGATGCAGTCGCCTGGGTTGGCGCCGACGGCGGAGGGCAGGCCCTCGCGCTCGGCGTCGGTGAGGTTTTTGGCGACGGGGCCGCGGAGGCTGCCGTCGTCGTCGACCAGGACATACGCGAGGCCCTTGGCGCCGCGCTGCTTGGCCCATTCCTGCCAGGCGTCAAGCTGGCGGCGCGGCTGGGAAGCCCCGCCGGGCATGACGACGGCCCCGACGTAGGGTGCCTTGAAGACACCGAACTCGGTGTCCTTGAAAAACTCGGTGAGCTCGGTCAGCTCAAGGCCGAAGCGCAGATCGGGCTTGTCGGAGCCGAACCGGGCCATCGCGTCGGCGTAGGTCATCCGCTGGATGGGGGTGGGGATTTCGACGTCGATGAGCTGCCAGAGTGCCTTGACCAGGTTCTCGCCCAGGGCAATGATGTCGTCCTGCTCCACGAAGCTGGCTTCGATGTCGAGCTGGGTGAATTCGGGCTGGCGGTCCGCGCGGAAGTCCTCATCGCGGTAGCAGCGGGCAATCTGGTAGTACTTTTCAAAGCCGCCCACCTGGAGCAGCTGCTTGAAGAGCTGCGGGGACTGGGGCAGGGCGTACCAGGATCCGGGCGACAGACGTGCCGGGACCACGAAGTCGCGGGCACCCTCGGGGGTGGAGCGGGTCAGCGTGGGGGTCTCGATTTCGACGTACCCGTCCTGGTGCAGCAGTTCGCGGGCCACCCGGTTCGCCTCCGAGCGCAGGCGGAGGTTGGCGTTCGGGGCGGGCCGGCGCAGGTCGAGGTAGCGGTGCTTCAGCCGGGCTTCCTCACCAACCTCCACGTGCTCGTCGATCTGGAACGGCAGCGGGTCGGAGGTGTTGAGGATGGTGACCGTCTCGGCGATCACTTCAATGCCGCCGGTGGCCAGTGCCGGGTTCTCGTTGCCCTCGGGGCGCTTCTCGACGGTGCCGGTGATCTGCAGGACGTACTCGTTGCGCAGTCCATGGAACACTTCCTCTTCCCGGACCACCACCTGGGCGAAACCTGAGGCGTCGCGCAGGTCAAGGAATGCGACACCGCCGTGATCTCGGCGGCGGGCTACCCAGCCTGCCAGGGTGACGGTGTGTCCAATGTGCTCGGTCCGCAGTGAACCGAGGTCATGTGTGCGCAGCACAGCATTCCTTCCGGGTGGGGGCACGGGGCATCATTCGCTACCCGCATGTGAAAAGATCGTCTCGTTCGAGTTTACCGGTGATACCGGGACCCACCCGCCACACAGGGGAACCACATGGCCATGAGTAACCCACCAGGGCTTCGTCGGCAGTTGGGCGGCTTCGACGCCACCACTGTGGGCATCGGTTCAATGATCGGCGCCGGCGTGTTTGTGGTGTTCGCGCCCGCAGCCGCCTCGGCGGGAAGCTGGCTTCCCCTCGCCGTGGCCATCGCCGGTTTCGTCGCCTACTGCAATGCCGCAGCGTCGGCGCAGCTCGCCGCGGTCCATCCGGACAGCGGCGGCACCTACGTCTATGGGCGCCGCCAGCTCGGCCCCTGGCCCGGGTTCATCGCCGGCTGGAGCTTTATCACCGGGAAGATCGCGTCCTGTGCCGCCATGGCCCTGACGTTTGGACTGTACGCCGCTCCGGGTTTCGAAACCGCCGCAGCGGTCGCGGCGGTGGTGGGCCTGACCGTGGTCAACCTCCTGGGAGTCACCCGCACTGCCCTGATGACCCGGATCATCGTGTCCCTGGTGATCCCGGTGCTGGCGTTCGTGGTGGTGGCGGCCTTCGCCGCACCAGCACCGGCCGACGTCGTGGCGCTGCCCACCACCTGGCTCGGTGTGCTGCAGGCCGCCGGGTTACTGTTCTTCGCTTTCGCCGGGTACGCGCGGATCGCCACCATGGGCGAGGAGGTCCGCGACCCCCGCCGCAACATCCCGGCCGCGATCTTCGGTTCTCTCGGGTTCACCCTGGTGCTGTATCTGCTGCTTTCCTGGGGACTGCTGAATGCACTGGGCCCGACAGCGCTCGCCACCTCCACCGCACCTCTTCGGGAGGTCTTCACCCCCTCCACCTCGGGGATCCCGACGACGGCGGTCACGGTGGCAGCTGCCCTCGCCAGCCTGGGGGCGCTGCTGGCCTTGATTGCCGGGGTGGGCAGGACCACCCTGGCCATGGCACGCGAGGGTGATCTTCCCCGCGCGCTGGCCGGGATCTGGGAGCGCTTCGGCGTCCCCTATGCCGCGGACGTGGCGACCGCCGTCGTCGTCATCGTCCTGCTCCTGACCACCGATGTGCTGACGGTGGTGGGCTTCTCAAGCTTCGGGGTGCTGATCTACTATGCGATCGCGAACCTGTCGGCGTTTACCCTCACGGAGCGGCCGTGGCATTCACCGCGGGCGCTGAACGTGGTGGGCTTCTGCGGGTGCGTGCTGTTGGCGCTCACCCTGCCGGTGACCTCGGTCGTCACGATGCTGGCCGTGCTGGCCGCGGGAGTGCTGGGCCGCGCCGTCGTCAGTGGAGTACGACGACGCCGCGTCTGACCTTTCGGTGCAGTGCTCGGGTCAGCCTGCGGCTGGCTTGGCGCGGAGCACCGTCGGGACAAGATCAACTGCCGGAGGCGACCAGGTGTCCGGGTCTGCTGGTTCCTGGGCGCCGGTGCGGATGTCCTTGACCTCGTGGGTGCCGTCCGTGGCAGTGAACCAGACAAACGGGATCCCCCGCCGGTCAGCGAACTTGATCTGCTTGCCGAATTTTTCGGCCGAGGCTGCCACCTCAGCCGAAATGCCGCGACTCCGCAGGGAGGTAGCGATGTCCTGCGCCGCGGACCAGGAGCTGTCATCGGTCAGCGAAATCAGCACGGCAGTGGGCACCTGTCGGGACACAGCGGTGAAGTCCTGGCTGAGGATCCGCGAGACCAGCCGCGTGACGCCGATCGAGAGGCCCACACCGGGGAACGTCCGGTTGCCCTTGGTGGCCAGGCTGTCGTAACGGCCACCGGAGCAGATGGACCCCAGCGATTCGTGCCCGTTGAGGACAGTCTCGTACACGGTTCCGGTGTAGTAGTCCAGACCCCGGGCGATGCTCAGGTCTGCGACCACCCGGCCCGGCGCGCGCCGGGAGGCTTCAGCGATGACTTGCTCCAGCTCGTTCAGACCCTCCTCAAGCAGCGGGTGCGTTACGCCGAGGGCTCGTACCTGGTCGACGAAGGAGACATCAGCGGTCCTGATCGAGGCGAGGCGGAGCGCCAGAACCGCCTGGTCGTCGGTGGCACCGAGTTCGGTCTGCAGCAGGGCGGTGACCTTCTCCGCACCGATCTTTTCCAGCTTGTCGATGCTGCGCAGCACACCGGCGGTGTCTTCGAGGCCGATGCCCCGGTAGAAGCCCTCGGCCAACTTCCGGTTGTTTACGCGCACGGTGAAGTCGGGGATCGGCAGTGCCGAGAGGGCGTCGACCACCACCAGGGCCAGCTCGACGTCGTACCGGAACGGGAGGACACCGTCGCCGACGACGTCGATGTCGGCCTGGGTGAACTCACGGAACCGCCCGTCCTGCGGCCGCTCGCCACGCCAGCACTTCTGGATCTGGTAGCGGCGGAACGGGAAGGCAAGGTGGCCGGAGTTCTCCACCACGTAGCGGGCGAAGGGCACGGTCAGGTCGTAGTGCAGGGCGAGGCCGTCGTCGGAACTGGTGGCGCGGCCGCCGTCGTCGTCGGCCTGCAGACGCGACACGGCGTAGACCTCTTTGTCGATGTCTCCTTTGCGGAGCAGATGGGACACCGTCTCCACCGCGCGGGTTTCGATGTTGGAGAAGCCATGCAGCTCAAAGGTCTTCCGCAACGTGTCGAGCACATGCAGTTCCACCAGGCGTTCCTCCGGCAGCCATTCGGGAAAACCGGACAGTGAGGCCTTGCGTGCCATGCGGCTGAGCTCCTTGCGGGATGTGATATCGGGTTGACGGTCTCCGATTTTACCCGGCTTTGACGGGGAACCGAGATTCCGCTCGCGAATCCTTATGCGTAAAGTAACCTCTGAGGCTGCGCGGCGCGGGGACGCCGTGGCGATAGACTCGATAGCCCTGAACCAATTGCCGCAAGGCAGCAGGCAAACCAACGAGCGAAAGACTTCTAGCGGTGACACAAAGTCAGCAATCCGACGAAACACCCCGTACCGACGAAACGTCAGGCGACGAGGAAACAACAACTGGTCATGAGCAGGCTGGTGAGCCCGAGCAGGCGGAATCAGCCGCGCCTGAGGCTGAGGCGCCCGAGGCTGAACCAGCCGTGGCTGAAGCCGTCCGCCCCACGCCTTCTCCCGGCACCGCTCCCAGCCCCGCAGCGATGGCGCCACGACCCGGTGCGAAGCCTGGCGGTAAGCCAGGCGCGAAGCCCGGGGCAGCAGTCGCCGCTCCCCCGGCGCACAACACCCCGCTCAGCGAAGCAGCCAAGTTTGCCCGGGTAGAGGACGACGGCCACGTCTTCCTCATCGTCAACGGCGAGGAGCACGCCGTCGGCCAGTACCCCGATGCCTCCAAGGAGGAGGCGCTGGCCTATTTCGTGCGCAAGTACGACGACGTCGCCAGCCAGATCGCGCTCCTGGAACAGCGTGTTCACGCGAAGGCCCCATCCGCCGACATGCAGAAGACCGCCGGTCATCTGCGGGAACAGGTCGCGGAGAAGAAGATCGTTGGCGACGTGCTTGCCCTCGAAGCGCGGCTGGACGCCCTGAACACCCAGATCGCGGAGCTTGTTGCCGCCGAAAAGGCCGAGCAGGATGCGCTGAAGTCAGCCGATCTCGCAGCCCGCGAAGCGATAGTCGCCGAAGCCGAGGAAATCGCCGGCCGCGACCCGTCCACGGTGCAGTGGAAAGCCAGCAGCACCCGGATGAACGAGCTGTTCGAGACCTGGAAGGCCGCGCAGAAGAACGGCATCCGGTTGGGCCGCGGCACCGAGGACGGCCTCTGGAAGCGGTTCCGCGCGGCACGCACCATCTTCGACCGCCACCGGCGCGCGTACTTCTCCCAACTGGACACTGACAACGCCTCGGCTAAACAGGCCAAGGAGTCCCTCATCCAGCAGGCCGAGGCGCTTTCCACCTCAACCGACTGGGGCCACACCGCCGGCGAATACCGCCGGTTGATGGATGAGTGGAAGGCCTCCAAGCGAGCCAGCCGTAAGGACGACGACGCCCTGTGGGCACGTTTCCGGGCCGCCCAGGACAAGTTCTTCACCGCACGGAAAGCAACCAACGAGGCAATCGACGAGGAATACGGGGCGAACCTTGTGGTCAAGGAAGCCCTGCTGGTCGAGGCACGCCAGTTGCTACCGATCAAGAACCTTGCGGCCGCGAAGAAGTCGCTTCAGTCGATTCGTGACCGCTGGGAAGAAGCCGGCAAGGTGCCACGCGCGGACATGGGGCGGATCGAAGCAGGTATTCGCGAAGTCGAGGACGCGGTGAAGGCTGCCGACGACGCCCATTGGGAGCGGACCAACCCCGAGACCCAGGCCCGCACCAACAGTGCTCTGAGCCAGCTGGAAGCCACTATCGCTGCCCTCCAGGAGGACCTGAACGCCGCCGAGAAGGCTGGCGACGCGAAACGCATTGCAGCCGCCAAGGAAGCCCTGTCCGCACGTCAACAATGGATGGATATGCTCCAGAAGTCAGCGCGGGACTTCTCCTAGCAGCACCCGAACCATCAGCCCCGGCGTGGGGTTGTGGATGAATAGTCCGGTCAGCCACCAGTCCGGTTATCCACAACTCGACGCCGGGGCTTTCGTTGAGGCGCCAAACTCGGAATGCTTGGGCCATGTCCCATCTTCAGCTGGGAGCCGCTGCCGGAGAAACCCCAGCCGAGCCGATCACCTCCTCCGGCGGAGTGCTCTTCCGAGCCAACGACCTCTTCAGCAGCGTGGAGTTGCAGGCTATGCGGATCGACGGACTGCTGCACCGTGTCTGCGGGGATTCCTATGCACGCGCGGACCACCGCCTAGACCCCGCTTCCCGCGCCCAGTCTGCGATCCTGTGTGTCCCGGTGTCGTTGCGGGCCAAAGTGGCGCTTGCCCGCCAAAGCGCCGCCTGGGTCTATGGTTGCGCGCCGCTGCCGGAAACGGTCAATCTGGTGACAGATCACCGACGCCGCACCACCGCCCTGCCACCGTTTAGTGAAGCACTCATGCATCAGGTGGCTTTAGGACCCTGTGATGTACGGGTGGTCGGCGGGGTAGGCGTCACCGCTCCCCTGCGGACCGCGCTCGATGTTGCGGTGCATGGACATGACTCCTGGGCCATGCCAACCCTCGTCAGGCTGGCAGCCCATCCGGACTTGCAGTGTGAGCTGACGCTCGTAGCCAGGGCCCTGGAAGCAACCCGGCGGGTTCCTGGTAAGAACCGCGCCCTGGCTCGCCTCCAGAGCGCCATGCATTCAAGCTAGAGTCCACCCCATTCGGAGCCGACGGTCAGGCAGCTAGAGCCTCCGCTGGGCCCCTGTAGTGCGGTAGACGTCAAACACGCCGTCTATCCGTCTGACCGCGTTCAGGATGTGGGTCAGGTACTTCGGGTCCCCCATCTCGAAAGCAAACCGCGACAGTGCCACCCGGTCCGTTGAAGTGTTCACGCTCGCCGCCAGAATGTTGACGTGGTTTTCCGAGAGGACCCGTGTCACGTCAGAGAGGAGACTCTTGCGATCAAGCGCTTCAACCTGGATCTCGACCAGGAACACGCTGGACTGGGTGGGAGCCCAGTCAACGTCCACAATCCGATCCGGCTGATCACGCAATTCCTCGACGTTGCGGCAGTCGTTCCGATGGACCGATACCCCTGATCCGCGGGTAACGAACCCGATGATGGGATCCGGCGGTACTGGAGTGCAACAGCGCGCGATTTTGACCCAGACGTCGCCGACGCCGCGCACGGTCACCCCGGAGTCGGAGAATTTGGGGCGGCGCGGCGTGGTGGCGACCGCCGTCTCGGCGAGGCTCTCTTCGGCACCCTCGTTCCCACCCATCAGAGCGACCAGACGTTCGATCACGTTCTGGGCTGAGGAGTGGCCGTCACCGACTGCCGCATAAAGAGCAGCAATGTCCGCGTGCCTCAACTCCTGGGCCACAGCTATCAGAGCGTCGTGTGTCATCATGCGCTGAAGTGGCAGGTTCTGCTTGCGCATTGCGCGGGTGAGCAGTTCCTTACCCTTTTCGATCGCCTCTTCGCGGCGTTCCTTGGTGAACCACTGCCGGATCTTGTTGCGAGCCCGCGGGCTCTTGACGAACCCCTGCCAGTCCTGGCTCGGGCCAGCACCCTCGGCCTTGGAGGTGAAGATTTCTACCCAGTCGCCGTGGTTCAGTTCGCTGTTCAACGGGATCAGCTTCCCGTTGACCCGGGCTCCGATGGTTCGGTGCCCCACCTCGGTGTGGACTGCATAGGCGAAGTCCACCGGTGTGGACCCGGCAGGCAACGCCATCACTTCACCCTTGGGGGTGAACACGAACACCTCGCGGGCGTTGATTTCGAAGCGCAGCGAGTCAAGGAACTCATCCGGGTCGGCGGTCTCCTGCTGCCAGTCGACCAGGCTCCGCAGCCACCCCATGTCGCTGTTGTCGGGTCCCTCTCCGGCTTTGCCGCTAGCGCCCTTGTATTTCCAGTGCGCCGCAACGCCGTACTCGGCTC
Organism: Arthrobacter flavus; assembly: GCF_039526005.1. NCBI lineage: Bacteria > Bacillati > Actinomycetota > Actinomycetes > Micrococcales > Micrococcaceae > Arthrobacter > Arthrobacter flavus. The sequence continues at coordinate 158,081 of NZ_BAAAIJ010000059.1, read as the reverse complement.
GACGGTGCATATCGTGAGTCCGGATCTGAATCTCCACCGGACGTCCGCCAGGCCCAATCACTGTGGTGTGAAGCGACTGGTACATATTGAACTTGGGCATCGCTATGTAGTCTTTGAACCGGCCGGGCAGCGGATTCCAGCGGGCATGCAGCTGACCCAAGGTGGCGTAGCAGTCCCTCACGCTGTCCACCAGCACCCGAATCCCCATCAGGTCGTGGATGTCATCGAAGTCCTTGCCGCGGACGATCATCTTTTGGTAGATGGAGTAGTAGTGCTTCGGGCGTCCGGTGATTGTCGCCTTGATCTTGACCGATCGAAGGTCTTCGCCGATCTGGGTGCGCACCACCGCCAGGTGCTTCTCCCGTTCAGGAGTACGGTCACCCACCATCCGGACGATCTCTTCGTAGACCTTCGGGTGCAACGCCGCAAAGGACAGGTCCTCAAGCTCCCATTTGATGGTATTCATGCCAAGCCGGTGCGCAAGAGGCGCGAATATTTCAAGTGTCTCGCGGGCCTTCCTGGCCGACGACTCGGGAGAGACAAAGCGCCAGGTCCGGGCGTTGTGGAGCCGGTCCGCAAGTTTGATCACCAGGACACGGATGTCCTTGGCCATGGCGACCACCATTTTACGAACGGTCTCCGACTGTGCAGCGTCCCCAAAGGACACCTTGTCCAGCTTCGTCACACCATCCACCAGCATTGCCACTTCGGCTCCGAAGTCACGCTTGATGTCGTCGAGGGTGCAGGCGGTGTCCTCGACGGTGTCGTGCAGCAGGGCGGCAGCCAAAGTGGTGCCGGTCATGCCCAATTCGGCCAGAATCGTTGCCACCGCCACCGGGTGGGTGATGTACGGGTCGCCGCTCTTCCTCTTCTGGCCCTCGTGGCTATGCTCGGCCACCAGGTACGCGCGCTGGATCAGGTCAAGATCTTCCTTGGGGTTGTTGGCCCTGACGGTCCTCAGCAGCGGTTCAAGCACCGGGGAGTACCCGCTCGAGGCTCTGCCGGTCAGGCGGGCGAGCCGTGACCGGGGCCGGACTTTCCGCTCGGGCAGCGCCCCGTGGTCTGCGCTGGCCGCCGATGGGGCTGATCCCGATGAAGTCACTGCGACGTCGCGGCTTCGGACCGGCGGTACAGTCGCCGGGGGCGCCGGGACCTGCTCCAGCTGGGCGGTCGATGGGCGCGAGTATGTGCCAGGGCGCTCCTCACGGTTTTCCGTGTCTGGCCGCTCTGCTGGACCACTGGCATCTGCCACGTACTACCCCGATTCCTCAGCCGTTGGACGGCTGAAAAAGAATTACACCATGCCTCTTCTCCGGCACGCATATTTAAGTTTAGTCCGACGGACCAAACCCTGTTGAACCGTTCTCCGGTGGCGGATGAACTTGGTCCAAAAAAACCGTGTCCTGGACCCCCTTAGGGTCCAGGACACGGTCATCAGGACGTCGGTTGCTCCGACGGCGACCGGGAGGGTCAGGTCGCGGAGACGGACTCTGCAGCTTCGACCGACCGGCGATGCAGCACGCGCTTCTCCTGCCGCTTCATGCCCGGTTCGCGCATCCTCAGCCAAGCGTAAACGGGTGCGGCAACAAAAAGTGTGCCGATGGTCCCGATGATGATGCCAATGAACAGGGCAAGAGACAGGTCCCGGAGGGTACCCGCACCGAGGAGCATTGCACCGATGAAGAGAATCGATGCCACCGGCAACACGGCAACAACCGAGGTGTTGATGGAGCGCACAAGCGTCTGGTTGACCGCAAGATTCACTTGCTCGCCAAAGGTTCGCTTAGTGGAAACATCGAGGTCGGCGGTGTTCTCCTTAATCTTGTCGAAAACCACCACCGTGTCATACAGCGCATAGCTCAACACCGTGAGGAACCCGATCATCGCCGACGGTGTCACCTCAAAATTACTCAGCGAATACAGACCGGCTGTCACCGTCATGACCACGAACAAGCCGCTGAGCGCGGCCACCGACATTTTCCAGGTTCTGAAGTAGAGGGCCATCAGCACTGCAGCCAACAGGATGAAGACCACCAGGCCGATCAGTGCCTGCCGGCTGACGTCTTCGCCCCACGTGGGCCCCACGAAGTTGGTGGTGACCTCCTCCTCGGTGACCTCATAGGCGCTGATCAGGGCATCGCGGACACTGAGGGTCTCATCATCGGAGAGACGCTCAGTTTGGATCCGCATCGTCTGCGGCGCGATGTTCGTGACGCTCGGCACCGCATCCGGTACCACCCCCGTAACAGCCTGCTCGCCAAGGGCAATGTCAGTGTTCTCGACACTCGACACCGTGAACTCGGAGCCGCCCCGGAAATCGATACCGAGGTTGAACCCACCCTTGACGATGGGGATGATGATCGACACGAGGACAGCCACGGCAGCAATGGTGAACCACAGCTTACGCTTGCCGACGAACGGGTAGGACAGCTTGCCCGAGTAGAGGTCGTTGCCGAATTTGGCGAAACTATTGCCCCGCATTTAGTTTTCCTCCTGGTCTGTACCATTGCTTCGCGCGGCCAGGGCTTTTTGTTCGGCCAGCCGGCGTTCAGCGATGGTGGTGCGTCGGGCGATTTCACCTGAGACTGCCTTGTTCTTGGGGCGGGGGGCTGCTGTCTGTGGTGTTGCCGACGGCATCCGGATCCGACCGGCACCACGATAGAGCGGCATGATGCCAAGCTTCTTCGGATCGACCCCGGAGAACCGGTGACCCTCGCCAAAGAACTTGGTCCTCGCCAGCAGGCGCATCACTGGATGAGTGAACAGGAACACGACGATCAGGTCGGCTACAGCTGTCAATCCAAGCGTGAACGCGAACCCACGAACGTTGCCGACAGCGACGAAGTACAGCACGACGGCGGCCAGCAGGCTGACGGCCTTGGATGCGAGGACCGTGCTCTTGGCCCGGCGCCAGCCGTTTTCAACGGCCGAGACGAGTCCTCGGCCGTCGCGGAGTTCATCGCGAATTCGTTCGAAGTAGACGATGAAGGAGTCGGCGGTCTGCCCAATGGCGACGATCAGGCCGGCCACACCTGCGAGGGAGAGCCGGTAGTTCTCGGTCCAGCCCAGGATGCAGATGGCGAGGTAGGTAAGGAAACCTGCCACCACGAGGGACGCAATGGTCACCAGTCCCAGCATCCGGTACTGGAAGATCGAGTAAACGGCGACCAGGATCAAGCCGATGATGCCTGCAATCATGCCGAGCCGGAGCTGGTCGGCTCCGAGTGTGGCCGAGATCTGCTGCTCACTCTGGATCTCGAAGCTGATCGGTAGTGCACCGTACTTCAGTTGCTCGGCCAACGCCCCGGCCGACTCCTCAGTAAAGCTACCGCTGATCGAGGGACGCCCATCAGGAATGACGGCCTGGGTGGTGGGAGCGGAAATGATCGTCCCATCGAGCACGATGGCGAACTGGTTCCGCGGGTCGCCGTCTTCGAAGGCGAAGAGCCGTTCGGTGACTTCCCGGAAGGTCTCACTACCCTCAGAGTTGAACTGGATGTTGACGGCCCAGGTGTTCAGTGACTGGCCCTGCGCACCGCGCTGCATGCCGAAGTCAGCGGAGTCGATGTCGGTGCCCGGCACCTCCACCGGTCCGAGAATGTATTTGCCCTGGGTGCCTGGCTCGCAGGCGACCATTGGCGCATCAGCGGGGGCTGCTTCTTCGGCGGGTTCGAGGGCTTCGGGCGAGGTGCAGTCGAGGGCCTCGAACTCGGAGAACACCTCCGCCGTGATCCAGTTGGGATCGCTGGCATCGGTTGGCTCGTCAGTAGGGGCGGGCAGCTCTTCTTCGGGAGTGGGCGTTTCCGCGGCGGGGGCCTGGCCCGGACCGCCAAAGAGCACCGGCCGGAATTCCATCTGTGCCGACGCCTGAATCAGTTCGCGGGTTTCGGCGTCGGGGATACCTGGCAGGGACACAATCACGTTGCGGCCGGACTGGGTGTTGATCTCGGCCTCTGCCACGCCGCTGCCGTCAACACGCTGCCTGATGATTTCTACAGCCTGGTCGAGCTGCTCTTCGGTAATCTCATCGCTGCCGCCCTGCACCTGGGGCGCAAGGATCATCTGGGTTCCGCCCTCAAGGTCGAGTGCCAGCTTGGGGCTCCAGCTCGCGGTGCCCCAGATGGACCCGCTGCCCAGGAGAACTGCTAGTAATGCAAACATAACGCCGAGCCAAACAAGTGTCCGTTTGGCTGCCGTGCCTGGGCCGGT
>NZ_BAAAIJ010000059.1:137413-153771 GCF_039526005.1 Arthrobacter flavus | reverse complement strand
GCGTCACCCTCGAGGGTGACGCCCCACCTGCGGCGCTAGTTGTCCTTGTTGTCCCGCTTGTTGTCGTAGTCCAGACGGATGTCGTCGTCTGAGCGGGCGTCAAGACGCTCTGTTCCTGATTCGGGGAGCACCGCGTCATGGTTCGGCAGCTCCTGGCCATCAACAGCCGTGGGCCGGGAGCCGGTGGCCGAGGTGTCAGCGACAGGGCTGGTCAGCGAGGAGGCGTCGTCGGGGACGGCTGGGGTTTCTTCATCCTCGGCGGCCGGCTCAGGCTGCACCACCTTGGTGAGGGTCTGCATGTGCACCGTGGCCCTGGCACCGGGACCAAGCTCAAGCACTGCCTTATTGTTCTCTTCGTCGAGAGAAATCACTGTACCGAACAGGCCAAAGTTGGTCATCACTTCGGTGCCGGGAACCATCTGGGTGCGCTGCTCCTTGATGGTCTTCTGGGTCTTCTTCTGCCTCCGGAACATCATGAAGATCAATGCTCCGAGTGCCAGCGGCAAAAGCAGGCTGAAAATATCGAAGCCTTGCTCTGGGGCGGCAGTCTGGGCTAATAAGGTTGAGAACACAGAGTAATTCCGTTTCTATATCTTGGGATCCGCACGCACCTGACGTGCCGCACGTCATATCAGTGTAAAGGGAAACGGGATTGTCCGCGTCCTTCCGGTGCCTCTATCCCTCGGTGTTGGCCCATTCCGTGATCCCACTGTTGTCTTCGGCCAGGTTGTCTTCCGGGCCGTTTCCCTCCGGGAGCACGGTGAAGAGATCCTCCGGCATGGCAGCCGCAACATTGGCCGGCATAACGAGTCCCAGGTGGTCCCAGGCCGCCCGTGTGGCGATTCGCCCCCGGGGGGTCCGCCCCAGCATTCCCTCCCGCACCAGGTATGGTTCGGCGACGGTTTCGACTGTCTCGGGTTCCTCGCCGACGGCGATCGCGAGGGTCGAAAGTCCCACCGGACCGCCGTTGAATTTAGTGATCAGGGCGGTGAGCACGGCGCGATCGAGCCGGTCGAGGCCTTTGGCGTCCACTTCATACATGTCCAGCGCCGCCCCGGCGCAACGGGCGTCGATCAGATCGACGCCGTGCACCAACGCCCAGTCGCGCACCCGGCGGAGGAGCCGGTTGGCAATTCGCGGTGTACCTCGGGACCGGCCAGCCACCTCCGAGAACGCGGCCGAGTTAACCTTCATGTCCATCAGCATCGCTGATCGACGCAGGACCAGTTCGAGTTCTTCCGTGGAGTAGAACTCGAGGTGGCCGGTGAACCCGAAACGGTCCCGCAGGGGGCCGGGGAGCAGCCCGGCGCGGGTGGTGGCGCCGACCAGGGTGAACGGCGGCAGGTCCAACGGGATGGCTGTTGCGCCTGGCCCTTTGCCGACGATGATGTCAACCCGAAAATCTTCCATCGCCATGTACAGCATTTCCTCGGCGGGCCGGGACATCCGGTGAATTTCGTCGAGGAAGAGCACCTCGCCGTCGGTCAGGGAGGAGAGAATAGCCGCGAGATCGCCAGCGTGCTGGATGGCCGGTCCGGAGCTGATGCGCAGGGGCGCGTTCATCTCGGCCGCAATAATCATGGCCAGGGTGGTCTTGCCAAGACCCGGCGGGCCCGACAGCAATACGTGGTCGGCGGTCCTGCCGCGGAGCCGCGAGGCTTCCAACACCAGGGAGAGTTGTCGGCGGACCCGCTGCTGCCCGACAAAGTCATCAAGATTTTTGGGGCGCAGCGCCGCCTCCACCGCCCGGTCCTCTGGATCCCCCGTGGGCGAGACCACCGGGGCCTCCTCTCCCGCTGCACCGTCGCGAGCCATCAGCTGACCCGGCTCCGAGCCGAGGCGCGGGCGCCGTCCTGGCCGAGTCTGCGCAGGGTGAGTTTCAGGATCTCCCCCACGTTGCCAGCCGCGGCTACCTCTGGTGCTTCAGCCGTCGCTGCGTCTATGGCGCTGGTTGCGTCCTTCTCGGACCAGCCGAGCCCCATCATTGCCGTCAGGACCTGCCCCTGCCAGGCATTCTTCGGCGGGGCTCCGGCGGTGCCGAGCGGGACGAGCTTGTCGGCCAGCTCGAGGACGATCCGGCGGGCACCCTTCGGGCCGATTCCCGGAACCTTGCTGAACGCCTTGTCGTCGCCGGAGGAAGCGGCCACCCGGATGGCTTCCGGGGTGTGCACTGCCAGGACGGCCAGGGCAAGCCGCGGGCCGACGCCGCTGACCCCGAGCAGTGTTTCGAACACCTCGCGCTGGTCGGCTTCCTCGAACCCGAACAGCGTCATGGAGTCCTCGCGGACAATCATCGCCGTGAAGACCTGCGCTTCCTGCCCGGTGCGCAGGGTGGCGAGGGTCTGTGGGGTGGCCAGGATCTGCATGCCAAACCCGTTGACGTCCAGCACGGCCGAGTTGAGGCCAACGTGGCTGACGGTGCCGCGGAGGGAACTGATCATGCGCGCTACTCCAAAATTTCTATCCGAACATATCTACGAACAGCGTACTGGTTCCTGCCGGCTTTTACGGATGCGCCACACCGTCGGGCTACCTGCGCCGTCGGGCTTTGGCTTCGGCTTCGGCCCAGATCCGCTGCGCGGCCGTGGCGGTGCCACCGCTGGCCGAGGTCCGGTTGGCGGCAACTCCTTGCCGCCAGGCGTGGGTGATGGCCAGGGCCAAAGCGTCAGCGGCATCGGCTGGTTTGGGTGCCATTTCGAGCCGGAGGATTTTGGTGACCATCTTGGTGACCGCCACCTTGTCCGACTGCCCGTTGCCGGTGACGGCGGCCTTCACCTCGGTCGGGGTGTGAAGGGCCACCGGGATGCCACGCCGGGCAGCCGCTACCATGACGACGCCGGAGGCCTGGGCGGTGCCCATGACGGTACTGACGTTCAGCTGGCTGAACACGCGTTCAACGGCCAACACATCGGGGGCGTGGGTATCCAGCCACTCGTCGACGGCGTCGGAGATCACGAGCAGCCGACGGTCCAGTAACTGGTCGGCGGGGGTACCGACTACTCCCACGGCGACCAGCGTTGACCGACGGTTCGGTTCGATGTCGACAACGGCCAACCCGCAGCGTGTCAGCCCCGGGTCCACTCCCATCACGCGCAGGGTCATGCAGCGGCCCGGCGGTGATGCGACTGGGCGGGAAGGGTAGCCACTGGGTTTAGTCGTCGCCGTCCAGCTCGGCCAGCACCTCGTCGGAGAGGTCGGCGTTCGAGTAGACGTTCTGGACGTCGTCGAGGTCCTCGAGTGCGTCGACCAGGCGGATGAACTTGCGGGCGCCGTCGGCGTCGAGCTCTACCTGCATGGAGGGCACAAACTCGGCCTCATCGGTGTCGTAGTCGATCCCTGCTTCCTCAAGGCCGGCAACGACCGCACGGAGGTCCTGCGGCTCGGAAATGACCTCGAAGCGCCCGGCGGTTTCCTTGACCTCTTCGGCACCGGCGTCGAGCACAGCGAGGAGGAGGTCATCCTCGGTGAGTTCGTTGGCCGGGAGCGTGACCACACCCTTACGGGTGAAGAGGTAGGACACCGAGCCTGGATCGGCCATCGACCCACCATTGCGGGTAACACCCAACCGGACCTCCGAGGCGGCGCGGTTCTTGTTGTCGGTGAGGCATTCGATCAGCAGTGCCGAACCCTGCGGTCCGCGGGCCTCATACATGATGGTCTGGTATTCGACGGCGTCGCCCAGCAGACCGGCGCCGCGCTTCACGGCGCGGTTGATGTTGTCGATCGGCACAGACGTCTTCTTCGCCTTCTGCACGGCGAGTTCAAGACCAGGGTTGCCAGCCATGTCGGCGCCGCCTGCGCGGGCAGCCACCTCAATGTTTTTGATCAGTTTGGCAAAGGATTTGGCGCGCTTCGCATCAATCGCGGCCTTCTTGTGTTTGGTGGTTGCCCATTTAGAGTGCCCCGACATGATCTACCGTTCTCCTTACGATCATCTGCATAAACAATTCGTGTATCCGCCGCTCCCCGGTTACCTCGGGATGAAAGCTGGTGGCGAGCAGGTTCCCCGACCGCACCGCAACAATCCTAGCGACCCGGCCCGCATCCGGGTGCTGCCCCGTTAGATCGACCGTCTGAGCCGGTACCTGCGCGAGGACCTCGACCGAGGGTCCCACCCGCTCAACCCAGGGCGCCCTGATGAAGACCGCGTGGACCGGCTGGACCTTCCCGGAGCTGTCCGGGGGCAACCCCGAGAACTCGAGCTCCGTTTCGAAGGATTCGCGTTGCCGACCAAAAGCGTTGCGGCGAACGACGATGTCCAGCCCGCCGAGGGTCTGCTGCGGGCGGCCCTGAAGATCGGTCGCCGGGTCGGCGATAGCATCGGCGAGCATGATCATCCCTGCGCAGGATCCGTAGACCGGGAGCCCCGAGGCGATGAGTTCCTGCAGCGGCACAGCCAGGTCGAAGGCGCGGGTCAGTTTGTCGATCGCCGTCGACTCGCCGCCGGGAATGATGAGGCCGTCAATCCCGGCCAGCTCGCTGGGCCGGCGAATGGCGCTCGCCCTTCCGCCGAGGGCCTCGACGGTACGGATGTGTTCCCGCACGTCACCCTGGACGGCCAACACGCCGATATGCACGCTGGAAGTGTCCGGTGCGGGGAAAGTGGTCATCCCACCATTCTAGGTTGGGGTGCACGTCAGAGGATAAACCGCCGCCCTGACTGCGATAAGTTAGGTTCCATGTTTCCCTTTAGTGTGCTGGTCGGTAAGGCCGTGCGCCGCATCTCGCGGCTGCGTGGCGGGGGCTCGGCGCTGCCGGGCCTGGTGGTCGAGAAAATCGATCCGGGGTTCATGGGCCGCGCCCTGACCGGCCTGCCACATGGTGTGGTGGTGATCAGCGGAACCAATGGGAAGACGACCACCACGAAGATGGTGGTGGAACTGCTGCAGGGCCAGGGTCTGACGGTCTTCACCAACCGGACCGGCAGCAATTTTACCCGCGGGGTTGCCGCCGCGCTGTTGGGCGACGTGAACTGGCGGGGCAGGCTCAAAGCCGACATTGCCGTGCTGGAACTGGATGAGGCGCATGCGGTCCACTTTGTGAAGCTGGTACCTCCGACTCATTGCCTGCTGTTGAACGTGCTCCGCGACCAGCTCGACCGTTTTGGTGAGATTGACCAGACCACACGGTTGTTGGAACGGATTGCTGCGAAAACCACTGGCACGGTCGTCCTTAACCGCGAGGATCCCAGGGTGGCCGGCATTGCCTCGACTGTGCCGGCCGCGAACATCGCCTACTTCGGTCTCGATTCCTCATTGCGCAGCACCTTCCCCAACGACGACGAGCTGCGCGGCGACATCGGCGTCCCTCCCCCGTCGAGCCTCCCCGCCGATGTGATCCTCGAGCACGTCGACGGTAACTCGGCGTCCTTCCTGGTCGACGGTGAACTGACCAGCGTGGACCTTCGGCTCCGTGGTGTCTACAACATCTTCAATGCCGCAGCCGCTCTGGCCACGGCACGGGCCGTTCTGGGTGACGCCGTCAACCGGCCGGCCCTCTTCGCCTCCCTCGCCACCGTCGAGCCGGCCTTCGGCCGCGGCGAATCGCTCGTGGTGGACGGCACGCCACTGGAGCTGGTGCTGGTGAAGAATCCCAGCGGGTTCCGGCTGGGCCTGAAATCGTTCGATGCCACCGGGTACGCCACCATGATCGCCATCAATGACAACTACGCCGACGGCCGGGACATGTCCTGGCTGTGGGACGTCGACTTCGATTCGCTTGGTCTGGCCGGGGTGGACATGGTCAGCGGTGTCCGGGCCTACGACATGGCGCTGCGGCTGAAGTACGACGACGTCGACGTCCGCGCCGTCGAAACCGACACCACCGCGGCGTTGAAGGCGTTCATCAGCGCCACCCACGGCCAGCCGAAGCGCATTTTCTGCACCTACACGGCCATGCTCGCGGTCCGGCGCGACCTCTCCAAGATCACAACAGTCGAGGTGGTTTCCTGATGACCAAAGGCACCCTTAACATCCTGCAGCTCTACCCAAAGGAAATGAACATCTACGGCGACTGGGGCAACGTCCTGGTCCTGAAGCAGCGGCTGACCTGGCATGGCTATACCGCGAACATCCTTGAGCACAGCGCCGGCGACGACTTCCCCGACGACGTCGACCTGATCATCGGCGGCGGCGGACAGGACAGTGGACAACTGGTCATCCAGCAGGACCTGCAGGCCATCGCGCCGAGGCTCAGGGAGCTCGCCGAGGACGGTCTGCCCATGCTGGTGATTTGCGGGCTGTATCAGCTGTTCGGGAAGTTCTTCAAGACCCACGACGGCACGATCATCCCGGGCATCGGAATTCTTGACCTCGAAACTCATGGCACCAACGAACGTCTGATCGGCAACGTGGTCGCCGACAGCGAGGAGTTCGGCGAGATCCACGGGTACGAGAACCACAGTGGTCAAACCCATCTGGGTGCGGGAGTCAGGGCGCTGGGTACCGTCACCAAGGGTGCTGGTAACAACTCGCAAGATGGTCACGAGGGTGCACGCCACCTGAATGTTGTTGCAAGCTACCTGCACGGATCCCTGCTGCCGAAGAATCCGGCGATCGCCGATTTCCTGCTTCGGAAGGCTGCCGAACGGAAGTTCGGGTCCTTCGAGCCGGCTGATCTGGACGATAGTCTCGCCGATCTGGCCCGCCGACACGCAGGGGCGCGTCCCCGCTAGGTGTCCGCCAGGATCAGCTGTCGTCGGCGAGGTCCCAGGGGCGGGCGCCGTCGTCCACTGCACCGAAGGTGTCAACCACCGCGCCGATCCGTTCGCTGACCTCCGCTTCACGCTCGGGTGAGGAACAGGTGCCGGGCGCCTGCTTGGGCCCCAGCGCGCACCAGCGATACGGGTCGCTGACAATGATCGACGGCACCCAGGCCAGGTCGCTGACGCTCCAGTCGCCGTCGCTCTCGGCGAACTGGGCCCTGATCATCAGCCCCTCATTGTTGACGGCGTGCAGCGGAGACAACTCACTGACACCGTTGCCGAGCCCATAGACAATCCAGGTGTCGTTGTACTTTTCGATCGGCAGCACTGAGTGTGTGTGGTGTCCGTAGATGAAGTCGACCTCACCGCTATCAGCCAGGGCGTGGGCCACCTCCACCTGTTGAGCGTTGGGCAGCGTCGCATACTCGTCGCCGGCGTGGATGGCGGCGATGACGACGTCGGCCCCCTCCTCCCTGGCCTGCCGGGCCTTGGCGGTCATCACGTCGGCGTCGATCAGGTCCACCTGCCAGGGCTGTTCGGGGATCAGCCCGTTAAGACCGTAGGTCGCCTGAATGACAGCAACCCGTGCGGCGGGGGTTTCGAGGATCAGGACCTCCCCGGAGGCTGCCTCATCGGCGTAGGATCCGGTGTGGCCGAGCCCAAGTCCGTCCAGCACGTCGAGGGTGCGGGTCAAACCCTCAGTGCCAGCGTCGATGGTGTGATTGCTCGCAGTGGTGCAGGCGTCGTAGCCGACGGTTTTCGCAGCCTCAAGGATCTGGGGTGGCACGTTGAACTGTGGGTAGCCACTGAAGGGCCCCTCGGGGAGCGCCACCGGGGTTTCCATGTGGCAGATTCCGAGGTCGGCGTTGTCGAGGTAGTTGCGCTGCCCGGCCAGCAGTGGTTCAAAGTCGAACGGTACCGCAGCATTCCCGGGGGCATTGTCTTCGGCGGCGTCGGCGGCCGCCTGGTCCCACAGACCAGGGTGGAGCAGCAGGTCGCCAGTGGCTGCGACGCTGAAGCACCGGTCCGCGTCGCAGGGCGGGCCCTTCCCGGGAGTGCTCTCAGGGGTGGGATCGGCGACCGTTGAAGGAGCAGCCGGGCTGCCGGTCGTCGCAGCGGCGCCGGTCGTCGGACTCTGGCCTGCTGTTCCGCCCTGCCCAGCAGGGGTGCCGCCGTCCACTCCGGAGCAGCCACAGAGGAGCCCGGCGATGAGTGCCACTGAGGCGATCCTGCGTGGCTCAACTCCCACTTGCGACTCCTTTGACGGCTACCCCCATGATAGGCGCCCGACACGACCCTGCAGGGTCGCCTCGCGTTGTTTCGGAGCCAGGGGTGCTGCGGGGCTGACCAGCCATGTGTAAGGGTTGGTTGTTATGAGCAACCCCTTCCTTGCACCCAGTACCCTCCCCTATCAGCTCCCACCGTTTGGGATGATCCAGGACGACCATTACCTGCCAGCCTTCGAGACCGGTTTTGCCGAGCATCTTGCAGAGATCGACACCATCGTCTCCGCACAGGAACCGGCGGACTTCGAGAACACCATCGTGGCGCTTGAGCGGGCTGGTGAAACCCTGCGCCGGGTGGCCCTGGTGTTTTACAACAGCTCGTCCTCCCATTCGACTCCCGCCATTCAGGAGCTCGAAACCGAGGTGGCTCCCCGTTATGCCGCCCACCAAGACAACATTTTCCTGAACCGCGGATTGTTTGAACGGGTCAACACAGTCAGCACTGACGGGCTTGATGCCGAGGCGGCGCGCCTGGTCCAGGAATACGTGGACAGGTTTATCCGGGCAGGTGCCCAACTCGACGACGCAGCGCAGGATAGGCTCCGGGCGTTGAACACCGAACTGTCGCAACTCAGCACCGACTTCCAGCAGCGGCTGTTGAAGGACACCAACCGCTCAGCACTGCTGGTTGACACGGCTGAGGAACTGGCTGGCCTTTCAGCGGATGACATCGGCTCCGCTGCCGCAGCCGCCGAATCGGCCGGCCACCCAGGAAAGTATCTGCTGACCCTGATTCTGCCAACGGCCCAGCCTGCGCTCGAGACTCTCACCAACCGCACCACGCGTCAACGCCTGCATGAGGCGTCAGTGAACCGGGGCTTCACCGACAACGGCTACGGCACGCTGACCATCGCCGCACGGATGGCAGAGCTACGCGCCGAACGGGCTGCTCTGCTGGGCTTCGACAGCCACGCCGCGGCTGCCACGGACGACCAGACAGCTCCGTCGCTCGACGCCATTCACCGGATGCTGGGGCAACTGGCCCCAGCGGCGGTGCGCAATGCACGGGAAGAGATGGTGGAGCTGGAGGCCGCCGCCGGCCACCCGATTGAGGCATGGGACTGGGCGTATTACTCCGAAAAGGTACGTGCCGCCAAGTTTGACGTTGACCTCGCTTCGCTGCGGCAGTACTTCGAGTTGGAGCGGGTCCTGGAGGACGGGATTTTCTTCGCCGCCAACCGGTTGTACGGACTGACCTTCACTGAGCGGGACGACCTCGAGGGCTACCACCCAGAAGTACGGGTCTGGGAAGTCAAGGACGCCGACGGCACTGGGCTGGGCCTGTTCCTCGGTGACTACTACACCCGGGACACCAAGAATGGCGGGGCCTGGATGAACTCCTTTGTGGAGCAGTCGGCCCTGAACGGCACCCACGCGGTCGTCATCAACAACCTCAACATCCCCAAGCCGCCCGCTGGCGAGCCGACCCTGTTGACTTTCGATCAGGTGGTGACCACGTTCCACGAGTTCGGGCATGCACTGCACGGGTTGTTCTCATCGGTGACCTACCCCACCTTTTCGGGGACCAGTGTGCCGCGGGACTTCGTCGAGTACCCGTCGCAGGTCAACGAGATGTGGATTCTGTGGCCGGAGGTGGTGGCGAACTACGCCAAGCACTACCAGACGGGTGAGCCGCTGCCGGCCGAGACCGTCGACAAGTTGCTGGCCGCCCAGACCTGGGGTGAAGGTTTCGCGACCACCGAGTACCTGGGAGCAGCGCTGCTGGACCTGGCCTGGCACGCGATCCCGGCAGGGGCCACCATCGAGGACCCGGTGGAGTTCGAACGGGAGGCGCTCGCCACGGCGGGACTCGATTTCTCCCCTGTCCCGCCGCGCTACCGCACCGGTTACTTCAAGCACATCTTTGCGGGCGGGTATTCGGCTGCCTATTACGCCTACATCTGGAGCGAGGTGCTGGACGCTGACACGGTCGAGTGGTTCAAATCCTCGGGCGGCTTGACCCGCGAAAACGGTGACCACTTCCGGACCGAGCTGCTCTCCCGCGGCAACAGCATTGATCCGTTGCAGGCGTTCCGCAACTTCCGTGGCCGCGACGCCATGATTGAGCCGCTGTTGACTCGCCGAGGGCTGGTCTAAGTCACCATGGTCACCATCGCGGCGTGCCAGCGCCTGCAACGTTCCTGGTTTGCAGCGCTGTCCTCGGCAACGGGGGGACGCACCTTCACGACCCACGGGTCCGACTGGGTGTGGCTGCCAGCGCGCCGCGAACTAATCCTGCTTTTTCCGCAGGAGATCTCTCCGGCGGGGATTCGGCCGGCGTTGGCTGAGGGTGTCCGCCTTGGTGCCCACACAGTGGGCGCCTGGCTGGGCGGCGGCGTCAAGGGCGCGTCCCTGACCGGGCTGGGATTTAGCCCAGGCTGGCAGCCCTGGTGGATGGCCGCGCCGGTTGAGGAGCCAGCCGGGTACGACAAGGGCGCCGCGGTCCTGTCCACCGAGGTCCCCGAATATGGGGGGCCACTGGCGCAAGAGCTCAGGGTGGTGCGGTCCCAGCCTCGGCAGGCGTGGCACGCCGTGGCACGGGTGGATGGCACGGTTGCCGGTGCAGGGTATTCGTTTTACCCATCGGGGGTTCCCGGGCTCCGGGGATTAGGCGGCGTCTTTAACATGGAGGTTTTGCCGGAGTATCAGCGGCGCGGTCTGGGCACTGCGCTGCTGAGCAAGCTTGCCACGGCTGCTGCTGCCTCGGGCGCCGAGCATCTGGCGTTGAACGCGACCCCACAGGGTTATGAACTGTACTCACAGCGGGGTTTCGAACTGATCGGCAGGGGCCAGACCTACTGGCTCCAGCTGTAGCTCACAAAAGAGCGGACCACCAGAATCTGGTGGTCCGCTCTTTTGTTTTCGGTAACCTGCGTGCTTACCAGCCGCGCTCAGCGAGGCGGTGAGGCTCAGGGATTTCGTCCACGTTGATGCCGACCATCGCTTCGCCGAGGCCACGGGAGACCTTGGCGATCATCTCGGGATCATCGTGAAAGGTGGTGGCCTTCACGATGGCCGCGGCACGTTCGGCCGGGTTGCCTGACTTGAAGATCCCGGAGCCGACAAACACGCCGTCGGCGCCCAGCTGCATCATCATTGCCGCATCGGACGGGGTGGCGATTCCGCCGGCGGTGAAGAGCACCACCGGGAGCTTACCGGTCCGGGCAACCTCCTTGACCAGATCAAACGGAGCCTGAAGTTCCTTGGCGGCGACATACAGCTCATCCTCGGCCATCGACGATAGACGTGAGATCTCCGACCGGATTTTCCTCATGTGCATCGTGGCGTTGGAGACGTCACCGGTGCCAGCCTCGCCCTTGGACCTGATCATTGCGGCACCTTCATTGAGGCGGCGCAGCGCCTCGCCGAGGTTTGTCGCACCGCAGACGAAGGGAACGGTGAACTTCCATTTGTCGATGTGGTTGGCGTAGTCAGCCGGGGTCAGGACCTCGGACTCGTCAATGTAATCGACGCCAAGGGACTGCAGCACCTGCGCCTCAACAAAGTGGCCGATCCTCGCCTTTGCCATCACCGGGATGGAGACCGCCTCGATGATGCTGTCGATCATGTCGGGATCGCTCATTCGGGACACGCCACCCTGCGCACGGATGTCGGCGGGTACCCGCTCAAGCGCCATGACGGCGACGGCGCCCGCATCTTCGGCGATGCGTGCCTGCTCTGCGGTGACCACGTCCATGATGACGCCGCCCTTGAGCATTTCTGCCATGCCGCGCTTGACCCGGCTACTGCCGGTCACGGGCGCGGTTGTCGAATTTTCTTCAACGGTGGACACAATTCGCCCCTAAGTTAGGTAAAAGGTAACAATTAATAATACGCCCGCGGATGGCCCGGATCTGCCGCTAGCGGGTCTCGTTGGCAGCCATCGCCTGTTTATGGACTGCCACCACCCGCTGGATCACTGTTGCCGTGCTCGCGAGGGCCAGGAGAATGAGCACGGTGAGCAGGACCACCTCGGGCAGTCCCAACCCGGTCAGCCCGGTCACCACCAACACCGACACCAGTCGTTCAGCGCGTTCGGCGATCCCCACGTTGGCGGTGAACCCCAACGACTCGGCTTTGGCCCGCGCGTAGGAGACCAGCATGCCGAGAACCAGGCACGCCAGCGCAGCTATGGCGATGGGCGTGTTGTCGCCGCCACCGAAGAACCAGATGGCTACCCCGGCGAACAGGGCGCCGTCGGCAATCCGGTCGAGAGTTGAATCGAGGAAGTTGCCCCAGGTCCCCCCTGCGCCCTTGATCCGCGCCATGACGCCGTCGACCAGGTCGGAGAAGACGAAGACGGTGATGAAGACTGTACCCCAGAACAGTTCGCCCATTGGGTAAAAAACGAGGGCTCCGACGGCGACGCCGATGGTTCCGACGATGGTCACGGCATCGGGTGAGACGCCCCATTTGAGCAACAGCTTTGCCAGCGGGGTGAACAGGGACGAAAAAAAGCTGCGCGCATACTTATTCAGCATGTGCTCCCCCAGCCTGCTGGGTCTGAGTCTCCGGGGCCTTCGACCAGGCGTCGGCCATCTGGGTCCTTACCTCATCGAGGGTCTGGGTGATCGCCTTGGTCTGGGCAATAATCGGCAGGAAGTTGCCGTCGCCACCCCACCGCGGCACCACATGCTGGTGCAGGTGTGCTGCGATGCCGGCGCCACCGGTCACGCCCTGGTTCATACCAAGGTTGAATCCGGTGGGTTTGGCCACCTCCCGCAGCACGCGCATCGCCGTCTGGGTGAGCTCGGCGATCTCGACCGTCTCGGCGGCGTCGACGTCGGTGTAGTCGGGAACGTGACGGTACGGGCAGACCAGCAGGTGACCCGGGTTGTAGGGGAACAGATTGAGGATCACGTAGGCGTGGGTGCCGCGGTGCACGATGAGGGATTCCTCGTCGCTGCGCGACGGCGCCACACAGAAGGGGCAGTCCTTGTCCTTGAACTGGGATTGCCCGCCCTTGATGTACGCCATCCGATGCGGAGTCCACAGGCGCTGAAAAGCGTCGGGCACTCCGGCAAGCTCAAAGTCGTCCCTCACGTCGTCGTCGCCGGGATAACCCCCGTCGGCGTTCACTCCGTCAGCCCCCGTCGTACCCTCCATAGGCTTTACTTGTCCCGATTCCGGACAGCCTCGACGATGCGCCGGACTGCCTCGTCGACCGGCACCTGGTTGTCCTGGCTGCCATCGCGGAACCTGAACGATACTGCTCCGGCGTCCTGGTCGTCACCCCCAGCGATCAGCACAAAGGGAACCTTTTCCTTGCTCGCGGTGCGGATCTTCTTGGGGAACCGGTCGGTGCCGATGTCCACCTGGGCGCGGATACCCTCGGCCTTGAGTTTGTCGACGACGTCGAACAGGTACTCGTTGAAAGCCTCGGCGACCGGAATGGCCAGCACCTGGACTGGTGCAAGCCAGGCCGGGAACGCACCGGCGTAGTGCTCGGTGAGGACGCCCATGAACCGTTCGATGGAGCCGAACAGGGCGCGGTGGATCATCACCGGACGCTGACGGGTTCCGTCGGCGGCCTGGTATTCGAGTTCAAACCGTTCCGGCAGGTTGAAGTCCAGCTGGATGGTGGACATCTGCCAGGTGCGGCCGATGGCGTCGCGGGCCTGGACCGAGATCTTGGGACCGTAGAACGCGGCTCCGCCTGGATCGGGACGCAGTTCCAGTCCTGAGGCTTCGCCCACCTCGGCGAGGGTCCGGGTTGCCTCGTCCCAGATCTCATCCGAGCCCACCGACTTTTCGGGGTTCTTGGTGGAGAGCTCCAGGTAGAAGTCATCCAGCCCATAGTCCTTGAGCAGGCCAAGCACAAAGTTAAGTGTCTCGGTGAGCTCGTCCTTCATCTGTTCGCGGGTGCAGTAGATGTGGGCGTCGTCCTGGGTCATGCCACGGACGCGCGTCAGGCCGTGCACCACGCCTGACTTTTCGTACCGGTAGACGGAGCCGAACTCGAACATGCGCAGCGGCAGCTCGCGGTAGGACCGGCCCCGGGACTTGAAGATCAGGTTGTGCATGGGGCAGTTCATCGGTTTGAGGTAGTAGTCCTGGCCCGGCTTGCGCACGGTGCCGTCCTCATTGAGTTCCTCGTCGACGTGCATCGCCGGGAACATGCCGTCGCGGTACCAGTCCAGGTGGCCCGACACCTCGTAGAGGTGGCCCTTCGTGATGTGAGGGGTGTAGACGAACTCGTAGCCGGCGTCGACGTGGCGCTGGCGTGAGTAGTCCTCCATCGCCTTGCGGATGATGCCGCCCTTGGGGTGGAACACGGGCAGGCCCGAGCCCAGCTCGTCGGGGAAGGAAAACAGGTCAAGTTCGGTGCCGAGCTTGCGGTGGTCGCGGCGCTCCGCTTCGGCGATGCGCTCCTGGTAGGCCTTGAGCTCGTCCTTGGTAGGCCAGGCGGTGCCGTAGATGCGCTGCAGCTGGGGGTTCTTCTCGCTGCCGCGCCAGTATGCGGCGGCCGAGCGGGTCAGCGCGTAGGCGTTGGAGATGAGCTTGGTGTTGGGCAGGTGGGGGCCGCGGCACAGGTCTTGCCAGACGACGTCGCCGCTCTTGCGGTCAATGTTGTCGTAAATGGTCAGTTCGCCTGCGCCGACTTCAACCGAGGCGCCGTCGTCGTCGGTGATGTCTCCCGATCCGCCCTTGAGGCCGATGAGTTCCAGCTTGTAGGGCTCGTTGGCCATCGCTTCGCGGGCCTCAGCCTCGGTCGCGACGCGGCGGACAAACAGCTGGTTGCTGTTGACGATCTTCAGCATCATTTTTTCGAGCTGCTTCAGGTCTTCCGGCGTGAAGGGGGTCTCGACGTCGAAGTCGAAATAGAAGCCGTCAGTAATGTAGGGGCCAATACCCAATTTGGCGCCGGGGCGCAGCTGTTGCACCGCCTGTGCCATGACGTGGGCCGCGGAGTGACGCAGCACTTCCAGTCCCTCGGGCGAACCGATTGTTATGGGTTCCACCTTGGCGCCGGCGGGGATGGGCTGATCCAGGTCCACCAGTTCGCCGTCAACGCGGACGACGACGACGTCGCGGCGTTCGGCGAAAAGATCAACGCCGGTAGTGCCCGTAGTCACCTGGTGCTCTTCGCCGTCGACGAGGAGGGTGATAAGGGAAGGCGCTGACACAGTGGTCTCCTAGCAAAGGTGGTGCGGTGGGTTAACTCTTTGATGGTATCCGCTGCGCCTGACGCGACCAACAACCTCACTGGCGCGCGCCGGTGCTGAACCGTGAATGTGTCAGTAGGATCAACTCATGAAACCTAAGGTCTCAGTCATCACGCTGGGCGTCCGCAACCTCGAAACGGCTTACACTTTCTACGCAAAGGCACTGGGTTGGGACCCTCTGGTATACGTTCCAGATGAGGTTGCATTCTTCCAGGTGGGCAATGGTTTGGTGCTATCCCTCTTCAGGGGCGACCATCTGGCCGCCGAAGCCGGAAATATTGGGCACGGTCCAGTTGCGCCTCCGCTGACCTTGGGCCACAACGTGGATTCCCCCGAAGAGGTGGATACCGTCCTCAATGCCGCTGTTGCCGCAGGAGCAGAACTGGTTGCCGAGGGAACCGCGATGAGCTGGGGCGGCTATTCAGGGTATTTCGCGGATCCTGATGGCTTTCTCTGGGAGGTCTGCCATAATCCGGGACTATCAATCTCCGACGACGGCACCGTGTCACTCCGCGAAATCGTCTGACCTGCAGCGACCCGAAAACGCTGTTCTGAGAACACTGTTCGTCCTGCGGAATCTAAATGATCCCGCGGGTGTTGGACACTGTGCAGGGAATAATCGACCCCCGCACCCAACATCTTCAGCCTTCCGTCTGAAGGTTTCGACAACTCACGAAGGAGCACCGTGGACTACACTCCCGATGCCGGCACGATCACCATGTTCTCAACCAGCTGGTGCGGCTACTGCCGTCGGCTCAAGAAGCAGCTGGATGCCAAGGGGATCGGCTACACCGAGATCAACATCGAAGAGGTAGAAGGCACCGCGGCGCTGGTGGAATCCCTCAACGGCGGCAACCAGACGGTCCCGACGGTACTCTTCCCTGATGGTTCTGCAGCCACCAACCCCTCAGTGTCGGACGTCATGGCAAGGATCGCTAGCTAGCCCAGTCGGCCATTTCTCCCCCATGCCCCTCTGATACCACTGTGATTCACCAGCGCTAGAAGGGTGGTGGGTCGGGGTTGGTGGTGTAGGTTTTGCCGGTGAGTGAGGTGGCGGTGAGGGTGCCGGGTTCGGGTTGTTGGTAGTGCCAGTAGCCGTCGGTTTTGAGTTTGTGGTGTTTGCGGCAGAGTGCTGCGAGGTTGTCGTAGCTGGTGGTTCCGCCCTGGTGCCAGGGGATGGTGTGGTCGAGGTCGCAGGCCGGT
>NZ_BAAAIJ010000059.1:45825-137403 GCF_039526005.1 Arthrobacter flavus | reverse complement strand
GACTTTCCGGGACCGTATACCGGTCCCGGCCGACGCTCAGGACAGCACCGGTCTCGGGGTGGGTGAGGATCCGGGTGAATCCCTTGGCGTGGGCGGCGAGGTTCCGGGCGGTGTCCGGGTCGATCGGCCCATACCCGGCCAGGTCCGCTGGTGCTTCGCCGCCGAGCAGGGTCATCACGGGTACGGTCACGAACACCACCGGGTGCACCCCCAGCACCGCCGCCAAATCCACCCCACCAGCACCGCTGGATACACCCCCACCGCCAGCGGTCCCTAGAGCGCCGGTTGCTGGAGCGCCGGTTGCTGGATTGCCAGTGCCGGTGGTGTGTGTGCTGGTGGTGCCTGGATTGCCAGTGGTGCTGGGTTCGCAGTGGTGGGTGAGGAGGTCGGTGAGGACGTCGGTTTTGAGTTGGGTGAGGGTGCGGTCCTCGTGCGGGTGTTGCAGGGCACGGGCCATGAAGGTCAGGCGGTGTTCGATGCCGCAGGCCTGTTCGGCGGGGAGGTAGGCCGAGAACCAGGCCATGCCGTCGTGGGCGGGGGTGAGTTCCACGTGCCGGTCCTCAACGGCTGCGGCCTTGCGGGTGGTGATGGAATCGGGGTGGAGCTTTTCCCGGATCCGGTGGCAGAGGCTTGTCAACCGGGGTGGAGTCAGGTGCGCTCCGCGTTGGAGGACTTGATCCTCGAACCCGGACAGCACCTCGGCCGGGAGGAACAGGGCTTCGTCGGCGATGATCTGGGCTTGCCGGACCGAGATCACACCCATTCCCAGGCACTGCAGGGTTTCCGGGAGGTCCAGGGCCAGCGTCAGGCTGTGACCCAACAGCCGGTGGGCGGCCCGCCCGGAAAGATTCAGCAGGGGTGCCAGTTCCTCGGCGGTGAGGGTGAACCCGAGCCCTGTGCCGATACCCTGCCGGGACGAGGAGCCGGAGGCGGCGAGGCTTTGCACTTCCCGGTGCAGATCAGCGACCAGCTCGGCCTGCCGGGCAGTCACCCAGGACAGCAACCGATCCGCGGCCAGTAACAAATCCGAGATCGTCGCCACCGGATCCGACGCAGCCTCAGATGGTTCGTCAGCAGCCTCAGATGGTTTGTCAGCCGGTCCGTCAGCGGCTTGTCCGGCGGGTTCCTTCGTGGGGACACGGTTGGCTTCCCCGGGCAGCAACATGGCCACCAGGGATTCGGGGCCAGCCAGTTCAACCTCGGTGGCCGCCGCAGCGATGCTACGGTCCACACCGGCTTCCTCCTGCTGCTTCATACCTCCATCACATCACCTGCCACCGACATTTTTCGGCGCCAAACAGGCCGTCAGGACCCACCCAGATTAAGCCCACAGCGAACAAGGTTCGAGCACCGGTATCCAGCACAGATCCGGTCGCCTCGCCCGAGCAACCTACCCGGGTCACGTCCACCCTAGAACTCGTTGAACTTGCCCAAAGTGGGGGAAAGATCACCTGATTGAGCCACTGTCCGACTCCGTGCCTATGCTTGGGATACCGCCCGGTACCCAACCGAAAGGACCGTGTTGAAATGGCTCATAAAGTCCAAGCCGTAGTTGTCAGGGAAAAGAACGCACCAGCCAGCATCGAGACCATCCTCGTGCCAGATCCAGGACCGGGTGAAGCACTGGTCGATATCCTCACCTGCGGCGTCTGCCATACCGATCTGCACTACAAGCAGGGTGGAATCAGCGACGATTACCCCTTCCTCCTCGGCCACGAAGCCACCGGTGTGGTCAGCGCCGTCGGAGACAACGTCACCGAGGTAGCACCCGGCGACCGCGTCATCCTGAACTGGCGTGCGGTCTGCGGCGAATGTCGTGCCTGCCGTCGCGGTGAAGCGCAGTACTGCTTCAACACCCACAACGCCACCCAGAAAATGACTCTTGAAGACGGCACCGAGCTCTCTCCTGCCCTGGGTATTGGTGCGTTCGCCGAGAAGACTCTCGTTGCCGCCGGCCAGTGCACCAAGGTGGATCCCGCAGCGGACGCGGCCGCCGTCGGCCTGCTGGGCTGTGGCGTCATGGCAGGCATCGGCGCCGCCATCAACACCGGCAACGTGCGCCGCGGCGACTCGGTAGCCGTCATCGGTTGCGGCGGTGTGGGCAGTGCAGCCATCGCCGGCGCCAAGCTCGCGGGTGCGACGACGATCATCGCCGTAGACATCGATGACCGGAAGCTTGAGGCAACCAGGAAACTGGGGGCCACCCACACGGTCAACTCCAAGGACCAGGACGCCGTCGAGGCCATCCAGGCCCTCACCGACGGCAACGGCGCCAACGTGGTGATCGACGCCGTCGGCCGCCCCGAAACCTACAAGCAGGCGTTCTACGCACGCGATCTCGCCGGCACCGTGGTGCTAGTCGGCGTGCCTACCCCGGACATGGTGCTGGAACTGCCGCTGCTCGATGTCTTCGGCCGCGGCGGCTCGCTCAAGTCGTCCTGGTACGGCGACTGCCTCCCCTCCAGGGACTTCCCGATGCTGGTCAGCCATTACCAGCAGGGCAACCTGGACCTGGATGCCTTCGTCACCGAACGGATCACACTCGACCAGGTTGAAGCCGCGTTCGACAAGATGCACGACGGCTCGGTGCTGCGCTCGGTGGTGGAACTCTGATGGCCGCGCGCGTTGAACACCTGCTGACCAGCGGAACCTTCTCCCTCGATGGCGGCACCTGGGACGTTGACAACAATGTCTGGATCATCGGCGATGACACCGAGTGCATCGTCATCGACCCTGCTCACAACGCTGCAGCAGTAGTGGAACAGATCAATGGCCGGCAGGTCCGAGCCATCCTGCTCACCCATGGGCACGATGACCACATCCGTGCGGTCGGCGACGTCTACGACGCCGTCCGGGGACCCATCCACCTGCATCCGGCCGACCGGATGCTGTGGGACCAGGTCTACCCCGATCCAGCACCGGACCAGGATATCAAGGACGGCGACGAGTTCACGGTCGCTGGCGTCACCCTGAAGGCGCTGCACACCCCCGGTCACTCCCCCGGGTCCGTGAGCTTCTACCTCGAAGAGGCAGGCACCGTCTTTACCGGCGACACCCTGTTCCAGGGCGGTCCCGGCGCGACCGGCCGGTCCTTCAGCGACTTCCCCACCATCATCGAATCCATCCGGGACCGCCTGCTCAGCCTCCCGGCTGATACGGTGGTTCGCCCCGGACACGGCGATTCAACGACGGTGGGCGCCGAGGCACCATCACTTGATGAATGGATTGCGCGCGGCCACTAGACCCTGCGTGCCACGTAGAGCACAACCAGGACGACGACGACCGCCCCGTGGCCAGCTGGCCGCGGGGCGGTTCGCTGGTTAAGACCCCCACCGTAGACCCGGTGGAAACCGGCGCGATCAGCTCCCCACGGTCATTCTGGCTGTCAGGATACGCTGGGCCGGATCACTGGGGAAGTCTCCGACGGCTCAAACCCATAGCCCGAGCGGCGGTAGGCGGCCAGGACAGCGTCTTCGACGTCGTCGACGGTCAGACCACCCACCAGGTCATTCGCGGCGCCGGCCGTGGCCGGGTCCCAGTCGAGTCCCATCGCCGCGTACGACGACGTCAACACCTCCCGGATGGGTGCCGAGTCTTCCACCACAATGACCGAGGAGAAGAGCCAGGCCCCGGCGACCACCCGCTGGGCTGTCCCCACCAGCTTCACGCGCCGACCGTCGTCGCCAATGCCGTGCACGCTGTATTCCCCGGGACAATACTCGCCGGGAATTTCCCCCACCGCCGCGGTCACACCCACCGAACGCAACGCCGACGCAAGCAATTCACCGAATCCAGAAAAGCGGTTCCGCGACCCGGCGACCGCGTCGGTCTGCGGCTCCACATGATCGATCACCAGGCAGCCACGATGATAGGCAGCGGCCCTGCCTCCCGCCCGGCGCACCAGCGGCTCAAACCCCAGCGCCCGCGCAGCGTCCTCGGCGGCCGGGAAACCCGGCAACCGCGTATCGCGTTGCCCGAACGCCACGGTGGGCTCCGGCCGGTACAGTCGCAGCGTTGCCGGACGATCCCCCGCCGCCACAGCGCGCAGCAAGGTGATGCCCTCCACCAGGTCAGCGGCGGCACCGGCCGAAGCAAGACGGCGCACCACGAACAGGTCAGCACCGGTCATCTGGGTTAGGCTCCTGTCCATGATCTTCCTGCAGTTTCTGGTGGCCGCAGCAACATTCCTGCTGCTGGACGCCGTATGGCTCAAATCGATGAGCAAGTTTTATCGTCGGCACCTCGGCGACCAGCTGGCCGACAAACCCAATTTTCTCTATGCGGCAGCGTTCTACCTAATCTATATAGCGGGCATCGTGCTCTTCGCCGTCCAACCCGCATTGGCTGCCGAGTCTTGGTTGGCAGCGCTGGGCTACGGTGGGGCGCTGGGCTTTTTCGCCTATGCAACCTATGACCTCACCAACGCCTCGACACTGAAACGGTGGCCGGCGGTCCTGATCGCCGTGGACCTCGCCTGGGGTGCCGCACTGACCGGACTGATCACCGTCGTGACATACCTGGTTTTCGTGTGATCCGGTTTGTGACCGACGACGGCGTGTAGCCGCCACGAGTCCCGATTCCGGGTGGGACACTTATCAGGTGACGCCGCATACCCCGCAACTATCCCGCCGGTCAGCGGCCCCGCAGCCGCGCACCCTGATTGATATCCTCACCTCCACGGCGGACTCGTTTCCTGACGCTTCAGCGCTCGACGACGGCACCACCAGCCTCAGTTACGCCGAGTTGCTCTCGAGCGTCAGGGCGATGGGGAAAAAGCTTCACCTGGCCGGGCTGGGCGCAGGCGACAGGATCGGGGTGCGCATTCCGTCCGGAACCGCCGAGCTCTACATCGCCATCCTTGCGGTCCTCATGATTGGCGCTGCCTACGTCCCGGTGGACGCCGACGACCCCGACGAACGCGCCAAACTTGTGTTCTCCGAAGCGAAGGTCGCGGGCATCCTGCGCGCGGGCCGCACACCTGTGGTTCAAAAGGGACGGAAGGCGCCCTTCCCTGCACCGAGGATGCCAACCCCCGACGACGACGCCTGGATCATTTTCACCTCCGGCTCCACCGGAACACCCAAGGGTGTTGCAGTGTCGCACCGTTCGGCGGCGGCATTTGTCGATGCTGAGGCCCGTTTGTTCCTCCAGGCCGACCCGGCCGGCCCCACCGACCGGGTCCTCGCCGGACTCTCCGTCGCCTTCGACGCCTCCTGCGAGGAAATGTGGTTGGCGTGGCGAAACGGCGCCTGCCTGGTTCCGGCCCCGCGAGCCCTGGTGCGATCGGGCATGGATCTCGGTCCATGGCTCATCACCCACGGCATCACCATGGTTTCGACGGTTCCTACCCTTGCTGCCCTGTGGCCGGTCGAATCTCTCGAAGCCGTCAGACTGCTGATTTTCGGCGGAGAGGCCTGCCCACCCGAGCTCGCAGCGAGACTGGCGACCGAGGACCGGGAGCTGTGGAACACCTACGGCCCCACAGAGGCGACGGTCGTCGCGTGTGCCGCGCTGCTCGGCGGCCCAGGACCGGTGCGCATCGGGCTACCCCTGGACGGCTGGGATCTCGCCGTCGTCGACAGTTCAGGCATCCCGGTAGCCGCCGGCGAGGTCGGTGAGCTGATCATCGGCGGAGTTGGGCTGGCCCGCTACCTAGATCCGCAGAAGGACAAGGAAAAATACGCTTCAATGCCGTCGCTGGGTTGGGACCGCGCCTACCGCAGTGGGGACCTGGTCAGGTTCGACCCGGCTGGGCTCGAGTTCATGGGACGCGCCGATGAACAGGTGAAGCTGGGCGGCCGACGGATCGAACTCGGTGAGGTGGACGCCGCCCTGCAGTCCCTGCCCGGCGTCGCAGGTGCCGCAGCGGCGGTGCAGACCACCGCCGCGGGTAACCAGATCCTGGTGGGCTATCTTGTCGCTGCCGGAGCGCCGCTCGACCTGCCGGAGCTGCGCACCCAGCTCGCTGGCTCACTCCCCGCGGCACTGATTCCAATGCTCAGTGAAACCGACTCGCTACCGACCAAAACCAGTGGAAAAGTGGACCGGTCGGCTCTCCCCTGGCCACTCGCCCAGCCCGGCGACGACGCCGTCCCGGCCCTCGACGACGAAGCCCGGTGGGTGGTCGATCAGTGGACGGCGGTACTTGGCGTTCCGGCGTCGGGACTGGACGCGGACTTCTTCGCCCACGGTGGCGGCAGCCTGTCTGCGGCGCAACTGGTGTCCGCGCTGCGACAGCAGTATCCGACGGTCACGGTTGCCGACATTTACGCCCACCCGCGGGTGGGCGCACTGATTGAGATGGTGAAGGGATCGGAACCGGTCGGCGGCACGATCAGGATTGAGCGAAATGTCGCCCGCACCACCCGCAAGGCCCAGATCTTCCAGACGCTGATGGGCATTCCCCTGTTCATGCTGGTGGGGATGCGCTGGCTGACCTACCTGATGATCATCAACCAGGTTCTCGTGATCTCCGGGATCGCCGCGCCGACCACGCTGTCCTGGTGGTGGATCCTTGCCAGTTGGATCGTGTTCGTCAGCCCGCTGGGGCGGATGGGTATTTCGGTTGTCGCCGCGAGGATCCTGCTGCGCGGGGTCCAACCGGGCAGCTATCCCCGCAGTGGCAGGGTGCACCTGAAACTCTGGCTGGCCGAACAAATCGCGGACATGGCAGCCGCCGTCAGCCTTGCCAGCGCCCCGTGGGTCACCTACTACGCCCGGGCATTGGGGGCAAAGATCGGGCGCGACGTCGACCTCCACTCGGTGCCCCCGGTCACCGGAATGCTTCATCTTGGCAGCGGAAGCTCCGTCGAACCCGAGGTGGACCTCTCCGGCTGGTGGATCGACGGCGACCTGGTCCACATCGGCAGGATCAGCATCGGGGAACGGGCCCTCATCGGCACCAGAAGCACGCTCATGCCCGGTGCGCGAGTGGGAGCCGACTCGCAGGTCGCCCCGGGGTCGGCGGTTCTGGGCAAGGTACGACCCGGCCAACAGTACGCTGGGTCACCTGCCACCCGGATCGGGAAGGCCAAGCCCATTTGGCCCGATGCACCGGCGTCGTCGCCGTCGGTTACCCTCAGCTTCCCGGCGTTCGCTGCCGCCTCGGGGGTCCTCTCGGGCATCCCCTATCTGGCCGCCGCGATTGCTGCCCTGCCGATCCTCGCCGTCCTGCGCGGCACGTCAGGGTTGTCCGACGCCCTGCCTCAACTCGCCTGGTCGGCGCCCATCGCTGGCCTGCTCTGGTTTGTGGCAACGATGATCCTGATCCTGGCAGCCGTCAGGCTGCTCGGCATCGGGCTGCGGGAGGGGTATCACCGGGTCCGGAGCCGTGTGGGCTGGCAGGTCTGGGCCACCGAACGCGTCCTTGACCTGGCCCGTGATCTCCTCTTCCCCCTGTATGCGAGCCTGTTCACGCCGGTGTGGCTGCGACTGCTCGGCGCTAGGGTCGGCAAGAATGTCGAGATTTCGACGGTGCTGCTGGTTCCGAAAATGACCACCATTGGCGACGGCGCCTTCCTCGCCGATGACACGATGGTCGCATCCTACGAGCTCGGTGGCGGCTGGATGAAGGTAGCGCCGGCGAAAATCGGGAAACGGGCGTTCCTCGGCAATTCGGGGATGACCGCCGCGGGCCGCCGGGTTCCCAAAAACTCGCTGGTGGCGGTGCTGTCCGCTACCCCCGCCAAGGCCAAGGCCGGTACGTCCTGGTTGGGAAGCCCTCCGGTCCGGTTGCGCCGCACCCAGATGGACGCCGATCAGACCCGGACCTTCGACCCACCCCGACGGTTGAAGGTGGCACGGGGTGCATGGGAGGTGTGCCGGCTCGCCGCGACGCTGCTGACCGTGGTGATCGCAGTGTTGGTGCTCGTGGGACTCGATGCCATTGCCGGGCAGTGGAGCTACCTGGTTGCTGCACTTCTGGGCGGACTGGTGATGATCACGGCCGGCGCGGTGGCGGCTGTGAGCGCGGTCGCCGTCAAATGGCTGCTGGTCGGCCGAATCAGTGCGGGTGAACACCCTCTCTGGAGTTCGTTCATCTGGCGCAACGAGGTTGTCGACGCCTTCATCGAAACGGTTACCGCCCCATGGTTTGCCCGGGCGGCGAGCGGCACTCCCGCACTTGTGTGGTGGTTGAGGGCTCTGGGAGCCAAGATCGGCCACGGCGTGTGGTGCGAAAGCTACTGGCTGCCGGAAGCGGACCTGGTGACCCTGGGTGACAGCAGCTCGGTCAACCGGGGGTGCGTCATCCAGACCCATCTCTTCCATGACCGGGTGATGTCCATGGACACCGTAACCTTGAAGGATGGCGCAACCATGGGACCACACGGAGTGATACTTCCTGCCGCCTGCTTGGCTACCGGGTCAACGGTTGGACCGGCGTCACTGGTGATGCGGGGCGAGACGGTCCCGGCGGGAAGCTACTGGATCGGCAACCCGGTCAGCCCGTGGAAAAGTCCGGCGGTATCGCCATGAGAGAAGCCATCAAGAGCATTGTCGGCCGCTTGGGTGACACGCTCGATCCCTATACCCCAGGGCATGGGTCCGCCGACTGGACGGCCGTGCACTATGACCTTGATCTTGACTACCGGCTAGCCAGCAACCGGCTGACCGGCCGCGCTGTCGTCACCGGTCGCGCCGCCGGTTCCTCGTCCCAGCTTCTGGAGCGGATTGAGCTGGATCTGGCGGGGTTGAAAGCCAGCAGGGTTACCCTGAGCGGCGGGCAGGTTCTGCGCTTCACCACACGGGGATCCCGGCTGATCGTCACCCCGAGTGAACCCATCGGCGGTGGTCAGGAATTCACCCTCGACATCAAGTACGGCGGAAACCCCAAACCCACCAGAAGCACCTGGGGCGAGGTGGGCTGGGAGGAGCTCACCGACGGCGTCCTCGTCGCTGGACAGCCCACCGGCGGCCCTTCGTGGTTCCCATGCAACGACCATCCCAGCCACAAAGCCACCTACCGGATGGCTGTCACCACCGACGCGAACTACCGCGCAATCTGCAATGGCCGGCTGGTATCCCATACGCCCAAAGCGAGTCGCGGCACCTGGGTGTACGACCAGCCAGAGCCGATGGCCACCTATCTGGCCACCGTCCAGATTGGCCGCTACCAGCTGGAGCGGTCCAGCACCACCCCCGTACCGCAGTTCACGGCCGCGCCCGTGGGGCTGCGGGAAGCGGCACGGCGCGCACTCACGCGTCAGCACGAGATGGTCAGTGCCTTCACCGAGCTTTTCGGCCCTTACCCGTTTGATGCGTACACCGTGGTGGTGGCCGACGATGTCCTGGAGATTCCGTTGGAAGCGCAGTCGTTGTCGATTCTGGGCAGCAACCACCTCACCACTGGGTGGGAATCTCAGCGGCTCATCGCCCATGAGTTGTCCCACCAGTGGTTCGGTAACTCTTTGACGGCGAGTGCCTGGCGGGATATCTGGCTGCACGAGGGCTTTGCCTGCTACGCCGAATGGCTGTGGTCGGAACGGTCGGGGTCCCTTTCCACCTCGCAACGAGCTGCCGAGGCGTGGCGCGGGCTCGCCGCAGAACCGGAGGATCTGATCATCGGGGACCCCGGCGGCTCGGACATGTTCGACGACCGGGTTTACAAACGCGGCGCTCTGGCGCTTCACGCGTTGAGGACCGCCGCCGGGGACGAGCTCTTTTTTGGGATGCTTCGCGACTGGACCGCACGGTTCAGGCACCGGAACGTTAGCACTGCCGACCTGATCGACCTGGCCAACGCGAACTGCTCCGGGGTCCCTGGCTTCGACGCCGCAGCCATCCTCCAGCCCTGGCTGTACCAGCCGGAGCTACCGAACCTGCCCTAACCAGCCGGTGGCGGCAGGAATCAGTCGGTGACAACGACTCCGCGCCAAAACGCCACATGGTCTCGGATGTTTTCAGCCTCTTCCTTCGGTTCCGGGTAAGTCCAGGCGGCGTCGTCATTCGTGGCACCGGCCACCGTCAAGGAGAAGTACTTGGCGGTTCCCTTCCAGGGGCAGACGGTGGTCATACTGCTGTCGGTCAGGTACTCGGTCCTGACCGAGTCCTTGGGGAAATAATGGTTTCCCTCCACCATTACCGTCCGGTCTGACTCTGCGATGACGGTGTTGTTCCATAGTGCCTTTGCCATGGTGCTGGCCTTTCGATCACAGTGCTCGGAGCGGGCACCTATCCTCCATCAACGAATGTGCCCGCTCCGGAATTCCGCGACGGTCGAGCAGAACGTGCCCTAGCGCCCGCCGTCGATCTTGCGGCTGCGCTGCTCCTGGCCTGGTACACCGTAGGGGTAGTCGGAGACCTCCGGTGCACTGACCGTTGAGAGCCTGGCGACCTCGGCTGCGCTCAGGGTCACCGAGTCTGCGCCGAGGTTGTCGGTGAGCTGATCGGTGTTCCGTGCCCCCAGGATGACCGAGGTGACAGCTGGCTGCTGAGCCACCCAGGCGAGGGCCACCTGAGATGCCGTGATCTCACGCTCAGCTGCAATCTCTACGACGGTGTCGATAATGCGCCAGGTGCGCTCCTTGGCGTTGCGTTCCTTCCAGGCTTCCATGCCTCGCTCGGGGTTTTCCCCCAGACGCGTCTCGCCGGTGGGAGAGGTATCCCGCTGGTACTTTCCGGTGAGCCAGCCCCCGCCCAACGGCGACCAGGGCAGAAGGCCAATGTCGGCGTCGAGCGCCGCCGGAACGATTTCCGACTCGATCTCACGGACCAACAGACTGTACTGGGGCTGCAACGTGACCGGTGCGTTCCAGCCGTGGGACTTGGCCAGCCAGACGGCCTTGGTCATTTGCCAGCCGGAAAAATTGGAGAAACCGTAGTAGCCAATCTTCCCGTTGCGGATCGAATCCTCGAGGAAACCCAGGGTCTCCTCCAGCGGGGTGAGCGGATCCCACGAGTGCACCTGGTACAGGTCAATGTGGTCCACGCCCAGCCGGGCCAGTGAGTTATCGAGCGCCCGGCGCAGGTGACGGCGGGACAGACCAAGATCGTTGACACCATCACCCATCGGGAAACGGCCCTTTGACGCGAGGACCATCTGGTCGCGTTCCGTGGGGTTCTTGGCCAGCCATGAACCGATGATCGTTTCGGAGGCGCCGCGTGTATAGACGTCCGCCGTATCGATGAAGTTGCCGCCAGCGGCCGCGTAGGCGCTGAGAATCTGGTGGGACGTCGCTTCATCGGCCTCCGCGCCGAAGGTCATCGTGCCCAGGGCGTACGCCGACACTGCAGTGCCGCTGTTGCCAAGCGTGCGGTATTCCATCGTGCTGCTCCTTTGGATCGACTGGTGTAACTCCTATCAACACTAGTTGCAGGGCGGCCCTTGGCAGGGCGGCGCTTGGCAGGGCGGCGCTACAGCTTCCGGATAGTGAGGATCTGCTCGGCCCGGCCGAAGGGACCCGTGGTGTCATGCAGCACCGCGGAAGTCAGCCCAATCCCGTCAGTACCGAAACTGACGCTCGTCTCCAGACCCAGCCACTCCCCCGCTGGTTCGCGGTACAGGTGAACCTGCAGGTCCAGGTTAGGGAACATCCAGCTGCCCGGCCCGGGAGGCACACGTGCCGACACGCCGTTCGCTGTATCAATCAGGCCGATCAGCCGCACCAGATCTGCTGTCGGAGTGCCTTCCACCATCTGGTGTGGTGTACGCAACCAGACCCGCCCACGTCCCGGGCGATGACCCTCAACAACACGAAACTCCAGTGACTCGATATATCCCCCGGGCCAGGCGGTCATCTCTGCGAAGGGACCCGCCTGGTCAGGGCCTGGCATAGGTGCGTCCTCGATTGCCGCAACCGCCGCGCTGTCGGCTTTCGCCAGGCGCCAGGCTTTGGCTCGGATCACCGTCCGCCCGCCGGAGACCATCTCCGCTTCGAGCAGTTCGATGGTCTTACCAGGCCTGATGACCTTCACCAGCACATCGAACGTGCCTCCGGGAATCATGCCAAGGATGTCGAAGCTCAGTCGCGCCATCCGCAGGTCAGGTCGAGGACTGCACTGCTCGAGGCAATGAGCCAGCAATCCGGCCGCCGGCGCCATGTGTTGTTCTTCGGGGTTCCAGGCACCCTGCGCGTGGATGGTGGATTCGAAACTGCCTTCGCCCAGCGGGCGATAGTAGGAATCTGGCATGA
The DNA here is from genome assembly GCF_039526005.1 of Arthrobacter flavus. Classification (NCBI taxonomy): domain Bacteria; kingdom Bacillati; phylum Actinomycetota; class Actinomycetes; order Micrococcales; family Micrococcaceae; genus Arthrobacter; species Arthrobacter flavus. The sequence goes on along the minus strand of NZ_BAAAIJ010000059.1, from coordinate 125,272 downwards.
AGGAGCACCTTTGCTGGACTACGGTGGGTGGCTGACCCCAACCCGGGACCGCCGCAGCACCAGTCTATGACGCGTTCCGCGGCTGTTACGGTGGCGGCGCTATACCAGCGGCACTGTCAGTTCCGGCCGCGCTGTGGCCAACTCCCGGGCGATCAGGTCGATCGCCTGGCCGACGACGTCCCGACCGACCCCGCCGCGGTGTGCTGCCCTCGCGGCTTTGACCCGCCGCACCAGGCCGTCCCAGTCGCCGCCTCCGGCACGCAACGGGCGAAGCGACGACAGGACCGCCGCGCGGCCGAGCCAGGGGTCCCCGTCGGTCGCCCACCGGTCCAGTATTGCTGCTGCACGGACCCGGTCCTGTTGGCTCAACCGGTCGGTCAACGGGCCCACCACGTCCAGGGCAAGCGGATCAACCAGCTCCGGCCTGCCCCCCTGACGCAGGAATCCCTCCAACCTGGTCAGGTCTGTCACCTGAAGGAGTGCAAGCTGCGACTGCAGCACCACGATGGCCGCCAGCCGGCGTTCGAACACGGCTACCGCCCACAGCTCCGAACTGAGCGCCAGCACGGCGTCGTGCTCCAGCCCGCGGTAGCGGCGGAATGCATCGCGGACGGCGCCCCGGACCGCGCCCACCGACGATCCATAAAGCCGGAGACCCCCGCCACCTCGATCGTCGGCCCGCTCCCATGACGCCTCGCGCTGCAGCGCGGTGTCGATGAACTGCCCTGCCTCACTCACAGTCCTATTCTTCACTGCTCAATTCTTCACTGCTCAGGCGGCCAGCCGAACGCCGCCACTGTCTGGCGGGCCACTGATCACCGCAGGGCTCTCGGTATAGTAGTTGATGTCAATATCTCCAAGACTGCTAAAGGTGCTGGTCTAACTGCGTACGCTACCGGGGTCCTCTGATGACCCCAGTCATTGTTGTTCTTTCTCTCTGAATCCTGAGTCAAGTCTCGGCCGTGGGTTCACGCCGGCCGACAGTGGGGGGTCCACCAAATGACGATCACCCTGCTCACCCTCTTGCTCGGCATCATCATCATCCTCGCCATCATCGCCGCCAACGGCTATTTCGTGGCCCAGGAATTTGCCTATATGTCGGTGGACCGCACCAAACTCGCGGTACTCGCCGAAGCGGGTGATGTCTCCGCCCAACGGGCCCTGAAGGTCACCAAGAGAACGTCCTTCATGCTCTCGGGTGCCCAACTGGGCATCACCGTCACCGGTCTGTTGGTCGGTTACGTGGCCGAACCGCTAGTCGGTGAGTCGCTGGGCCTTTTGCTCGGCGGAGCTGGGGTGCCCATGGCACTCGGCATCTCGATTGGCACGGTCCTGGCGCTGGTTCTAGCGGCGGTTGTCCAGATGATCTTCGGTGAGCTGTATCCGAAGAACCTGGCCATCGCCAACCCTGAGCCGATGGCACGCGGACTGGCTCGATCGACCACCATCTACCTTGCCGTATTTGGCTGGCTGATCACGGTCTTCGACCACTCAGCCAACGCCCTGCTGCGGCTCGTTCGCGTTGAACCAGTCCACGACGTCGATACCACCGCAACAGCGAAGGATCTGGACCGCATTGTCGCCGATTCCCGCCAGAGTGGTGATCTACCCGAGGAGCTGTCGATGCTCATCGACCGGATCCTCGACTTCCCCGACCGGGATATTGAGCACGCGATGATCCCCCGGTCACAGGTCGGCACTGTCGGACCTGAGACAACGGTGGGGCATGTCCGCACTTTGATGGCCGATGCCCACACCCGCTATCCCGTGGTGTCCGAAACCGAGGAACCCCTCGGCGTCGTCCAGCTCGCGGATATTCTGCAGGCAAGCATCAGCGACGACATGCTGGTCACTGAGGTCATGCACCCGCCGCTGGTGCTGCCCACCCTGATGTCCCTGCCCAATGCGCTGGAGCAACTGATGAACTCCCGCAACGAGCTTGCCTGCGTGATCGACGAGTATGGCGGCTTTACCGGCGTCATTACCGTCGAGGATCTCGCCGAGGAACTGGTCGGCGAACTCACCGACGAGCACGACGACGAAGCACCGCCGACGATCGAGCCCGAAGAGGACTTCATCTGGCGGATGAGTGGTGACGTGCACGTCGATGAGGTGGAGCGCGCTATCGGGCACGAACTGCCCGAGGGCGACTACGAGACAATTTCGGGTGTGCTGATCGCCGTTCGCGGCGAGCTGCCAGCCGTCGGCGAAACAGTCACGGTGGTCCTCCCTGACGATCCTCGCGACCTGGTCGAGGATGAGCCCGTACGCCGGGTGCTCGACGTCGAGGTCCTCGACGTGACCCGCCATGTACCGAGCGAGTTGCTGGTGCGGCTGATCGAGCTCACCCCGGAAAACGCCGACGCCGGTGAGCGCGCTGAGCGCCGCACCGACGCATCTGACGAAACAAGTGAGGAAACCCGATGATCGTAACCCTGGTAACGGTGCTACTCATCGTCCTTAGTGCCTTCTTCGTCGTGATCGAATTCGCCCTGCTGGGTGCGCGCCGCTACCGGCTTGAGGCCGAAGCGGCCAACAACCGCTCTGCGCGTGCCGCGCTGCGGGGCATCAACGAGCTCACCATCATGCTGGCGGGTGCCCAGCTGGGCATTACCGCCTGCACGTTTGCGCTCGGCGCCATCACCAAACCAGCTGTTGACGCCTGGCTGGGGCCGGTACTTGCCTCCTGGGGCATCCCGGAAGCAGTTGCCGGCGGTACCGCTTTTGGGCTGTCCCTCCTGTTCGTGACCTTCCTTCACCTGGTCGTCGGAGAAATGGCGCCCAAATCGTGGGCCATCGCTCACCCCGAGAGGTCAGCCAAGCTCATCGGGCTGCCGTCACGCGGCTTCATCTGGCTCGTCCGGCCTCTGCTGGTGTGGGTCAATGCCATCGCCAACCGCCTCGTCGCGGCCAGCGGTGTCACACCTGTGAACCGGGCGGCGGTCGGCGGGCTGGACGCCGGATCGATTCGCCACCTGGTGGAGCATTCTGCTGCGACCGGTGCGCTTGAGGCGTCCTACGAGACGCAACTGTCGGGTGCTCTGGAGCTCGAAAGCCTCACGGTTCGTTCGCTCATCGCTCCCGGCGGCGTGCCCACGGTGGTGCCGGACACCGCGACGATGGCCGATGTTCAGGAAGCGGCGGCGCGGTCGAAGCACCTCCGGATTCTGGTGCAGGGCAACGCCGGTACGCCTCCCGGCGTGATCCACGTTCGGGACACGCTCCTCGAGCCAGCGGGCCGACCGGTCCGGGAGCTGGCGAGTGCAGCCTTCCTGTTGGAGGCAGATGTTCCGGTCTATGAGGCATTGGCTCAGATCCGGAGCGCAAGTGTTCAGCTTGCTGCCGTGATGGACGACGGCAAGTTCATCGGCGTCATTACGCTCTCAGATGTCATGCGGCGGGTTCTGCCCATGTCAATGGCTCCCGCAAAATAGCCCGGACAGGCTGTTGGCCGCTGGAGTCCTAGAACCGATTCATCTGCATCTGGTTCTGGGCTTCGGCGGCCAACTGCTTTAAGGCCAGCTCATCGGCCTTGGAGAAGTCCCGCGTACGGTCATCAATAATGCACAGCGTGCCGACCGGCCAACCACCGGGGCCGCGCAGCGCGTATCCCGCATAGAACCTGATGTGCGGTTTCAGCCGAACCAGCGGATTGTTGCGGAATTTGCTGTCGACCAGCGCATCACGCACCACCATCACCCGTTCGCTGCGGATGGTCTGGTCACAGAAGGAAATCCGGCGCGGAACATTCTCACCAATGGGGCCCGTCACCGATTTAATGAACTGACGGTGCTGGCCAATCAGGGCAATCGAGGCGGAGCTGACACCAAACTGCTGCTGCGCCTGTCGGGTGATCCGGTCGAATCGTTCCTCGGGAGCCGATCCCATCAGCCCGGTCCGATGCAGTGACTGTAGCCGCAGCGATTCGGCCTGGTTGACCGGGAACAGTGCAGCGGCCGTCGTCGTCAGGCGTCGCAGCGCCGGATCGGTCAGGCTTTCGAAGCTGCTTTCGGCGGGGACACCTGTGGCGAGGGAAACGTCGTCAGTGGTGTACGCCGCACGGCGTACTGGTGAATCCTCGTCGTCAAGTATCTCGTTGATGGCGTGGGAGACCATATCCCGCTGGAATTGCTCGAGTTGCATCAGGCCGTGAACGTACCCCTCAAACTCGACGACGTCGCAGGTCCCTCCAATTTCCGTGTAATTGGTCCAGACGGCGTTGAGGTCAGATCCTGACGTCATGACTGCTAGGCGCGTGAACCACTGCTGCAGGTACGGGTCCATTGGGTTGCCTTTCTTCCTGCTCACCGGGAGAGGGCGTCGTAGCCGTCGGCTTCCATGGCATCCCGCAGGCGGGTCAGCCCTGCCTGGATCCGCGATTTGGCGGTGGGAAGCTTGATCTTTAGCGTTTCGGCGACTTCGACGTAGGTCATTCCGCCGTAGTAGGCCAGCCTGATGGCCTCTGCTTGCCGCTCGGTGAGGGACCCCAGACACTTTCTGACGCTCTCTGACATCAGGGTGTGGTGCACCACGTCTTCAACGCTGTTTGGCCGGACCGCCGCTGACCGCAGGCTATACGCGGCGTCGCGTCCGATAGCGCTTTGCTCGCTACGCACCCGGTCGACGGCACGCCGGTGAGCGAGGGTCAAAATCCAGCTGTGGGGAGAGCCACGATCAGGGTCAAACTGGCCCGACGATGCCCACAGCATCAGATACACCTCCTGCACCACCTCGGCCGCGATTGCTGCGTTCTGGATCACCCGCAGCACCAGCCCGTAGACCCGTTTGCAGGTCAGCCCATACAGGGCGGCAAAAGCCTCCTGATCTCCATCAGCTGTGCGGGCAAGCAGGTCCGCCAGGGAGTGACTCTGGGCGGGATCCTGAACGGGAGGGTCAACCGGACCGAACCTACTGCTGTAAGACATGAGACCTCACCGATGAGTCATTGTGGGGGTCGAGACCAGGCAGCGCGAGAGCTCTGCGGCGCCCCGCACCGTCCGAACTATGCCATCCAAACCGCCCGCTCGCAATAGCAGACGGCCCCGGCGCGCCCCCTGACACGCGGAGGGACGCTAGGCGAGGGACAGGAACAACTTTTCGAGATCCTTTTTGTCCATGGTCGCGTCATCGCTGGTAAGACACTGCTCCAGCCCCGTAGCAATGATTGCGAATCCTGCGCGGTCCAAAGCCTTCGACACGGCCGCCAACTGGGTGATGACGTCCTTGCAGTCCTGACCCTCTTCAAGCATTCGGGTGACGGCAGCCAGTTGGCCCTGCGCCCGCTTGAGGCGGTTGATGACTGGGGTCAGCTCTGAGGTGTCGAGTTGCATGGTCGTCTCCAAATTGTGGGTGTCAATTCAGCGTACCCCACCGGGTGTTTAACCCCAGGTGACAGACGTGCCCGAGGATGTACTGCTAACCCGTCCTGGCAGCCAATCGGGGCCCCAGATCGCGGTCGATAGCTGCGCCCATCCGAAGGCAAAACGCCTTGGCTTCCTCGGCGTCGTCGTCGCGCTCGTCAACCAGGGCCTTATCAGCCACGGTCAGCAGCGGCAGGCCAAGTTCTTCGGCCAGTTCCATGCCTCGTCGCGCCTCGCGCAGCGAGGCCGGACCCATGGCACTTTCCGGCGCTACCCGCAGCTGATGGCGTTCATCGCGGAGATGGTGTTGGAGACCGCGATGTTCGTGACTTTGGGCCCTATCGGCTGGTGGGGCGGTGCAGGACAGTTGGTCTCCTAACCATCGCGCTGGGAGGCCACCATGGAATCGTCTAAACCGATCGCCGTTGCAACCACTGATAATGCTCGTGGTCAGGCGGCGGTGGCCTGGGCTGCCGCTCGCGCTGATCGTTCGGGAGTGCCGCTGATTATTGTGCACGTCGTCGACGACCGTTGGGTGACCGAGCCGATTCCCTGGACGGACAGTCTGCTGGCCAGCGGGCAGAAGCTGCTGGACACCGCGGCGCAACGGGTCCGCGGGAGCACCGGCGTCGACATCACCACCAAGCTGCTGGAGGGTGGTGTCGCTGAGGCGCTCGGCGAGTTCTCAGCCAACGTGTCAATGCTGGTGGTTGGTTCGGGCAGCGCACATCTGGGTGGCGCTCTCACAGATAGGGCATTGCAGATCGCGGCAACTGTCACCTGCCCCGTTGCGGTGATTGGCGATCATGCGGACAACGGGATGGGCGTTGTTGTTGGTGTCGACGGTTCGGAGGAGTCCATCCAGGCGGTTGCCTTTGCTGCCGCCGAAGCCGACAGGGATGGCCAGGAATTGATCGTGGTGTATTCCCTGAATACACCAAACCATCTCCTCGATAAGGGCCTCCTTTCGCCCACCCTGGACAAAGCCCTCGAAGAGGAGGAACAGGTCGTATTGTCTGAAACGGTTTCGGGCGTCCGGGAGGACTACCCGGGACTTCTCGTGCGAAAAGTGATGGTCACCGATGCAAAACCCGTTGCGGCCCTGGTTCTGACAGCAGCCGGTGCGCGTCTCCTCGTGCTCGGCAGCCGCGGGCGGGGAGGCTTCAGGCGGCTGCTGCTGGGCTCGACTGCCCACGGAGTGCTTGGTCATCTCCCCTGTCCCACGGTGATAACCCCGATTCACAAAGTTAGGCATGAGGACTAAGCGGCTGGCGGCGGCCAACTCCCTCAGTGAAGGGTCTTTGGGCCCTAGGAGTTGGCCGCGGATCAATCTAGGCTCGGGGTCATGACTTCCGACGCCGAAACACCCAGGACCACTACCCTCTCAGCTGACGAATGCTGGGAACTGTTCCGACGAGGTTCGATCGGCCGACTAGCCGTCTCGGCCAACGATCAGCCTGAAATTTTTCCCATCAACTACAAAATCGAGGACGGGGAATTCATCTTCCGGACCGGCCACGGGTCCAAGCTGGCCGCCGCGTTGGGCAAGCAGGTTGCCTTGGAGGCGGATGGAGTCGACAAGGCGGGAGTCATCGCGTGGAGCGTCATCGTTAAAGGCCCCGCGTACAGGCTGGACCGTACGCCGGAGGTGCTCAACTCTGTGGGGCGACTACTTGTGCCGTGGGAGGCAGGCAAGAAGGACCATTTTGTTCGAATTGTTCCCGAAAGCATCAGTGGGCGACGGTTCCGCATCGCTGCACCGCTCGCCTGGGGCGGTCGGTTGGATGACGCTATGCGTGCCGGGCTGGAATAGGCGCCCTAACGTCGCGCACAGCGGTTGGCAGCACCAGGGCGAGGAAAGGCACACTCCACAGCCAAAACCCCCAGCCAAACACCATCAACCCGAGGTGAAAGGCGACGACTCCGAGCCAACCGGCCTTCGCCGGGGCGCCGCCGCGAAGCAGTAGGACTCCCAGAGTTGCCTCACCAACAGACAGCGCCGAGCCCCAAATGGCAGGCTGTGCGAAGTTTTCATTTTTTAACCTCCGTTTGTGATTTTTCTGCCGCGGCGATGACCTGAACGGTGCGAAGGAAAGTATCGGGGTTCAGCGAGATGGAGTCGATCCCCTGCTTTACCAGGAACTCGGCGAAATCCTCATGGTCGCTCGGTCCCTGACCACAGATGCCGATCTTTATTCCCGCGGCGTGAGCTTTCTCGATGGCACGCGAGATCATCCACGTGACGGCCTCGTCTCGTTCGTCGAACAGTTGTGCCAAATGCTCCGAGTCGCGGTCGACACCAAGGACCAGTTGTGTCAGATCGTTGGAACCTATCGAAAACCCGTCGAAATGCTCGGCGAACTCCGAGGCGAGAATAACGTTCGACGGTATTTCGCACATCATGTAAATCAGCAGTCCTTCTTTCCCCCGGACCAGACCGTTCTCCGCCATGACCTCGATCACAAGCTCGGCTTCGCGGGGCGTGCGGCAGAACGGCACCATCACCAGGACGTTTGCGAAGCCAAGTTGCTCGCGGACCCGCTTGATTGCCAGACATTCAAGCGCAAATCCCTCCCGGTAACGCTCGTCGTAGTAGCGCGATGACCCGCGGAACCCCAGCATGGGATTCTCTTCTGGGGTCTCAAAAAAACCTCCACCGATCAGATGGGCGTACTCGTTGCTTTTGAAGTCGCTGAGCCTGACGATCACCGGTGCCGGGTAATAGGGCGCCGCGATTTTTGCGATGCCCCTTGAGAGAACGTCAACGAAGTATTCGCGCACATTCTCATAACCGCGGGTGAGTTGCTTGATCTGCGCCTTCTCGTCGGGATCAGTCACAGCTTCCGGGTGAACAAGTGCCATCGGATGGATACGAATGAGGTTGTTGATAATGAATTCCATCCGTGCAAGGCCAACGCCTGCCGCCGGGAGCCGCCACCATTGGAAGGCAGCAGCGGGGCTGGCGATATTGACCATGACCGCGGTGCTGGTTTCCGGCAGGGCGCCGAGGTCAACTTCCTCCACCTCAAAGGCAAGCGTCCCCTCATACACTCCCCCATCCTCACCTCCGGCACACGAGATAGTAATCGACGAGCCATCCCTCAGTACCGAGGTTCCTTTCCCGGTACCCACCACGGCTGGTACCCCCAATTCCCGGCTGACAATCGCCGCGTGGCTGGTGGGTCCGCCATGATCGGTCACGATTCCCGCAGCTCGCTTCATCACCGGTACCCAGTCCGGATCCGTCATCCTGGTGACCAGAATGGCACCGTCCCGAAACTTGTCGATGTCCTGGGCATCAAGCACAACACAGGCGTCGCCGTGTGCGATTGCCTCGCCTATGGCCGCGCCCGAGAGCAGGCGCCGCCCCGATTCCCGCAGGTGATACACGCTGAACGTGGTTTCGCTGCGTTGCGCCTGAACGGTCTCCGGGCGGGCCTGGACCATGAACAGCTCTCCGGTTTCTCCGTCCTTGGCCCACTCCATATCCATCGGCCTCCCGTAGTGCTCCTCCACAGAGACAGCCCAGCGGGCCAGCGTCAGGATCTCGTCGTCGGAAAGCACAATCGACTCCCGCTCCAGATCGGTCGTATCTATGGTCCGCGTGCGCGCGTGTCCACCGCGGCTGTACACCATTTTTCGCTCCTTGGAGCCGACCGTCTTCTCGATAATCGGCACAAAGCGGGGTGTAGCAAGCAGGGGCTTGAAGACCTGGTATTTGTCCGGGTTGATACTTCCCTGAACAACTGTCTCTCCCAGCCCCCAGGCCGCGCTGATCACCACGCTGCGCGGGAAACCTGACTCCGTGTCAATGGAAAACATCACCCCCGATGCACCAAGATCCGAACGCACCATGAGCTGCACGCCGACCGACAGGGCGACCCCCACATGGTCGAATCCCTTCATCTCCCGGTAGCTGATCGCACGATCGGTGAAAAGCGAGGCGAAACACCGTCTGCAGGCTTCAAGGAGTTCCCGTTCTCCTGAAATATTCAAATACGTCTCCTGTTGACCCGCGAAGCTCGCGTCGGGGAGGTCTTCAGCGGTCGCACTGCTGCGCACTGCCACAGAGGCTGACGGCCTGCCGGTCCGGGAAGACAGTGCCCGATAGCGACCGGCAAGGTCGGCGGCGATGTCTGCCGGGAATTCTCCGTCCAGGATCAACGCCCGAATGGTCTCTCCTGCTTCCCGCAGAGTCGACTCGCCGGCATGATAGCGGCTGACTGTGTCACGGATGCCGGGTTCAATACCGTTCGCGGCGATGAAGGCGCGGTAGGCTGCCGCTGTCGTGGCGAAACCGTCGGGGACCCGCACACCTGACCCGATGAGGGAACGCGTGAGTTCACCCAGTGACGCGTTCTTCCCTCCGACCGAAGGAACGTCAGCCATTCCTACGTCCTGCAGCCACACCACGTACACGTCCGCACTCGCTGTTGAAGTCATGGGTCCATCTTGGCCAGCCAGGCCTGGCTGATGCAGAGTCTAAGGTCCCGCCAGCAACCGTTCCTGAATAGGGTCGTAAGGCCCTGTCACCGTTTACTCGCGGCCGCCACCCTAATGGAATGAATGACAATGCACCCCAGCTCACAAAAGTTCACACCGTCGAACAACCCGTTGCAGTGGTTCGCGAGCGTGTTCGGATGGACTCGCTCACTGACTTCTTCGGTCGTGCGTTCCATCAGGTGATGACAGCGACCCAGACGCAAGGAACGAGCCCTGCCGGCCCACCCGTCGCCCTCTACCATGGGATGTCCAGCGAGACCGTCGATGTGGAGGCTGGCTTCCCGATTGCAGGACACTTCGCGGAAGCTGAAGGAGTATCGCAGTCCGTGCTGCCCGAAACCGATGCCTTTGAAGCCATCCATGTTGGGCCGTTTGACACCCTCGGCCAAACCTACGAACTCCTTCAGGCCGCCATTGAATCAGCGGGTCTCACCCCCGCGGACATCGCCTGGGAATCCTACTTGACTGATCCGGAGGCGGAGCCCGACCCGTCGAAGTGGGTAACCAAAGTTGTCTGGCCCGTGGTCTGAATCGTCCCTTTCACCCAAGGCTCACATCATGAATGATCTTGTTGCCTACGCGACCAGGCACGGCTCAGTAATTTTGGGCAGTGCAGCCGATCTAACCCGCCAGCTGAGTTCAGTTATCCATCCCGTGGAACCGCAATGACGGCTGCCGGCCAGCTTCAGAGCGCTCCCATCCTGGGAGTGAGTTCCCTGGTGAAGCGGTATGACACCCGCACAGTTGTCGATGATGTCTCCTTCCACATCGAAGCTGGCGAAACGTATGGACTTTTGGGCCCCAACGGCGCAGGTAAGACGACGATCATTTCAATGGTGGCGGGGTTGATCCCCGCCGACTCCGGATCGATCGAGCTCATGGGTGCGGTCATGACGCCAACCAGTACACGGGTCAAAGGGCACATTGGGCTGGTCCCCCAGGAACTTGCCATTTACCCGGATCTGACGGCCAAAGAGAATCTGATGTTCTTTGGCCGGTTGCAGGGGCTTAAAGGGAAGGAACTGAGACAGCGGACGGACCTGGTCCTGGACCTGATTGGCCTCGGCGACCGTGCGCGAGAGCAGACCAAGAAATTCTCAGGTGGAATGAAACGCAGGTTGAACATTGGCATCGGCCTGCTCCATCGACCCACCCTGCTGATTCTGGATGAGCCAACCGTGGGGGTGGACCCGCAGTCGCGCAATTCCATCCTGGAATCCGTTGAGACTCTTGCCTCGGAAGGAATGGCTGTCCTGTACACCACCCACTATATGGAGGAAGCCGAACGGCTCTGCGACCGGATTGCGATCATCGATCAGGGCCGGATTCAGGCGGAGGGCACCGGAATCAATTGATCGAACTGACCGGCGGGGTGGACCGCATCGATCTGCGCGGCACCGGTAGCACCAGCAACGCAGCCACGGCGCTCCGTCAGCTACCAGGCGTACAACAGGTCGATAGTGGTCCCTCAAACCTGCTGTTGACCGTCCACAACGGTCCAGGTCTTCTGGCACCCATTGTGGCCGAAGCCGGCGGTGCGGGAATGGCGCTGACCTCGGTGGAGATCGTCAGACCCGATCTGGAATCGGTCTTCCTGCACCTCACTGGCAAAGCCCTGCGGGATTGATGTGCGCGGGCTCAGGACCATGGTCTCCAATGACCTCAGGCTGCGGATCCGGGACAGGTCGGTGTTCATTTTCTCCCTCCTCGTCCCGTTGGCCTTGATGGGGGTTCTGAACCTCTCCTTTGGAGGCGGCGGAACGGACAGCGTCGATTTGCAGCCCGCCGTCGTCGTCGCAAGTGCTGAAGACAGCGGCCAGCTCGGGGACGCGCTACTCGCGGCCCTCGACACCCTCCCCATGATGGACGTCACCGTCACCAGGGTGGCTGCCGACGAGGTCAGCGGCGAGACAAAGGACACCGGGGCTGAGCTGGGGCTTATCCTGCCGGAAGGGTTCACGACGGCGGTAACCTCCGGCGAGGCCTCTACCGTCGAGGTCATCGAAGGTGATGTTGCAAGCATCGAAACCAATGTGCTGATCTCGGTGGTGGACGGGGTGCTTCAGCAGTTCGCTGCTGGCACCGTGACTGCCACGGCAGGCGGTGTGGCCGGGCTTCCGGAGGACGAACTCGCCGACCTGGCGCAACGCACAGCCGCTGGCCCGGCCGCCTTGACCCTTTCGGAAGGCCAGGCATCCGCCGAGCAACTGTCCCTCAGTGGCTCCCTGGTGGCCGGCCAGACCGGGCTATTCCTGTTGTTCACCGTCGGGTTTGGTGTTTTGGGACTGCTGGCGGAGCGGGAAGGGGGCACCCTGACCAGGCTGCGGTCGGCTCCCGTCGCTCCCGGTACCATCATCTGGGCGAAGGCCCTGGTCGGATTCATTCTCGGAGTGGTTGCCTCATCCATTCTGCTGACGGTCGGCAGTTTGTTGTTTGACGTCTCCTTTGGGTCCCCAGCTGTGGTGGGGCTCCTGATCCTGGCGGTTGCGGCGGCGGCAACGAGCCTGACCTTTGTCGTCGCGAAACTGGTGCGAAGCGCCGAACAGGCGAATGTCGCCCAATCGATCCTTGCCATGGTCCTGGGGGTCGCTGGCGGAGCCTTTTTTCCTTTGCAGACCTCAGGAATTGTCGCGACGCTGATGGACTTTAATCCGATTTCAGCTTTCATTCGCGGACTCGGCATCACCTCCGGAGGCGGCGGGGTGGCGGACGTCGCTGTCCCCCTGGCGATCATGCTCGGCTTTGCTGTCCTTGCCACCGTGATATCGCGCCTGCTGCCGGACCGGGGTGCCCGCTTGTGAGACACATCATGGGGATTGCCCGGGTAGAGGTGCAACGTTTTCTCCGGGACAGGTCAAACATCTTCTTTGTCTTCATTTTTCCTATGCTCCTGATTCTGTTGCTCGGCTCCCAATTCGGGGCCAATAGCGGACGGTCCCAGGTGGCGCTGTCGGGCGGTTCCGGTACGGCCCTGGAAAACGCTTTGAAGGTCCAGCTGGAAGAGGATGACCTTCAGGTGTCGTTTGCCGGTGCGGAAACGGTAAAACAGCAGCTGGGCCGTGCCCGGATCGACGTCGGCATTTTCATCAGCGACGACGACGCCGCGGCCTACTCCGCGGGTCAGGAAGCCGACCTCGAGGTGATAGCAGCGTCGCAGGCCTCGGCACAGGCTGTCCTGCAGGAGGTGCGGACGTCAGTCCAGACGGTCAGTACGGCACAGCTTCAGCGATTACTGCTCCAGGAAGCGGGCGTCAGCGCAGCCGAGGCGACCACCGCCCTGGAGCGGGCGGAAACCTCTGTGGTACCCCCCGGACTGGAAATTGTGGATACCGACGATGTATCGCAGGAGTTTTTAGGCCTGGGACAGTTCGATCTGGGCGCCACCCAGCAACTTCTGCTTTTCGTTTTCCTGAGTTCCCTCACCGGGGCTGCGACCCTGATCAACGCGCGGCGTCTCGGGGTGATCTCCCGTGTGATGGCCGCCCCGGTGACAAGCTGGCAGGCTGTGGCGGGGCAGGCGCTGGGACGGTTCGGTATTGCGGTTGTCCAGGGTTCGTACATCATGGTCGGCACAGCTGTGCTGTTTGGGGTTCAGTGGGGCAATCCCTGGTTGGCAGGACTGGTCCTGGCGTTCTTCTGCGCGGTCTCCGCTGCTGCAGCGATGGTGATCGGTTCGGTCATGGATAACGACAGCGCTGCGTCGGGAGTGGGAGTGGGCTTCGGTCTCGTGTTGGCGGGCCTGGGCGGCTCTATGGTGCCCCCGGAGTTCTTCTCCGACGCCCTTCAAACCGTGTCCCGTCTGACCCCGCACCGGTGGGCTTATGACGCCTTCGCTGAGATCCAACGCCATGAGGGCACACTGACGGGTATTCTTCCGCAGCTTGCGGTGCTTGCAGGGATGGCAGCGGCTCTGCTGGCTCTCGGCTCCTTCCTGCTGCGGCGCAGCCTCAGCAGGGCGCTCTAGAGGCAGCCGGGCGCTCTAGATATGACGCGCGTGCGCAATATTCCGGGCGTGGGCCCAGACAGCAAGAAAGATCAGCGGCACATGAATTGCGGGTAGGTTGTGGGCGAACCACCGGGGCAGGTAGATATCAGTCACTGAACCGGTGGAATCGCCGAGACGTTGAGCCAATGGGGTGAGCGGACAACGAAAGCCGTTGCCGGCAAAAACAAGAATCTCACTGCCGACAACGGCTGCAGCGACTCCCGCTCGTTGGTCTGTCTTTCCCCTCCACCCGGAGTAGAGCAGATAGACCATGCATGCTTCGATGGAGAACCAGGCGGCGGTATGGAAAGACTTGACCGCCCGTAATGCCAGCTGGTGTTCAGCCATGGGTAGCTCCTCTCATGTTCATGACCTCCAGAGTGCACCCATCTGCCACCAGGTGGCAGAGTCCAAGGGCCCGCTGGCGCGGCTGCCCTATGCTTGTGCCATGGACTTCCTTCGGCTTCTGCTTGTCTTTCTCCACATTCTCGGGACAGCCGCCATCGTGGGCGGCTGGTTGGCCACTTTCAAGCACCCCACCGTCACGCAGTGGCAGTGGATCGGCGCGCTCACCCAGCTGGTCACGGGCCTGCTGCTGGTGGGTCTCGCTGAGATGGGTGACGGCGACGGCCCGAACCATGCCAAGATCGCCGTCAAGCTGGTCCTGACCATCGGCGTGGTCGTCGCGGCGTTTATCGGTCGCCGCAAGGCCAAATCCGGACACGACGTCGCCAAGGGACTGGCTCACGGCGTCGGCGGTCTTGCCCTGATCAACGTAGCGGTAGCGGTCTTCTGGAGCTAGCCCGCGTCAGTCCTTTCTGGCAAGGGATAGCGGCCTAGGTGTCCAGAGAAGTGGCTGGCGAGGGGGGCGCGCTGGGCAGTCAGTTCCGCTTCGAGACGCACTATGTCCTTTCGATGGCAGAGCTCTGTGCCAGGTGTCATCGCTGCAGCGCTTCCGGCAGCCAGAGCTGTCAGGAAGGCGCTGTCAACGGGTGCGCCCTGTGCAAGGCGGAGAACAAACGCACCGAGAAAACTATCGCCTGCTCCTACAGTACTGACGACCTGCACCGACGGGGCCGGTAGCCGGATGACGCCAGCCTCGGATGCAAGCACTGCCCCGGCCTGGCCAAGGGTCAGCGCGACATATTCCGCTGCCCGATCCGCGACCAGACCGGACGCCGCCTCAATCTGATCCTGCTCTGTGTCGAGCTCCCGGCCGAGATGGGTTGCCAACTCCCGCCGGCTGGGCTTCACCAGAAATACCCCTTCGGCCATGGCCTCGGACAGTGCTGCACCCGAGGCATCCACCACACAGCGGGCGCCTACTTTCTTGGCCAGGCGCGCCACCCTGGCATAAAAATCGTCCGGCACACCGGGAGGTAGGCTTCCGCTGGCTATGACATACCCTTCCGGCAGTATCGCCTCCGCCACCAGCGCGAGACAGGCTTTCCACTCGGATTTACTGAGCTCTGGGCCTTCGAGGACAAACCGGAATTGGGCACCCGTCCCCGTCTCATCGACGGTGAAACTTTCGCGAGTACTTCCGTTGATGGGTGCTACGAGGACCGGGATCCGCTCGGCTTCGATGAGGCGACGATATGCCTCCCCGGTTGGACCACCGGCCGTGCAGACGGCGAGCACCTGTCCGCCGAGTCGCTGGATCACCCTTGCCGCGTTCATTCCACCGCCGCCCGGTTCCAGTCGGCTCGCGGTGCATCGGAGCTTGTGTTTGCTGATGACCCGGTCAGTGGCCGTGTAAACGTCCAATGCGGGATTGACCGTCACGCTAAGAATCGGTTTGGGATGCCGTGGCGTGGGCGCCCGTTGGAAGTCTCCAGGGTCGGAGTTGGCCGGTTTACCCTCCATTGAGCACTACCCCCTGCAATGAGTTTCATGCTCAACCTACTCCCTGGGCAGTGCTACGTCACGAGGTACCATTTTACTGGCGTCCCGGTTCGAATATTCGTTCGATAGAGTTGTCCACATAGGCCCGTAATTCTCTGGGTTGTCGGGGTGGGTTTGGGACAATGGAGGTATGGACGGCAGCAGGGCTTCATCGTTGACTGAGAAGGAATTCCCCTTCCCCGGAACGGCTCCGCGCGGCCCTTCCGGCCCAGGCCGTACCCCGGATAGCCGTACCCCGGATAGCCGTACCCCGGAGGACAGTACTGCCGGTGGCCGCAGCACGAATGGCGTTACCGCTGATGCTGGTACGCGTGCTTTGCTCGCCGCCCTCACGGCACTACAGCCCGCCACATCCTCGGCCGGGATGATCGATCAGCTCCGCGGCCTGGAAGACCTCAAATCCGCCATCGCCGGGGTCCAAGCCCAGATCACTGTCGCCTTCGACCGCTCTGAACGCCAGCACCAAGCCCAAGCCGGGGTGCCCACCGCGGAGCAAGGCAAGAGTGTCGGCGCCCAGGTGGCGCTGGCCCGGCGTGAATCCCCGGCCCGCGGCAGCCGGCTCCTGGGGTTGGCTCGGGCCCTGGTCACGGAAATGCCCCACACGTTGACTGCTCTGCACACCGGCCAGCTCAACGAGTGGCGGGCCACCCTGTTGGTGAAAGAGACAGCATGCCTTTCCAGCGCCGACCGGACCGCCGTGGATGAAGAACTCAGCCCCGACACTGGGACCTTCACCGGCTGCGGCGACAAAACCATCACCGCCGCAGCCAAGGCCGCCGCATACCGCCGAGACCCGCGCTCAGTGGTCAACCGCGCCGCCCACGCAGCCAACGAACGATTCGTCAGCATCCGCCCAGCACCGGACACCATGGCCTACCTCACCGCCCTACTGCCGGTGAAGAACGCCGTCGCCGCCTACGCAGCACTCACCAGAACTGCCGACGGCGCCCGGGCATCCGGGGACACCCGATCCCGAGGCCAACTCATGGCCGACACCCTCGTCGAACGCACCACCGGCGTCCCCGGAGGCATCACCCGCGTCGAACTGCAAGTCATCATGACCGACCGCGCCCTCTTCCAAGGCGACAGCGAACCAGCCAGAATCACCGGCTACGGCATCGTCCCCTCCGCCTGGGCAAGAGACCTCATCCACCCTGACCCATCCGACAACTCAGCACCGGCCACCGAACGCCACGCCTATAACGTCTGGCTGCGACGCCTCTACACCGCACCCGCCACCAGGGAACTCGTCGCCATGGATTCGAAGGCCCGGCTCTTCACCAAGGCACAGAAGCGGTTCATTGTCGCTCGCGATGACACCTGCCGGATGCCCTACTGCGACGCACCCATCCGCCACGTCGATCACATCATCCCCTGGCACCGACGCGGACCAACCACGATCACCAACGGCGCCGGACTCTGCGAAGCCTGCAACCACACCAAAGAAGTCAGCGGCTGGAAAGCCCACCCGCGCCCACGCCCGGGCCCGGGTAAGGACCCCAGGCACGCCCTCCGCATCACGACCCCCACCGGACACACATACCACTCCACCGCCCCGCCGCTACCCGGAGCCCGATACCGGACCTGACCCTGCGTGGTCCTGGACCTTCAGGCCCGGCTCAATCCAACTCCCCCAAACTGCACCTAACTTCTCGCGCCGAGCGGGATCCACGCTTTAGTCGGTGCACAACCGCTCTCAGGCGTGAGCACCATGAACCTGGCGGGGGCAGACTTGAGGAGGCATCCCGGATAGGCTGTGAACACGGCATTAATCGTGGTCTCTACATTAGGAGTAACGATGCGCGCTCTCGTGGTCTACGAGTCCTTGTGGGGCAATACCGAGAAGGTAGCGCGAGCGATCGGCGCCAGACTTGCCGTCAATGCCGACGTTGAAGTGCTTGACTCGGATGCAGCACCAACGTTAATTGATGGATACGACTTGTTGGTGGTTGGTGGCCCGACGCACGCTTTCTCTATGACGCGAGCATCGACCCGAGCGGACGCAGTCAAGTCCCACTCGGCCCCGCATGAGCCGATCCGTGGCATCCGGGAATGGCTCAACCAGGTCGAACGGCCCAGTACCGGGATCCCCGCCTTCGCGTTCGACACCCGGGTCGACAAACCGAGACTCCCCGGTTCCGCGGCGAAGGCGGCGAGGCACGAGTTGCGCTCTCTTGGATTCGCCACACAAGGCAAACAGCAAACCTTCCACGTCCATGGTTACGAAGGGCCCCTTGTGGACGGCGAGCTCGAACGCGCGACCGAGTGGGTAGGCGATGTGCTTGCGCGGCTTGGCGCTCCGTAAGGTCAGGTCGTCCCAACTGGACTTGGGAACGTCGCTTGAAATGCAAAACGGTCCTGCACAATGCACCGTGCAGGACCGTTTTGGCTCAGGCTATGTGGAAGGTCGATCCCCAGGAACTAGAAGTCCCAGTCGTCATCTTCGGTGTTGACTGCCTTGCCGATGACGTAGGACGAACCCGAACCCGAAAAGAAGTCGTGGTTCTCATCAGCATTCGGCGACAGCGCCGACAGGATCGCAGGGTTCACGTCAGTGACCGACGCCGGGAACATCGCTTCGTAGCCCAGGTTCATCAGCGCCTTATTGGCGTTGTAGTGAAGGAACTTCTTGACGTCCTCCGCCAAGCCAACGGAGTCGTACAGATCGTGAGTGTACTGAACTTCGTTTTCGTACAGCTCGAACAAGAGCTCGAACGTGTAGTCCTTGATCTCCTGCTTCCGCTCAGCCGACTCTTTTTCAAGACCCTTCTGGAACTTGTAGCCGATGTAGTAGCCATGGACGGCTTCATCGCGGATGATCAGACGGATCAGGTCAGCCGTGTTGGTCAGCTTCGCCCGCGACGACCAGTACATCGGCAGGTAGAAACCTGAGTAGAAGAGGAAGCTCTCGAGCAGCGTTGACGCCACCTTGCGCTTCAGGGGATCGTCACCGCGGTAGTAGTTCATGACAATCTCAGCCTTGCGCTGAAGATTCTCATTCTCTGTCGACCACCGGAACGCCTCGTCAATTTCCTTGGTGGAAGCCAACGTGGAGAAGATCGACGAATAGCTCTTGGCGTGCACCGACTCCATGAACGCAATGTTCGTGTACACAGCCTCTTCGTGAGGAGTGATCGCATCAGG
Organism: Arthrobacter flavus; assembly: GCF_039526005.1. Taxonomy (NCBI): domain Bacteria; kingdom Bacillati; phylum Actinomycetota; class Actinomycetes; order Micrococcales; family Micrococcaceae; genus Arthrobacter; species Arthrobacter flavus. The sequence goes on along the minus strand of NZ_BAAAIJ010000059.1, from coordinate 106,375 downwards.
AATCAGGCTCACAGCGCCAACGGTGCCCTGGATGGTGTCCAACAGAGTCAGACCGGTGAACACCCGCATGGTGAGCTGCTGCTCGTCAGGAGTCAGTGTCGCCCACGACTGAACATCGTTGGACAGCGGCACCTTCTCGGGCAGCCAGAAGTTGTTGACCAGACGGTTCCAGACATCCACGTCCTTGTCGTCCTGGATGCGGTTCCAGTTGATTGCCTCAACGTGGCTGAGCAGCTTGACCTTCTCGGTCATGTCATCCCCTAAATGGTGGGTTAGTTCTTAGTTAAAGCGTACGACGACGGGCGCGTACCCGCCGTCGTACCGGTAGTCAGCAGCAGCTGGTTACAGCATGCAGCTGACGCAGCCCTCTACCTCGGTCCCTTCCAGCGCAAGCTGGCGGAGACGGATGTAGTAAATGGTTTTGATGCCCTTCTTCCAGGCGTAAATCTGAGCCTTGTTGATGTCGCGCGTGGTGGCGGTGTCCTTGAAGAACAACGTCAACGACAAGCCCTGATCCACGTGCTGCGTGGCAGCTGCATAGGTGTCAATGACCTTCTCAAAACCCAGCTCATACGCATCCTCGTAGTACTCGAGGTTGTCGTTCGTCAGGTACGGCGCCGGGTAGTAAACGCGCCCCAGCTTGCCTTCCTTACGAATCTCGATCTTCGACGCCACCGGGTGAATCGACGAAGTGGAGTTGTTGATGTAGCTGATCGAACCGGTCGGCGGTACCGCCTGCAGGTTCTGGTTGTAGATGCCGTGCTCCATGACCGAAGCCTTCAGTGCGCTCCAGTCCTCCTGGGTAGGAATGTGGATGTTCTTGAACAGCTCGGCAACCTTCTCCGTCTGCGGAACCCAGGCCTGGTCGGTGTACTTGTCGAAGAACTCGCCGCTGGCGTACTTGGACTTCTCAAAGCCACCGAATGTGGTGCCCGTCTGGATCGCCAACAGGTTCGATGCCCGCACCGCGTGGTAAACCACCGAATAGAAGTAGATATTGGTGAAGTCCAGGCCCTCTTCGGAACCGTAGTGCACCCGCTCGCGTGCCAGGTAACCGTGCAGGTTCATCTGGCCCAGGCCAATCGCGTGACTCTGGTCATTGCCGCGGGCAATCGACGGAACCGAGACAATGTTCGACATGTCAGACACAGCCGACAGCGACCGGATGGCCGTTTCGATGGTCAGACCGAAGTCCGGCGAATCCATGGTCTTCGCGATGTTCAGCGAACCCAGGTTGCAGGAGATGTCCTTGCCGGTCTCGTCGTAGGACAGATCATCGTGGTACGTGGTGGGCTGTGAGACCTGAAGGATCTCGGAGCACAGGTTGGACATGATGATCTTGCCGTCGATCGGGTTGGCCCGGTTCACCGTGTCTTCGAACATGATGTACGGGTAGCCCGACTCGAACTGGATCTCCGCGAGGGTCTGGAAGAAGTCGCGAGCCTTGATCTTGGTCTTCTTGATCCGGGCGTCGTCAACCATTTCGTAGTACTTCTCGGTGACCGAGACGTCGGAGAACGGCATGCCGTACACCTTTTCGACGTCGTAGGGCGAGAACAGGTACATGTCCTCATCCTTCTTGGCCAGCTCGAAGGTGATGTCCGGAATCACGACGCCAAGCGACAGGGTCTTGATCCGGATCTTCTCGTCAGCGTTCTCACGCTTGGTGTCGAGGAAGCGGTAGATGTCAGGGTGGTGCGCGTGCAGGTACACAGCCCCGGCACCCTGACGGGCACCCAGCTGGTTGGCGTAGGAAAAGCTGTCCTCAAGAAGCTTCATCACGGGGATAACGCCCGAGGACTGGTTCTCGATCTGCTTGATCGGCGCACCCACCTCGCGGATGTTGGTCAGCGCGAACGCCACACCGCCGCCACGTTTGGACAGCTGCAACGCCGAGTTGATGGACCGGCCAATGGACTCCATGTTGTCTTCGATGCGGAGCAGGAAGCAGGAAACCAGTTCGCCACGCTGGCGCTTGCCAGCGTTGAGGAAGGTGGGGGTGGCTGGCTGGAAGCGACCCTCGATGATCTCGTCGACCATCTGGAGTGCGAGCTGCTGGTCGCCGCGGGCCAGGTGGAGTGCCACCATGCAGACACGGTCTTCGTAGCGCTCCAGGAAACGCTTGCCGTCGAACGTCTTCAGCGTGTAGGAGGTGTAGAACTTGAAGGCGCCGAGGAAAGTCTCGAAGCGGAACTTCTTGTTGTAGGCACGCTTGTAGAGATCGCGAATGAAGTTCATCGAGTACTGGTCGAGGGTTTCCCGCTCGTAGTACTCGTTCTTTACGAGGTAGTCGAGCTTTTCCTCGAGGTCGTGGAAGAACACGGTGTTGTTGTTGACGTGCTGCAGGAAGTACTGGTGTGCAGCCTCGCGGTCGGCCTCAAACTGGATCTCTCCGTTGGGGCCGTAGAGGTTCAACATGGCATTGAGCTCGTGATAGCCCATGCCGTGGAACCGCTCTAGCGCAGGTGCGGCGGTGCCGCCTGCTCCCTTTGTCTCTGTCTCTGCAACAGTCATATCCAAAACGCTTCCAATCCTTGGGCTACGCGGTCAACGTCCTCAGACGTTCCCATTAGTTCAAATCTGTATAGAACAGGTACTCCACACTTGGCTGCGATGATGTCCGCCGCCAGGCAGTAGGTCTCCCCGAAGTTCGTGTTTCCAGCGCCGATAACGCCTCGGATCAAGGATCGATTTCCCTCGTCATTGAGGAACTTGATCACCTGCTTGGGCACTGCGCCCCGCCCGGAAATTCCCCCATAGGTGGGAAGAACCAGAACATATGGCTGGAGTGCCCTAAGAGTCGGATCTCGCGTCAGTAACGGCATCCGTGCTGAGACCGAGCCCATTGCCCCGTCCAGCTTCTGCACAAAACGGTGGGTGTTATCTGAGGACGACGAGAAATAAATCAGTCGGGCATTGGTCACCCCGCCCGGCTCGTTGGGAGCCGCTGCGGTGGGTGTGGTGTCCGTTGCTGCGATGGTCATAAGGTGAATGCTTCCTGACGACGGCGCGGTGAACGCCTGTTCCATAGAAGATCCGTTTCCGGTCAGATCAGGCGACCGAGCTGACCGATGCCTGGCCGAGTTCTGCCAGTTCGTTGATCTTGTCTGGACGGAAACCCGACCAGTGATCCTGCTCAGTGATGACTACTGGAGCCTGCATGTAGCCCAATGCGCGGACACGCTCCAAAGCGGCTGGATCCTGTGAGATATCCACGCTCTGGTAGGTGATGCCCTTCTTGTCCAATGCCCGGTACGTGGCGTTGCACTGTACGCATGCTGGCTTGGTGTAAACCGTGACGGTCATAGTCCCTCTCCCCTTGTAATTCTTAGCTTGTTATCGACGCATATTCAGGAATTGGAGGGCTTCAAAAGTGGGCTACCCGATGATGTTTCGGGCTGCTCCGCCTATGCCTACCTTGCCAGCGGTTCGATATATAAATACTACATCTAGTGCAAACCGATGGATGCGACCCCAAGATGATGTATTACAAGTATGTCATTCATCGGCTGGTTCGTCCACAGACAATCCACAAGTGAACCTCGTGAAAATGTGCGGAAACCAGCGAATCCGTGACCGTCATCCACACCCCTGTGGAGTACTTGCGCACAGGCAAAATACTTCTGTGTCGCGTGTCCTCGGCGTGTCGCGGTCACGTAAGGTCAGCATCTGGGTCATACCCCTTTGCCTCCAGGGCAGGCGTCGATAGACCAAGGCCCGAGGCCGCCGTCAACATCGTCGATTGTTGTCGTCGCCATTGTCGATATCGTCGTCGTCACACCAGAACCGCCGCCGGCGTGGTGAACAAGTGCGCAGTACTGGCGGGTAAGGCCACACAGAGAGAACGCAAAAGCGCAGCTCTGGTGGGTGCGACCGCGTCGCACCCACCAGAGCTGCACAAGACATTCCAGCTGCTCATGGTTGAGGCAGCCGAAGAAGCCTAACCGAGCGGCTTCTGAGACAGGATCTGGTCCACTCCCATGCGTCCGTCACGGAAGGTCATCATCGCGCCCACAAGGTAGAGACGCCAGACACGGGCCACTTCCTCGCCCATCATCTCAACAGCCTGATCCCAGTTGGCGTCAAACCGGTCATGCCAGGCGTCAATGGTCCTGACATAGTGCTCCCGCATGGCCTCGACCCCAAGGATCTCGAATCCGGCGTTTTCGATCAGGTTGACCGTGTCCCCGACAGCACGCATGTGCATATCCGGGGCAATGAAGGATTCAATGAACGGTCCGCCACCCGGATGCTTGCCATGACGCGACATCTGCTGGATCAGGACCTTCCCGCCGGGTCGCACGTTGCGGAACAGGGTCGAGGTGTAGGTGCCGTAGTTCTCTTCACCGACATGCTCACCCATCTCCAGTGAGGCCACCGCGTCGTAGGGCCCATCGCGAACATCGCGGTAGTCCTGTAACCGGATCTCTACCCGATCCTGCAGGCCACGTTCCTTGATGCGCTGATCGATAAAGGCCTTCTGTTCCCTGGAGATGGTCACACCGGTGACTTTGGCACCGAAGTGCTCGGCGGCGAAGAGACTCAGCGAACCCCAGCCGCAGCCCACGTCGAGGAAACGCTGTCCGGGCATGGTGTCCAGTCCGATCTTGCGGCAGACCTGGTCCAGCTTGTCCCGTTGGGCGTCCTCAAGCGTATAGTCCTGGTCGTCGGACAACCAGTAGCCGCAGGAGTAGGCCATGTGATCATCAAGGATCAGTTCGTAGAAGGCATTCGACAGGTCGTAGTGGTGGCTGATTGCCTCGCGATCACGGAGCAGGCTATGCAGCCGGCCCTTGATCTTCGCCTGCGACGCCGGTGCTGGGAGCGGCGGTCCGAAGACCCCCAGCTCGCGGGCCAGCCGGGTCAGCTGCAATACCAATGCGGGAGTGAGCTTCGGCATCGACAGATCACGCGAGGCCACCACCTTCCACAGATGTGTCAGCGCTGCTTCGAGGGAACCTGGCACATCGATTTCACCGGTCACATAGGCCTGGGCCGCACCCAACTCCCCCGGGCTCCAGAGCAACCGCCGCAGCGCGTTGGCGCTGTTGATCTGCACCTCTGGCTGGTCCTTTGGCCCGGCAGTGCTGCCGTCCCAGGCCCGCAGATGGACGGGCAGTTCACCGCCGACGATGGGTTCGAGGATCCGCGCGAGCTTTCCGGCGATGTCCTTATCGATGCTGGCGGCCTGCAGTGTGGCGTCTGGTTGAGTCAAGGGGATGCTCCTGATGGTTATGGCCGGCGGTCGAAGATGAGCTGTTGCACATCGAGGTACCCGGACTGAAAACCGGCCCTCGAATAGCACAGGTAGAACTGCCACATCCGCTGGAAGACCTGGTCGAAGCCCAGCTCCGATACGTCATCGGTGTGGGCAAGGAACCGCTCTTCCCACAGCCGGAGGGTCTGCGCGTAGTGGTCGCCCATGGAGAGCCGCTCCCGGACCCGAAGGCTGGTGTAGCGGTCGGTGATGTCCTCAATCGCTCGCACCGAGGGGATGAAGCCTCCCGGGAAAATGTACTTGTGGATCCACGTGTAGGACCGGCGGGTCACCATCATCCGCTCGTGCGGCATGGTGATCGCCTGAATAGCCACCCGGCCGTCCGGCGCCAGCAGCCGGTCAATGGTCTGGAAGTACACGCCCCAGTACTCATAGCCCACAGCCTCAATCATCTCGACTGACACGATCGCATCAAACTGGCCCTCGACGGCGCGGTAATCCTTCAGCTCCACGGTCACACGATCGGAGAGCCCGGCGTCTGCAATGCGACGTTCGGCGAGTTCCTTCTGTTCACTCGACAGGGTCACCGAGACTACGGTGGCGCCGCGGCGTGCCGCACGGATGGCCAGCTCACCCCAGCCGGTGCCGATTTCCAGCACCCGGGTGCCCTCCCCGACATCGGCCTGGTCCAGCAGACGGTCAACCTTGCGCTGCTGAGCTTCTGGAAGGTCATCCCACCGGGCGTCCAGCAGTTGCGGGCCGTTGGCGTCAAACAGTGCACTGGAATAGGACATGGTGTCATCCAGGAACAGCTTGAACAGATCATTGGACAGGTCATAGTGCCGGGAAATGTTTGACCGGGTGTTGACCTTGGTGTTGCGCTCCTTGCGGGGCGGCTTCGGCAGGTACAGTCCGCGGAGCTTCTGCAACGGCACCGGGACCAGATGCGCAGCCTGTGCGGCGAACACCTGCATCACCTCGGTGAGGTCCGACGCCGTCCAGTCCTGCGCCATGTAGGCCTCACCCAGACCGATCAGACCATTGTCGCCCAGACGGGCGAAAAAGTCGGCAGGCCGGTGGATGCGCATCTCGGGACGAGGTCCGCCGCCCGGCGCGCCGAGCACCGTGCCGTCGTCGTACACCACCCGCAGCTGCAGGCGGTTCACTGCGGCAGCGAAAATCTTCTCGGCGAGGGCTGCAGCAACCTTGTTCCTCGGACCCGACGGAACGTTGGCGATACCGGGCCAATACTCCGGGTCAGCGTCAGCCTCGGAACGGACAAGGGTACTCATCGAACTGCCTCCTGTGATTCATGGTGTGGGCGGGTGCGCACTGGCAAACGACGCCTCCAGAGTTTAACTCCCTGCCACCGGATCTGCGCAGCTGCGCGCAGAGGTGCAACAGGGATGGCCGTGATCATCCGAACAACATTTCGGGTGGTGGCCGGCAACCGGTGCCCTGCCATGGTGGCGATGAAAGGGGCCTGGCCGTCCCGGTGCAGGGTGATTGCAACCTTCAGACGCTCCGCCGGTTCCGGAACCCGCATCTCATAATTTCCTGAAACGTCGTTAAACGGCGACACATAGAACGCTTTCTCAGTGGTGGCACGGCCGGCCTCATCAGGGTTCAGCAGGTAGCAGTGACGCTCCCCGTAGGTGTTGTGTACCTCGGCGATCACCGCGGCCAACGACCCGTCGGCACGATGGCACCAAAACAGACTGAGCGGGTTGAATACGTGACCGAGTACCCGACCGCTGGCCAGCATGGTTACCCGGCCGCCGTCGTCGTCGATGCCCTGGGTTGCCAAATAGGTCGCCACGTTCGACCGGATGGACTGCGCCGGGTCCCCTAGATGGTCGGCTGCCGAAAATACCGCGAACGGCCTGAGCACGCGCGGGAGCACCGGCAGATCAGCCAGGTCCACGAACCAGCTGTAGCTGCGGTACGTGAACTCGTTGTGTAACGGCGTCCGGCGGATGTGTCGGATTGTCGTCGGGTACAGGGCCGCGGTCATGACGGAGCGTCCTCCAGCGCCGCGTCGAGTCGCTCGGCGTCCCAGGATCCGCCCAGGCGTTCGGCCGCACGCAGCCCGGACAGGGCGCCATCCTCATGGAACCCCCAGCCGTGGTAAGCCCCGGCGAAGGCGATGCGATCGTCGCTGAGCTCGGCCAACCGGCGCTGGGCGGCCAACGACGACGGCGTGTACTGCGGGTGTTCGTAGGTCATGGACCGCAGCACTGACGATGGGGCTATCTCGTCGCCCTCACCCAGGCTGACCAGGAACCGGTGGTCGGTCCGGCCTTCGAGCCGCTGCAGGCGGGTCAGGTCGTACGTGACCAGCACGCGGTCGGGGCTGGCGCCGCAGGACGGCAACCGATAGTTCCACGACGACCGCGCGGCGTCGGTGCGCGGCAGCACCGACTCATCGGTGTGGAACAGGGTGTGATTGGTGGAGTAGGGCATGCCTCCGAGGACTTCGGCCGCCAGCGGATCGGGGTCCCCCAACATGGCGAGCGCCTGATGCGGGTGGGTGGCAATGACCACCGCATCGTAGGTTTCGGTGGCCCCGTGCGCGGCATCGCCCAGCACCGTGACGACGACGCCGTCCCCCACCTTGCTCACATCAGTCACCGGTGAGCCAAGCCGCACGTCTTCGATGTGTTCCAGCACCCGGGTAACGTACTCCCCCGACCCGCCAGTGACCGTGCGCCACTGGGGCGATCCTTTGATGGTGAGCATCCCGTGGTGTGACATGAAGGAGAACAGGTACCGCGCGGGGTAGGCGAGCGCCGTGGCCGGGTCGCAGGACCACACGGCCGAGACCACCGGAGTCATGAAGTGGGACGTGAAGTAGTCGCTGAACTTTCCCCTGGCGAGAAACTCCCCGAGGGTCATGCCGTCGTCGACGGTGGGGTTGTCCGTGTGTCCCTCAGACCCGCTGGTTTCCGTCAGCAGTGCGCGGGCGTCGCGCTGGAAGCGCAACACTTCGAGCAGCATCCTGAGGTATTTCCCACGTCGGAGCACTCCCGGCTGCGCGAACACCCCGCGACGGCCCTTCGCGCCGGCGTATTCGAGACCGCAGCCATCGCACCGCACCGACATGGTCATGTCGGAGTCCTGCGTGGGAACTCTCAACTCGCCGAAGAGCCTCAGCAACGTGGGATAGGTCCGGTCGTTGTGAACGATAAACCCGGTGTCCACCCCCGAGGTGGTGCCGTCGGACATCGGCATCTGGTGGGTGTGGGCGTGCCCGCCCGCGCGGTGGTCGGCCTCGTACAGCGTGACCGAATGGTGACGGCTCAGCACGTAGGCCGCTGTCAGCCCGGCGACACCACTGCCAATGACGGCGATCCTGCGTCGTGCGCGGAACTCGCTACGGTCGGCCCCCTGGGGGCCAGTGTCATGCTGATCGTCGGTCATCTGCGCTCCTCCGCGTGGGTTGTGGGACTTCGCTGCCGGCCAATTGGCCGGTCAACTCGCCACTGCAGGCCTCCTAGAAGGAAAACGCCTGTTGTAAATATAGTTTGGTTAGTGTTCGGAGACGGACGTTTTCCGGATTGGTGCGATGGACCAGGCCAGACGGCAGGGATAGAGCGTCAGCAGACGAAAGGATTGCCGTGGTCAACCCAGTGCATTTGCGCACTCTTCTGGAAGTCATTCGCCTCGGATCCTTTACCGCTGCTGCGTCCCGGCTGGGGTACACGGCGTCGGCCGTGTCGCAACAAATGTCAGCACTGGAACGGGACACCGGGGCCACCCTGTTTGAACGGTCGGCACGAAGCGCCGTCCCCACCGAAGCGGCGCTGGTGATGGCGCGTCACGCCGCGAAGGTTCTCACCGATATTGACGCCCTGCTGGCGTCCACCGCGCGTGCCGAGGCGGAGTCCACCCAGGAGCTTCGGTTGGGGATCTTCCCGAGCCTGGCGACCTATGCCCTGCCGCGGTTACTGGGCACCCCTGAGTGGCGACGTTTGGGGATCAGCCTGAAGGTGTACGTGGCCGAACCCGGCCAGACCATCCAGGGCTTGCGGACCGGCGGCGAACTCGATTTGGCGCTGGTGTTCCAGGTGGGCCAGGGTGGGCTGGCGTGGCCGTCATCGGTCAGCCGTCAGTGGATCGGGGACGACAATTTCCGGGTTGTGCTGCCCGCTGCCTGGGGCATCCAACCGGGGGCTGCGGTAAGCGCCGACCAGCTGTCCGACATGCCCTGGATCATGCACCACCCGGGAACCAGTGATGCCACGGTGATTGAGCGGTTGTTCGCCAGCTGCAACCTGCATCCCCGGGTGGTGGCGTATTGCGACGATTTCAATGCCAGTCTCGAGCTGGCTGCGGCCGGCCTCGGCGCCGCGTTGGTTCCCGACCTGGCGATGACGCACGGCCCGGCCGGTGTGGTGGCGCTTGACGTACCGGAGATTCGTCTCGCTCGAAGCATTTTCGCTCTGCAGATCAGTGACAAACAGACCACCAGGGTGGGGCTCTTCATGGATCAGCTGGCCGGCATCCTGAAGGCACAGAGCATCGAGCCGATCCGCCGCTAGAGCTGGGCCCGCACCCGGATCGCAGCGTTGACCAGATTCCGCAGCGACTCAGTGGTCTCGGTGTATCCCCGGGTTTTCAGCCCACAGTCCGGGTTCACCCAAAGCTGGCGGGCTGGGACGTGCCGAACCGCTTTCTCGACGAGTTCTACCACCTCATCCTCGCCGGGGATCCGTGGCGAATGAATGTCGTAGACGCCCGGACCCACCCCCCGGGCGAACTGCTGCCCTTGCAGGTCGTGGACCACTTCCATCCGCGAGCGGGCGGCCTCGATGGAGGTGACATCGGCGTCGAGCCCATCGATTGCGTCGATGATGGCGCCGAACTCTGAATAGCAGAGATGGGTGTGGATCTGCGTAGCTGGCGTTGCCCCGGCCGTCGCCAACCGAAACGATGCCACCGACCAGGTGAGGTAGTCCGGTTGCAGCGACTTCCTGAGTGGCAGCAGCTCCCGCAGCGCTGGTTCATCGACCTGGATGACACGGATACCGGCGCGCTCAAGGTCGCTCACCTCGTCCCTGAGGGCAAGAGCCACCTGGTTGGCGGTCTCCCCCAGCGGCTGGTCATCCCGCACAAACGACCACGCCAGGATGGTGACCGGTCCGGTGAGCATTCCTTTGACCGGCTTCTCGGTGAGGGACTGGGCGTACTCGGCCCATCGCACGGTGATGGCGTCTGGACGGCTCACATCGCCCCAGAGGATGGATGGCCGGGTACACCGTGAACCGTAGGACTGCACCCACCCGTTCACCGTGACATCGAAACCGTCCAGGTTTTCGGCGAAGTACTGCACCATGTCGTTCCGCTCCGGTTCGCCGTGGACGAGGACGTCGAACCCCAGGTCCTCCTGCAGAGCGACCACCCGGGAGATTTCTTCCTGCATCAGGCTGGTGTACTGCTCAGCGGTCAGGTCGCCCCGCAGGAACCGGGCCCGGGCTGAGCGCACCTCGGCGGTCTGCGGAAACGACCCGATCGTGGTGGTCGGTAGCACCGGCAGCTGCAGGGCTGTTTCCTGCGCGGCCGACCGCTCCGGATAGGGGACGCGGGTGAAGTCCGACGGCGTGAGCGACCCGACGCGGGCTCTCACCTCGCTGCGGATCACTCCTTCGGTGGCGGCGCGGGCGGCAAGCACAGCCGACGCCTCGGCTATTGCCGCGTCAATGGTCCCCGCCGGTGAATGATCGACCAGCCGGGACAGGGTCACAACCTCCTCCACCTTCTGATCAGCGAACGCCAGCCACGTCCGCAACTCGCGGTTGAGCTGCGGCTCGTCCTCGACGCTGTGCGGCACATGCTGCAGGGACGTCGAAGTGGCGACGCTCACCCGGGACACCGACGCCGTGAGGGTGGACAGTGTTGTGGCCGCCCGCGCCAGGTCAGCCTTCCAGATGTTGTGGCCGTCCACCACTCCGGCAATCAGGGTGGTATCGCCCAGGGCGGCAAGGTCGGCCGCAGGGGGCAGCCCGCCTTTGACCAGGTCCAGGTGGAGCGCGTCGATTCCCGTGCTCCCAAGGATCGGCAGCAGACCGCCTAGCGAGCCGTACTGGGTGGTGACGAGGACCGCGGGTCGCTCCTTCGCAGCGGCGAGAAGACGATACGCCCGTTCGACGGCGTCGGCCAGCTCTGCCGTGGGAACCGCCTGGTCTGCCACCAGGGCGGGCTCCTCGAGCTGCACCCACTGTGCCCCCGCTTCGGCCAGCTGCTCGAGGAACTGAACGTACAGCGGCAGCAGGTCATCGAGACGACTGAACGGGTCGAACCCTGCTGGCGCTTCGTCGGCTGCCTTGCTCAGCAACAGGAAGGTGACCGGACCGATGATGGTCGGTCGGACGGTGAAACCCTGTTCGGCCGCCTCCTCAACGTTGCGCAGTATCCAGTTGTTGGCGAGCGTGAAGCGGGTGCCCGGCCCAATTTCGGGGACCAGATAGTGGTAGTTGGTGTCGAACCACTTGGTCATTTCCAGGGGCTGCCTCCCGGCGTCGCCCCGCGCCAGGGTGAAGTAGGCGTCCAGGCCCAGCCGCCCGTCGTCGTCGTAGAGGTCGCGGAACCGGTCGGGAACGACGCCGAAGGTCGCAGCTGTGTCGAGCACCTGGTCGTAGAGGGAGAATGACGCGGGAATCGCTGACGTGGATTCCCCCAGGCCAAGGGCGGCGAGGTGCCCGTAGCTGTTCAGCCGCAGCCTCCGCGTGGTGTCCTCCAACTGGGCGGCCGTACTCTCACCCGCCCAGTAGGATTCGACTGCCCTTTTCAGTTCGCGGTGGGGGCCGATCCGGGGGTAGCCGATAATGGTGGCTGCTGGGAATGCAGTGCTCATGAGGTAGGTCCTTCGGGAGTGGGAGGGATTAGGCGGATTGGCTAAGGCCTGGCACCGGGGGCCTGCTGAGCTCAAGCCGGTCCAGGACGTCAAGTGCCGCCCCATGTTCGTTGAAGGTGTAGATGTGGAGACCCGGGGCGCCGTCGTCGAGCGCCGCATGGGCGAGGTCCACGGTGGCCTGAACGCCGATGCGGCGGCGCGCGGAGTCGTCATCGGCATTCATCAGCCGGTCCTTGAGTGTCGCGTCAACCTCGATACCCGCGAGCTCGCTGAGTCGTTCAAGCCGCCTCACGCTGGTGAAGGGGACAACACCGGGAATGATGGGAATTTCCACCCCGGCCCGGCGTGCGGTACGCAGGAGCCGGCGGTAATGATCGGGAGCGAAAAACACCTGGGTGATCGCGAAATCGGCGCCAGCGGACTGTTTGGCCAGCAGCACCTCGATGTCATGTTCGAGACTGGGTGACTCCGGGTGTTTGGTGGAGTAGGCGGCGACCCCGACTGCTACCTTGCCTGCACACAAATGCGCCGTCAGCTGACGCTCCACCTGCCGGATCAGCTCGACCAGCTCGCTGGCATAGTGCAGGTCACCTGCTGGCAGTGACAGGTCCTGGGGTCGGTCACCCCGCAAGGCGAGAATGCCGCGCACTCCCCGGGAAATCAGTTCATCGACCAGCTCCATGAGGTAGTCGCGCGAATTGCCAACGCCGGTCAGGTGGGCCAGCGGTTTCAGGGTGGTCTCGTCGAGCAACCGCATGAGCAGGCCGATGGCCGTGTCACGGTTGGAGCCGGACGCCCCGTAGGTGACGGAGACGAAATCGGGGCGGGTGTCCTCAAGGGCTCGAATGGTCCGCCAGAGGCCCTCATCGGCGCGGGAGGTCCGAGGCGGAAAGAGTTCGTACGACAGGGCGGGGTAGGTGTGCGGGGGCGAATGCGCGATAGACATTTGTGTCCTTGTCGATAGGTCACTACTGAAACGGTGATGCATCAGATGAGTGAAGAACCAGGAGGGAAGCAGAGCAGGAGTTCAGGCGGCGCGCGGCCGAACACCACTCAAACTTCTGCAAACAAATGTCAGGCCCACATGGGGGCACCCACACTCTCCGCTGGAGAGTCGCTGACCCGTTACTGAAGTAACTTGGTCGCTACGCTACGCCGTCGGCCCCGTGGCATCAAGTATCCGCCGCGTAATGCTGCGTCATTGGATGTCGTCGGCATTGCTGGGAGAATAGCAAGCATGCTGAAAAAACCATCCGGTGCTCGACTGTTAACCCAAATGGGTGGGCTGGTCCGACACAAACGGATACTGCTCGCCTTTAAAGCTGCGCTCGCCGCGTCAATCGCCTGGGTGATCGCGCTTCAGGTTCCGGGAGTCGCCGCCGAGTACCCGTACTACGCACCACTGGGCGCCGTCGCCTGCATGTATCCGACCATCGCTGGTTCAGCCAAACAGGGAGTCCAGACCCTTGCGGGGCTGGCTATCGGGTTTGCCCTAGCGTTCCCGATCATTTTCCTGGGCGATCGCTCGGTAATCTCCATCGCGCTGGTGGTTGGCTTTGGGGTGCTGGCCGGTGGTCTGCCGCGCATCGGTGCAGGACGGGATTGGATCCCCATCGCTGCCCTGTTTGTGCTCCTGCTCGGTGGCGACGATCCCGATGGGTACTCCTTCGGGTATCTGCTCCAGATGCTGGTGGGCGTGAGTGTGGGGCTAATCGTGAACATCCTGATCGTCCCGCCCCTGCATCTCACTGGTGTGGTCACCGGGCTCGACAGCCTCAGGTCGGCACTATCCCTCCAGCTCAAAGACATGGGTGAGGCGTTGAGGGAACAATGGCCACCCGAGCACAAGGAGTGGGCCGATCGCCAGAACAAACTCACGACGTTCAGCCAGGAAGTGCGTACAGCGGTTCAACTCGCCGATTCGAGCCGCCACGGCAATATCCGTCAGTACCGTCACAAAAGGGACCTCGCCGCAGATTTCCACTCGCTGCAGTCAATGGAGCGAATCACCTTCTATGTGGAGGACATGACCGAGTTGCTCGCCGACGTCATCTGGCGATCGCCGGAGACCACCCCTCTGCCCAAGCCCCTGGGACCGCCGCTCGCCCACGCCGTGAAACTGACCGCTGCCGCTGTTGAAGAGTGGGACACCACAGCTGATTCGATGACCGATGCCGAAGCGGCGGTCGAAGACTTGATGCAGCACGTCAAACACGTCTCACCGGATGATCGCATCGAAGCCACGGCGTCGCTGGGCATGTCGCTGAGGCGCATCCTGCTGACCATCCGCGCCGACGCCGGCCCCCAGGACCAGGACGGAATTAGTCTGCAGGCTCCTGAAACGAATGATCAATAATGCCGAGGTCAGCGAGCTGCGCCGACATTCCGGCGCCATCCGGTGCATAGACCCATGGAATATTAGGCGTCCGCGCTGATGCTTTCGTTTTCGATCGGCCACCGGCCAGCACCGCCTCACCCATGGTGAGTTGGCGGATGGCGACGGCACGCACATTCTGCGGGTAATTTTCCGCGAAGTCGGCGTAGATTTCTTCATCATGCTGCCCGTTGTCCCCGATGAGAAGCCATTTGATCTCGGGGAATTCAGCGGCGAGCCGTTTCAGTGAGCTGCGCTTATGCTCGGGCCCGCTGCGGAACCACCGGTCCCGGGTGGGGCCCCAATCGGTGAGTAGCTTCGGACCTGCCGGGTAGAGATTCCGGGAGAGAAACCGCGTTAGCGCGGGCGCAACATTCCATGCCCCGGTGGACAGGTAGAGCACCGGCGCACCAGGGGTCTCCTGGGTGATCCGTTCGAGCAGGACTGCCATGCCGGGCGTCGCTGCCCTGGCATGCTCATCCAGGACGAATGTGTTCCAGGCCGCCAGGAAGGGCCTGGGCAGGGCTGTGACCATCACCGTGTCGTCAATATCAGACACCACTCCGAAAGTGGTGCCCGACTCGATAACCCGCACCGGCGACTCCACCAGGATGTCATCGGCCGACCGCAACTTGATGGTGTGCCACCCGGGGGCCAGCTGCGCATCAATGCGCGCATCGACAATCCCGCCACGATCGGCGGTCACCTCATGGGTTTCCCCGTCAATCTCCACTGTGACCTTCGCATAGCGCACCGGCGCACTGGTGAAATTGCGCCAGCCACGAATGCCCTCCTTGATCGTCTTCAGCACTTCACCGCCCTTGATGGGCGCCATCTCCGCTGGATCAGCAAGAACCACCCGGGCAAGCACCCGAATCCAGGATGCCGAGCCGTAACCGGTGTAGGGAATGATGGTTTCCACATGCCCACGCTTGATGGCGACATTGGTCTGAACCGAGTGCCAAGCGTCGTCGATCCGTAGTCCGAGGTGGGTAGGTTCCTTGACCCCGTCGCGCTGCGGGTCGGGCTGACTTGATGAGGTGCTCGATGACATGCCACCAGTCTTTCACGCCAGCGCACCCACCTTCGTTCAGTAAGGTGGTCCAATGATCGAGACGTGGTGGCAGCAGCTCCTGGGTGGATTCGCCCGGACCGCGCCTCCGGAGATCAGCGTCGTTGAACTGCTGATCATGGTGATTGCGGCCGCGCTGCTTTCACTCCCCCGGGCAACCTGGCGGTATTTCGGCTTGTTCACCACAACTGTGCATGAGCTGGGCCATGCGTTCGCCGCCCTCATGACGGGTCGTGTCCTCAAAGGAATCACCCTGACCATGGACCATGCGGGTACGACGACGACGATCGGCCGGCCAGGGTGGCGCTCCGCCTGGTCAGGTTTCTGGGGGTACCCGACGCCGGCTGCACTCGGGGCGATCCTGACGTGGGCTGGGGTGAACGGCTGGGGTCCGGCCGCCCTGTCGACCGGCGCCTTGATCCTCCTGGCTGCCCTGGCGTTCATCCGCAATGGCAGCGGCGTACTGATTCTGCTGGCCACAGTCAGCCTTTCGTTGGTGCTGGTCCTGGCAGTGCCTGAGGACCTGACCGGGCACGTGGTGGTTGCCCTTGGGCTGGCGTTGCTTGTCGGTTCGGTCCGTGATCTGGGCAAGGTGCTGTCGGTCCATCTGCGACGGCGTCGGGAGCTGCAGTCTTCCGACGCTTACCTGCTCTACCGCAGCACCGGCGTCCCGTCGCCGGTCTGGCTGCTGCTGTTCGCAGTCATCATCGCTGGTTCGCTCGTCGCTGCATGGATCTCGCTCTCAGGTGACATGCCTCCAGGACCCCTCTAATATCATCAGCTTGTTCGCAGGCCCGGATGAGTGCCTCTCCGCAATATTTCCGCTGTATGTCACGATGTCCACCTAAGATGACCGAATTGGCGCTACCGTAGGGGTGCCACACTGACCGTGGCGGGGCGCGTGGCGTGCCCTTCAACAGATTCGGGAGCGTCTCAGTGATATTTCGGTGGGGGAAGTCTGTGCTCGCTGCATTTCCGCGCGGTTCGCGACTCCCGGATCCCGCCTGGAACTCCCGACACCGGATCATCGTCCTCTTTGCGCTGGTGGCGTCCGGGGTTGTTACCGCAGTCGCCCTCGCCCTGGGGACCTCCCTGTGGATGGCCTTGTCGCTTGGGGTTCCGCCGGCGGCGGTGGCCCTGGTGGCATGGAGAGCTCCCATCGGTCGGAGATTTAGTGCGTCGCTGAGTTCCGCATCGCTCATGCTGACCGCCGCCCTAGTGGTACATCTCAGTGGCACGATCGAAGCCCATTTTCTGTTTTTTATTCTGGTTCCGGTCGTCGCGCTCTACGAGGACTGGGCGCCGTTGGCGACAGCATCTCTGCTGGTACTCGGCCACCACGCCTTCATGGGTCTTCATTCCCCGACCACCGTTTATAACCACCAGGCTGCCATCGACAGCCCGGTGACATGGTCCCTGATCCATAGCGCGTTGTTTCTGGCCATGTGCGTCACCAGCATTGTGCACTGGACCATCCACGAGCGGGCCAGACGCGAGGAGAATACTCTCCTGGATCGTCTCGCGAGCCAGGCCCTCCACGACCCGTTGACAGGCCTGGCCAACCGGACTCTCCTCCACGATCGACTCAACCAGGCTCTCAGCCTAAGCCAGCGGACCGGGACGTCGGTCATGGTGATCACCGTCGACATTGATGGTTTCAAACCCGTCAACGACTCCTACGGGCATGCCACCGGTGATGCCCTCCTGGTCGAGCTCGCGCAGCGATTGCAGTCTTGCATCAGGGGCGGCGACACTGCGGCGCGCAACGGAGGGGACGAGTTCACCCTGATCCTCCCTGGCACTCCCAGGGCGGAGGCTCCGAGCATGGCTGGGCGCATCCTCGCGGCCGTCAGCCCACCCTTTAGCCTGCCCGGCGTCGAGTTGGACATGAGCGTCAGCGTTGGCCTTGCCGTCAGCTCAACAGGCGCCGAGGCCGAAGTGCTCCTCCAGGAGGCGGACCAGGCGATGTATTCGGCCAAGCACAATGGGCGAGGTGGTTACGTCATCTTTGACAGGTTGCTCGCGCCGGGAACGCTCGGCACAATGACTGTCCACCCCGGCCAGGCCCGCGACTGGGCGGCCTACACCCAGTCGCTCCGGGCGGAAATTGCGTCAGCCAAAGACCTCGGTCGGATTCCCGAGCAGTCTCGCGGCCCGGAAACGGTCCGCCGTACTCTGGAATCGATCATCGCCGCAATTGACCAGTTGCCCCACGGTCAGCAGCTAGCGAAGTTGGCGTTACCCGAACGAAACGCCCTCGAGGAGTTCGTCTTCCACCATGACATGGTGCAGCACTGGGCCGACACCCTCTTGGTGGACTCAATCATTCAGGCCGAGCGGTCGGCGGACGCCGACCTTTTCTGGCTTTCGCTCCGCAGAACGGCGATAAAGGACCACGAGCACCCCGGGAACAGCCCCGAGTCCGACGGGGATTACCTTCCCGCGGCAGCTACTTAGCGCTAACCGTGACTACGGGCTTGACTGGCGGCTTGGGTGCGTTCACTTGCAGACCGACCGTCGCCGACTGACCCTTTCGGAGGGTTTTGGTCCAGTCGGAGCCGACGCAGGTGACCGATTTCTTCGTCACCGACGAGCATTTCATGCCCCAGGAATTGGCAACACTGAGGACGTTGGGGTCGGTGAATGTCACTGACCACGAGTTCACGGCCCTGGAAGCACTGACGGATATCTGGGCAACATACCCCCCGTTCCACGAACTTTGCAACGCCCACTTCGCGGCAACCGCGCCCGATCCTGATCCCGGAACCGGGATGGCCGTCTTGCTGGGTGTCGGGGCAGGGGACGGCTTCGACGTTGGTGCAGGAACGGCCGACTGGGTAGGTGAGGAAGCCGCCACGGGCCGAAGGATGGGCTGCAGCGCGGCAAGTTTGGCGGTTTCCGGGGTCCGCCAATCCGGCTTTAACAGCCCGCCGGTGTCGGAACTGTTGGGATTGAAAGACCAGTAGGCGAAACTTGTTCCGTTCGCTGCCAAATAGCTCACGAGTTTACTCATCCACTGCTTGTCAGAGGTGGTTTCCAGTTTTGAACCGAATTCGCCGACCAGGACTGGCGCTATCCCGTTCTTGGCAATATAGCCCCAGTTCGCGTCCCAGATCCCCGTTAGATTCGCCGGATAATTAGAGGCCGAGAACCATTTTTGCGGATATACCGATGCTGGGTAATCGTGCGGTGAGTAGACAACCTGATTGGGCACCGTCAATTTCACGGGCTTCTTAGCCACATCTGCGAGGCCCCCACCCCACCAGGTCCAAGAGCCGTTGCCCTGGGCCTCGACGCCTTCAACGATGATCAGGAGCTTGGAGTTCACTGTTTGAACTGCTTTTCCAGCGCGGGTTGCGGCAGCGTGCCAGTCATGTGCGGGGTTCGAACCGCCCCAACGCGCTGCGCCGTGGGGCTCGTTGTGCAGGTCGAAGCCGATCACCGTTGGTTCGTTTTTGTAGCGGGTGGCGAGCTTCTTCCAGTCGGCAATCCACTGCGCCTCACTGTACTGGGGGGTGTACCAGAGCTCTGACTGAGCGGCTGAGGACGGGCGGTGTCGGTCAAGAATGACGTTTAGTCCCAAGGCCTTGGACTTGGCGATGAAAAGGTCCATCACCTGTTGGGGGCTCTTTTTCGCCAGATCCGGGTTGGCATAGAAGTTGGTGTCAGAGCTGACTTTGCCGGTGGTGATGCACTGGTTGGAGTACGGCAGTCGAATGGTATTGAAGCCCATCGACTTGATCTGCCGTAGCCCGTCATTGAGATTGATGGTCCACAGCCCGTGGGGGACACAGTCAGGCGTCTCCAGGCCAAACCAGTTGGCCGCCCGGATGACATAGGGCTTGTTGGCAGCGTCGCGAATTGTTCCGCCGTCAGTGTGCAGCCAGCCCGCACCCTTTGTGGGCACATTCGCTGCGTGCACAACGTCCAATACGTCGGGAGCAGAGGCAGGCGGGGCGACCCCACAACCGGCCAACGCAAGCATCACTGTTGCCATCGTCGCCGCAGCCGTCAGAAAACGCCCACGGAATCCCGCCCGAGTGCCGGAATGTTCAGCCATATCGTTTAATTCCTTCTCAATGAGACCAACTATTCCGGCAATAATCCCTCTGAGAATACGCTAGAAAAACTTCCTCCTACCCACCGGTTCGGTCAGCCTGCGGAGACGCTGCCACGGGTCACAGGGTATCCTTGATGCTGACGAAGGGGTGGGGTGCAGATGTCCAACAACAAGCGGAACGACTCGTCGACCGTCGACCTTCACCCGTGGCCGATTCCGGTGAATAGCCGAGTCCTACACATCGCGAAATTGGTCTTGGGGGCGGGGATGATTGTCATTCTTCTCACCCAGGTGATGCCGGTGAACCTGCTGGGCGGAATGCTGAATAACCTCTTCACCGTTATTCTTTTACTGTCCTGGGCTGGCCCTGCGCGGCGGATGATGCGCCGCTACTCAGCGGGCGGGCGAAACAAGCCCTCCGCTGAAGAACAATAACTCCCACTCACCGCACTCTCTTCCAACCGGCGGAACGCATGCTTGACCTTGTATTTGAGCCCTCGCGTGAGAGGATCACGGTGTGGCTAATCGACGGATGCTCCTTGACACCGCTTCCCTCTACTTCCGCGCTTTCTACGGGTTGCCCGATTCTCTGAGGGCTCCCGACGGAACTCCGGTCAACGCCGTGCGCGGCCTGCTGGATATGATCGCGCGGCTCGTTGCTGACTATCAGCCGACCCACCTGGTCGCTTGCTGGGACGACGATTGGCGCCCCGCCTGGCGAGTCGATCTCATCCCGAGCTATAAGGCCCACCGGATGGTCACCGCGGTGAACGACGGCGTCGACGTAGAGGAGGTGCCGGAAGGACTGGTGGCCCAGGTGCCGATGATCCGTGAGGCCCTGGCCGCCTTTGGGATTACGGTGGTTGGAGCTTCCGAGCATGAGGCCGACGACGTCATCGGCAGCCTGGCGGCCCAGGCCGATTTCCCCGTTGACATTGTTACAGGTGACCGCGACCTGTTTCAGCTGATCGATGATAGCCGCGACGTTCGGGTGATCTACACCGCCCGGGGCATGAGCAAACTGGAAGTCCTGACTGACGCCACGGTGGTCAGCAAATATAAGGTACTGCCGGCTCAATACGCGGATTTCGCTGCCTTACGCGGGGATACTTCCGATGGCCTGCCGGGAGTGCCGGGGATTGGTGACAAGACGGCCGCCAGCCTTCTGCAGGAGTTCGACGACCTGGACGGGATTGTTGCGGCAGCCAACAACCCTGGGTCCTCGCTGTCCGCCTCCATGCGCGCCAAGATTGTTACCGCGGCCGACTACCTGGCGGTGGCGCCAACAGTGGTCAATGTAGTCCGCGATCTTGACCTCGGGGCGTTGAACGCGAGAATCCAGCCCCTCGACGCAGATCAGCGGGACCGGATCGAGAAAATGACTGCTGACTGGAATTTGGGCGGCTCTTCGGGGCGCGCCCTGAAGTCGTTGGGAAACACCTGACCGGCTCCGCTGTTAGGCCGGAGAGGCGGTAATCACCACGTTCTTGCCCCATAAATCCTCCGTGTGACAGCTGATGATCACCAGCTGGTTGGGGATGACATCCCAGATCTCGCTGTCCTTGAGTGTGTCCTTGTTGTAGGTGGTGATGGAGTCGACACTGTACTTCAGGGTTCCCGTTGCGGTCTCGACGGTGACGAGATTGCCTGGAGCTGCTTGCGTGCTAAGCCGGTTGAACGGTGCGTCCCTGCCTTCCCAGCTATGCCCGGTGAGGTAGGTGGTATTTGTTGAGCCCCGGCCGGGCTGACCGTAGGACGACAGCCAGTAACCGTCATCGGTGAACGGCGGGATGATCGATTGGGTAGCAAGCTCGGCGTCGGTCGGGGTGAGGGGAAGGATCGTCACGTCGATTCCCGCAGCCTCGATAGTGAGTCGCACTGGCTGGGCTGCCGCTGGTTTGGCCGCGTCGGGTTCAGCTTCAGCCGGACCACTTTCCGACGGCACGGCAGTAGCCGGTGCTGCGGCGGTGGTTTCGGCTGGCGCCTGAAGCGCACCAAATGCCGCCGACCCAATCAGGGCTGCAAGAAAGAGTGCCGGGAAGACCCGGGCCCGTGTGTCCGGATGTACGAACCTCGGCCCAGCTGATGCCCTGCTTCGTCTGCCCAACACCATCTCCTTCCCTGGCGAAGCGGTCGGTTGTGGTGCCCGGCCGGGGCACCACAACCGACCGTTGATGACGGGTCAGTGCTTCCGGGGTGCTCGACGGGTGACTGAAGCCAGGACCGCCATGAGCGCCAGAGCAACCGCGCCAAATCCAGCCAGGACGGCAGGGGCCGGATAGCTGGATGCGTCAGCCGCCGACTGGATGTTGGCACCTCGGTTTGTCGCTGCCTCGCCGCCGGTACCGGTCCCCCCGCTGCCGGTACCTGTCCCCCCGCTGCCACCGCCGACTCCGGATCCGGTTCCAATGCCAACCTCGGTTTCCGTGGGAGTCGGGGTTGGAGCTGGAGCGGTAGTGGTTTCCGTGGCAGTCGGCACCGGAGTTGTCGGGGCTGTGGTCGGCTCAGGTGCTGTTGGCGTCGGTGTCGGCGCTCCGGTCGGAGGTGCCGTCGGGGCCGTGGTCGGCTCAGGTGCTGTTGGCGTCGGCGTCGGAACTCCAGTTGGACCTGCCGTCGGGGCTGTGGTCGGCTCAGGTGCTGTTGGCGTCGACGTCGGAACTCCAGTCGGAGGTGCCGTCGGGGCCGTGGTCGGAGGTGCCGTCACCGTGGGAATCCCCGTAGGCGCCACCGTAGGACTTGCCGACACTGTCGGGGTCGCCGTTGCTGTGGGACCTTCGGTCGCGACGTTGCAGGGCGAGCTGGTGAACACGTTGTTATCAAGTGTCACAGCACCCTCCCTGGCGAGCACGCGCCCGTCGATGGTTGCACCACCATTCACACTGATTGAGGTCAGCGCGAGGATGGTCCCAGCAAAAGCGGTACCGGTACCCAGCGTCGCCGAACTACCCACCTGCCAAAAGACGTTGCAGGCCTGGGCGCCGTTAATGAACTGGACGCTGCTATTCGAACCGGTAGTGAGGGTTGACCCGGCCTGGAAGATGAAGACGGCATTGGGGTTGTTCTGGCCGTCGAGAGTCAATGCCCCATTGAGCCCAAGGGCTGTGGCGTTGGTATACACGCCTTCCACCAGAGTGAGCCCGCCGAGCTCCTGTGCCACGCTGGCTGTACTGGGTTCGCCCGCAGCGTTGTCGTAGGCAATTCCGAGGTCTGACTTTGCCTGCACAGCCGTTGCGTTCGCAACATCCTGCCCAGCCGAGACTCCCGGAGGGAACCCTGTCACCGACGTGCCCGGACTAAGCCCAAGCCGGCGGTTGAGGACACTGTTTCCGGTATTGGTGACAGTCGATCCGGCGAGGACCGAGTAGTTGGCCGCAGTCCCCAGGAGCGGGGCGTCGGCGGCGAACGCCGACGGCTGCCCGGTGAGAGCTCCGACCAGCACCATGAACCCGGCGGTGGTGGCGGCAATGACACCCACCACGGCCCGAGTCGGTGGACTGGCAAAGTGGGTGGATTGACGATGACTTCGAGTGGTGCCCATGTGGATGCCTTCCAGCAGCGAGAGAGTGCGTCCAAGAGCTCGATCCCACTGCAGGGACGTCCACAGTGAAGGACCTCGATTTGGCTCGCGAGAGATGAGGAGACGAAAAACGGCATTGATAGCAAACAGTAAACCAAAGGGTGCTTAGCGTTCCGCCTACTTCTGTCAGAATAACCCCTACACTCGAAAAAAAGATTAACAATGACGGAAGTTTTAATCTTTGTGTATCTGTTCGTCGACCGAGCGTTCCCCTTCATTTTGGCGAGGTACGGCAGTAGGCTTCCGTCATGGCCATCGCCCGCTATCCCAGTGTCGTCATCGACTGCCCCGACCCGGCGTCCCTCGCAACCTTCTACGGGGCTCTGCTCGGGTGGACGGTGGACGCCAGCGATGACTGGGCGGATATCCGACCCGACGACGCGAGCAACTGCATATCGTTTCAGCAGGTGGAGGATTATCGACCTCCTGCCTGGCCGGACCAGGTCAGCCCGCAGCAGATGCACTTCGACCTGATGGTTGAAGATCTCGACGAGGGCGAGACCGCGGTGCTCGCCCTCGGCGGTACCAAATGCGCGGTCCAGCCCGGTGAGACCTTTCGGGTCTTTCTTGATCCGGCGAGCCACCCATTCTGCCTATGTATCGCGTAAACAGTGCCATGCCGGTGGGATACAGGGTCAATGACTGAGTCAGCATCCCACCCCACCGGGGCCGACCCCCTCGAATTCGTTGCCGCAGTTTCCCACCCCGTCAGGCGCAAAGATGCCGAGATTCTGGTGGAGTTGATGACCGACGTCACTGGTCAACCGCCCACCATGTGGGGGCCCACCATTATTGGCTTCGGCAGTTATCACTACCGCTACGATTCCGGGCGGGAAGGTGACGCGGCAGCGGTCGGGTTCTCTCCCCGCAAAGCCAACCTGGTCCTTTACGGGCTCACCGAGGGATCAGAATATGGTTTCTTACTCAAGCAGCTTGGCAAACACAAACGTGGAAGTTCGTGTCTCTATATCAATAAATTGGCTGATATCGACCTGAAGATCCTTGAGCAACTGATCCGCAACGGCTACGAGCACACCACGAGTCACCATGACGTTGTATAACGGTTGGCTCACGTAACCAAGTCGTGCTGTCGGTGAGCGCGCCCTATCGGTAGTGTCCAAGCTATCTACCGACCAATCCTCATGAAAGCACAGCCAGTGAAGAAGCTCTCGCCCCTTCTTGCTCTCCCCATCGCAGCCTTGCTCCTTGCCGGTTGCGTCTCGAACACCGAGCCCTCAGCGGAGGTGACCGGTTCAGATTCGGGTTCCTCCCCTTCCGCGACGGCGTCGGCCAGCCCCGCGCCGTCGGCTGAGGGTTCGCCGTCGCCCGCGGAAGCTCCTGACGCCACCGAATCGACTAGCCCTGCGCCGGACACCGAACCGTCAACAGCACCAGCATCAGCATCAGAACCGACCGAAGACGCTACCAGTGTCGCAGCGCCGACCGAGGCCCCGATCACCGAAACGTCCGAACCCCCGATTCCTGGGTTGTCGGGTTCTTACGATGACCTTGAGTTGGTCTCCACCTGGGATGGGCTAAGGGTGGTGCGCCATGTCGGAACCACCTGGAACGTCGTCGGCTCCGGCTATCCGCCCGGTGCGGAAATCCAGATGAACTTCGGACCCGCCCAAACGGATTCCTCGCTGATCGGATACCCCCTGGTCTATGCCGATGCCAACGGTAACTACACCTTCCAGATCAGCCTGGCACCAGATCTCGCGCCCGGCGATTACGGTCTCATGGCAATTCCTACTGGTCTTGGTTTCGAGGAATCGGAAGCGGCCAAGCGGTTTGCCCTCATTGAGGTTGTCTCCACCTGGACGCCGTAGCCGATGCTACTGCTCCAGTTTGATTGCCTTTCGTAGGCTCAACGCCCCACCACCCTGCATGACCGCACGTCGGTAGATCTTCTCACCGAGGTGCAGCAATGCAACGGCTGCCGCCAAAGCGATCACCAGTGATAGCAGCGGCTCCCAGAGAGCCACCGGCGAGTTCAGGACCCGGATCGGCATTGCCACCGATGAAACCACGGGGATGTAGGAAGCCACCACCAGGAGTTGGCCGGAGGCGAACAATCCGGTAAAGAGGGCGGCGAAGATCAGGGCCATCACCGGCGTCGAGTTGTTGTTCAGATCCTCCGGCCTGCTCGCCAGCGACCCGAGAACGGCCCAGATCGCGGCGAGGATCAGAAATCCGAAGAGGAAGAACACCAGGAACCAGCCGGAAGCCGGAATGATGCTCCCCACCAGATCAGCTGTGTCAGTCAGGTTCAGGGCCAGCAGGGCAGCACCGCCGTAGAGCGCCAACTGGACCATGGCAAGGATGGTGTTGCCCAAGACCTTGCCGTAGAGCAGCTGGCGGATCGGGATCGCGGTAGCCAGGATCTCCACCACCCGGTTCTGCTTTTCCTCGACCACCGAGTTGGCGATGGCCATGCCAAAGATAATGGACGCCATATAGAACAGGAAACTGAAGACGAATCCGGCGATCGTAGCGAGCAACTGGTTTTCTTCGCTGCCTTCAAGCAGCGCTTGTTCCACATCGGCCCCGGAGAGCAGCTGCTCCGCGGTGGTTCCCGCCGCTGCCGCGTTTCGGTCCAGCACATACTCGTTGAGGGACTCCCCGAGCTGCTGGCTGATCCCCGAATCGACCTCAGTCTTTCCCAGGAGCTGCCAGCTACCGTCGGTTTCGTGCAGCAACGCAGCGTCAGCTTCCTCGGTGCGTACCAGTTCCACGGCAGCATCCGCGGATCCGGCGACGACCGCGGTGAAGGTGACATTGCCGTCGTCGGCGCCGCCCGCCTGATCGGCGAGCTCCACGACTGCAGCGGCTGCTGAATCAGACTGCACAGCAATAGTGAAGTCGTCGCCACGGTTCATCATGAAGGCGTTGAACACAACACCGGCCACGATCAGTACCAGCGTGATCATCGTGCTGATCGCGTAGCTGCGATCCTTCGCCTTGATCATGACCTCGCGCAGCGTCACGATCACCCAGGGCGGTTGAGTCCCTTGTGGCTGCGGGCTGGGCCCTGATGCTGGCGACGCCGAACCGCCGTCGCGCTCTTTGACTGGAGTTTCGGTGCTCATTGGGAGACCTCCCGGTAGATTTCGCTCAGGCTGGGCCTGATCCGGCTGAATTCATGCACACTGCCTCGGGTCAACGCTGAGGCGAGCACGCGCTGCGCGGCGTCGTCGTCGTCGAATTCCACCACCGCGTCCTGTCCTGCGACGTCGATGACCCGTACCCCGGCTTCCTCACGCACCCAGCCGGCATCGGGGTCGACCGACAACCGGTGGCGCCGGGGTGCTTTTGCCCGGAGGTCGTCGCCGGAGCCGGACGCCACGAGACGACCTTGCCGCAGGACCACCAGGTTGTCGCACAACCGGTCCACCAGGTCCAGCTGATGGCTGGAGAACAGGACCGGCACCCCGTCGGCTGTCCGGTCACGCAACAGTTCGACCATCGAGTCGACTGCTACCGGGTCCAGCCCGGAGAACGGCTCATCGAGGATCAGTACGGTGGGCCGGTGAAGTAGCGACGCGGCAATCTGGACGCGCTGCTGGTTCCCGAGGGATAACGATTCGAGTTTGTCCTTGCCACGGCCGCCGAGCTGAAACCGATCCAGCAGGTCCTGGGCCTGGCTCCGCGCGTCGGAGGCAGTCATCCTGTGCAGCTGGCCGAGGTAGACCAGCTGATCGAGGATGGGCTGCTTCGGGTACAGCCCCCGCTCCTCGGGCATGTAGCCAAAGGTTGACCGGTCGTCGGCTGTAATGGGGCGGCCGTCCACCAGCACCTCCCCACCATGCGATGTGAGCACTCCCATGATCATCCGCATGGTGGTGGTTTTACCGGCACCGTTGGCGCCAACAAATCCGGTCATCTGGCCGGACGGGATGGCGAAGCTGACATTGTCGACGGCGGTATTCTCACCGAATCGTCGCGTGAGGTTCTGGACCTGCAGCATGTGGTGTCCTCCTGTAGTTTTCCCTGGAATCAACCCTAGGCAACGCCCCCGCCTGGGGGATGAGTCAAAGGGCTGAACCTGCTACTCCCCCGGACGGATGAGACCACTTTCGTAGGCAAAGACCACTGCCTGCACCCGGTCCCGAACCTGCACCTTCGCCAGCAGCGATGACACGTGCGACTTGACCGTGGCCTCCGCCAGAAAGAACGTAGCGGCCAGTTCGGCATTGCTGAGGCCGGTGGCCAGGCTGGTGAGGATTTCCTTCTCCCGCTGGGTCAGCGACTCAAGCCGTTTGCGGAGTTCGGCGCTGGGCCGGATCCCGGGGGCAGCCGTCTCCTCGGCGTCGAGGGATCTCGCGAAACGCTCGATCACCCGGACTGTCACCTCGGGTGCGAGCAGCGCGTACCCACCTGCGACAGCCTGGACTGCGGCAATCAGGTCATCGGGGTCGGCGTTCTTCAGGAGGAATCCGCTGGCACCGCCGCGGATGGCGTCAAAGAGATAGTCTTCGCGTTCGAAAGTGGTCAGGATGATGACTTTCCCGCGACCGGCCCGGGCGATCAACTCGGTGGCCTGGATGCCATCCATGAGGGGCATCTGCACGTCCATCAGGATGACATCGACGTCGTGCTGGAGAGCGAAATCCACCGCCTCCTGACCGTTGGTGACCTGGCCGACCACCTCGATATCCTCCTCAATGGAGAGCATGGTGGCGAAACCCGCCCGAACCAGGGCCTGATCGTCGGCAAGCAGAACGCGGATTGAATCCATGGGGTGTCCTTCTGGGTTAGTGGACCAGGAACCTGGCGCGGACACGCCAGCCACCTTCGGAGCGTGGTCCAATTTCGGCGGTGCCCCGGTGCAGTGCCACCCGTTCTCGGATGCCCTGCAGACCAAACCCGGATCCTGGCTCGGATTTGGCACGCGGCATCCCATTGTCCACTGTTTCTAGCTCGACCCACCGCTGGTCGCCGACGAGTCCGGTCCGCAGCGTCATCACTGCGGCACCGGCAGTCGAGTGGCGTTGCACGTTGGTCAGTGATTCCTGGGCCGTCCGGAACAGGGACAGTGCCAGCGGTGCTGAAACTGTGGCCAGCGCGCCGGGGATGTCTTCCACCGTGCCAAACTTGACGGTCAATCCGAGTTCCCGGTGCTGGCGCGCCAGTCCTTCCAGATCGTCCAGGCCGGGTTCGGGACGCCGCCCTCCGTCTCCGGTATCGCCGAGATCGGTACTCTCGGATCGGAGCACGCCCAGAAGGTTCCGCATGTCCGTCACCGCTTGCCGGCTCGCTTGCTCGATGGTGCGCAGTGATTCGACGGCGACCTCTGGTCGTTTGTCGATTACCCGGCGTGCCGCACCCGCCTGGACGCCGATCACCGAAACGTGATGCGCGACGACGTCGTGCAGTTCACGCGCGATGCGCAACCGCTCCTCCACCACTGCACGCCGCGCCAGCTCGTCGGCCTGGCGGGTGATTTTTGCGGCCTGTTCGGCCAACTGGGTTCGCTGCAGGGCGTTGCGCCACGAGGTCATTCCGGCCAGGATGGCGCCGCCAAAGTACGCAAAGTTGACCAGGAAGTTGTAGAGCGCCACCGACGCCAATGGATCGAGGATACCCCCCACGAAGTCGGGGTTGTCGTCACTCTGCGCCAGGACGCCGTCGAAAGTGTTGGCCACCGTCAGGGCGAGGATGAGCCACAGGGTCATCGCCGCTACCACCACCACGATGCCCAACCACAACATCCGACGGTCCCTGGCCCATGCAATAGCCGAATACAGGGAGGCGAAATACGCCACCTGGTACGAGAGCTGGAGCGATACCAGTGGTGACAGCAGGCTCAGCCCAATGAAGAGGGCAGACATCACCAGCATGACCAGGACCGGGTATTTGCGCCTGAGCACCAGGGGAACGATCATCAGCGCCAGCACTCCGTGCTGGACCCATACCGGGTGGTTGTCCTCCTCCAGCATCCCGAAGCCGCGGGTCAGTTCCAGGGCGAAGGCGCTGACCAGCGCGAAGATGACGACGCCGATGACGTCCCTGCGGAGCTCATCCTTCGTGGGACCGGGGCGTTCCCAATTGTTGTCGTGGTTGTCGACCGTCTGCGATTTCACGCGGGCGAGCAGGTTCACCGAACCGGCCTTCCGGGAGCAGGGCGCGCGGGATCCATCATGAGTGCCAGTCTAGTCAGCGGGTGGTGCGCCACGACTCCCCCACGCGGCCTAGTCCGATCGGATGATCCACCCACCTTTGGATCACCCCAGGCAAAGCAGGAGGTGGATGGGGGCGTTGAGATGGGAATGCTGATCGGTTGTATGATGCCGGTGGGGGATGTCATGGTGTTCCCTTGACCTCGCTCTCAAGGAACCTGTTATGACAATTGGCCCCAGCCCGCGGCATCCGAAAAGTTCCTGGCTGACTCGATCAGTCGCTTCAGTTGCTGCTGCGGTCCTGCTGGCCGGGTCGATCACGACCTTGCCCGCTTTTGCTGGACAACAGCCCGACGAAACCGCTGGCGGCCCCGAGGCGCTGACGCCGGACAGCCTTCCCGCAGGCGAACCTGCAGACCGCTTCATTGTGAAGTTCGCCGACGACGGTGCCAGCATCGGCGAACGGGGTAGCACCTACCGAAGCACCGTCAACAGTCTTGGGGTACCGGTCACTGAGGTGGGTTCCACCGTCGACGGCGCAACGGTGGTGGAAGCGACACAGGACCTGACCGCCGAGCAATCGGAGAACGTCGTCGCCGCTCTGGAATCGCGCGGTGATGTCGAATACGCCGAGATTGATGTTTTCCTGCAGCCGACGGCGATCGCTCCGGACGATACCCTGTACGACTCCCAGTGGAACCTGTTCGAAGCGCAGGCGGGGATGCGCGTCGAATCGGCCTGGGAACGGTCAACTGGCGTGGGGGTAACCGTGGCAGTCATTGACAGCGGAATTACGGAGCATAGCGATTTGGCTGGGAAC
The DNA here is from genome assembly GCF_039526005.1 of Arthrobacter flavus. Taxonomy (NCBI): domain Bacteria; kingdom Bacillati; phylum Actinomycetota; class Actinomycetes; order Micrococcales; family Micrococcaceae; genus Arthrobacter; species Arthrobacter flavus. The sequence goes on along the minus strand of NZ_BAAAIJ010000059.1, from coordinate 76,282 downwards.
ATCCTTCCCGGCTACGACTTCATCACCAGCCCACAAATCGCCGGTGACAATGACGGCCGTGATTCAGACCCGACCGACGAAGGCGACCGGTGTAATTCCGATCCGTCGTCCTGGCACGGCACCCACGTCGCCGGAACGATTGGTGCGGTAGCAAACAATTCGAAAGGCATTGCCGGAGTTGCCCACGGCTCAACGATTCAGCCAATCCGCGCCCTTGGAGCCTGCGGTGGGTACACCAGCGATGTTGCTGCCGCCACTCTCTGGGCCGCTGGCGGTAGCGTGCCGGGCGTCCCCCTGAACCCCACCCCGGCGCAGGTCATCAACCTCAGTCTGGGCGGCGCCGGTACCTGCGGAACAACCTTCCAGGCCGCCATCAACTATGCAAACAGCCGAAACGCCGTCGTCATAGCCGCCGCGGGCAATGAAAACACGTTCGTCAAGTACACGTCGCCAGCGAACTGCAACAACGTCATCGTGGTTGGAGCCACCGGTCGTGAGGGTAACAAGGCGAATTACTCGAACCATGGGCCTGAAGTCGATGTCAGCGCTCCCGGGGGCGATGCATCAACCGGCCGCTCCAGCGCCATCCTGTCCACCCTGAACAGCGGCGCCGCCGGCCCGGAGACCGAGAGTTACGGCTATCTGGAGGGGACTTCCATGGCGACGCCTCATGTGGCGGGTGTCGCGGCGCTGATGCTGTCGGTTGATTCCTCACTCACCCCGGCTGAGGTCGAGTCGCAACTCAAGGCAACCACCCGCCCGTTCCCCGGGGTTTGCTATACCGGAGGTTGCGGGACCGGGCTGGTTGATGCTGCGGCGGCGGTGAAAGCTGTAGCACCGGCCGCTACGCCGCAGCCATTCAGTGACGTCCCGGTGGGCATGCAGTTCTATCGGGAGATGGCGTGGCTGGCTTCCACCGGCATCAGCACCGGCTGGGCCGGACCCAACGGCACCAGAACCTACCGTGCCCTCACCCCCGTGAACCGGGACGCGATGGCAGCGTTCATGTACCGGCTGGCGGGCAGCCCGGCATACAGCGCCCCCACAAGATCACCCTTTACCGATGTGCACACCGGCCAGAAGTTCTATCGGGAGATGGCGTGGCTGGCTTCCACCGGCATCAGCACCGGCTGGGCCGGACCCAACGGCACCAGAACCTACCGTGCCCTCACCCCCGTGAACCGGGACGCGATGGCAGCGTTCATGTACCGGTTCTCCGAGGATTACTGAGCGGATCGCCTCATCGCACCCCCGCGCGATGAGCCTGGTCGAAGGTGGGTTCACCCGTAGAGGGTGATTTCTGGCCAGCCTCGAGGTGGTGTGATGTTGGCGGAAAGGACTCTCATGTGCCGTTGGATTGCCTACTCCGGGTCGCCAGTCAATCTGGAGGACCTGCTGTACAAACCGGAGCGCTCCCTGGTGATGCAGAGCAAACACTCCCGGCTGGGTGCCGAAACGATCAACGGGGACGGATTCGGGATTGGCTGGTACTCGAGGCCTCCGCGCCCTGGACTGTTCCACAGCACCGACCCCGCGTGGAACGACCGGAATCTCCGCGAGCTGTCGGCGCTGGCCTGGTCCGGACGGGTCTTCGCCCATATCCGTGCGTCCACGGGGACGGCCGTGCAGCAAACCAACTGCCATCCTTTCCGTTATGGCCGATGGCTCTGGATGCACAACGGTCTCATCAATGACTTTTCCACGATCAAACGTGACATGACCCTCGCGGTCGACCCCGCACTCTTTCCCCTGATCGAGGGGTCCACCGACTCCGAACTGTTCTTCTACCTGGCCCTCACCTATGGTCTGGAAAACGACCCACCCCGGGCGGTCGCTCGAGCTGTCGGGGTGATCGAGGCTATCGGCCGGAACCATGGCGTGGAATATCCGATGCAGATGACCGTCGCTACCACTGACGGGGAAACCACGTGGGCCTTCCGCTACTCCACCGAAGAAAAGTCCCGTTCGCTCTTCCGGAGTACTGATATTTCGGCCTTGCGTGCCTTGCATCCGACCCACGAGCTACTGCAGGGACTCTCCGCTGACGCCCGGCTGGTGGTCTCGGAACCGCTCGGCGATCTTGAAGGCGCGTGGCAGGAAGTTCCGGAAGCTTCCACCCTCGTAGTGCAGGGGGCACGGGCAGAAGTCTCCTCCTTCTCACCGACTCCAGTCTGACGCGCAACGATGTCACCGCCGAGATCCATTCACCGGATCACCCACCCCGGGTGAGTTGAAACTGATCCGCCTGAGGACAATTGCAGGTGTGGATGGACAAGGGGAACCAACGATCCGAACGCTCCTGGCCTTGTCGCTGCCCGTGGCTGCCGTCGGAGTCGTGGCCGCGCTCAGCCTGTTCCTCGTCGAGGAGGTAGCTCAACTCCTCGAACATCTCCTATGGGTTGACCTTCCGGATGCGTTGAATGTTCCACCCGACTCAGGCTGGTGGATCTTCGGCATTCTCAGCACTGTCGGACTGGCAATTGGTCTACTTGTCACCTACGTTCCCGGCCACGGCGGGCGTGACACCGCAACGGTCGAGCTCATCGCACCCCCGGTGGCGCTCGCCGTCGTGCCCGGGTTGCTTCTGGTGACAGTCCTGATGCTCGCAGGAGGTGTCAGCCTTGGACCGGAATCTCCCATCATCGCTATCAACACGGCAATCATCGTTGCCGTGGTGGCACGCATCTGGCCCCGTATCGGAGTGGACCTTATCGTGATGGTCACCGCTGCGGGAACCATTGGCGCCCTCTTTGGGACACCGGTCGCGGCAGCACTTGTCTTCACGGGCGTCGTAGCCGCAGCGAAATCCGGCGGGGCGCTGTGGGACCGACTTTTCCTCCCGCTGCTTGCGGCTGGCACCGGGTCCATCACCATGAGGTTCATCGATGGCCCCCAGTTCGGGCCAACGGGTATCCCGCCCCTGGGACCACCGCAGGTGGCACACGTTCTTTCGGCTGCGGTCATTGCGAGCGTGGCTGCCTTGGTGATCGTGGGCGGGGCTGTTCTCTTCCGTCCCATGCACGTCCTGTTCCGCAGGTTGGAAAGACCCTGGATCTATACGACGCTGGGTGGAATGCTGCTTGGACTGCTGGGAGCTATCGGTGGGCCGGTGACCCTTTTCAAAGGGGGTCAGCAAATGGTGGACCTGGTCCAACAGACTGAGGACTATACCGCCGCTCAGCTCTTGTTCATCGTTGCCATCAAACTTGCCGCTCTCCTTGTAGCGGCCACCGCCGGTTTCCGTGGCGGTCGGATCTTTCCGGCGGTCTTCATCGGGGTGGCAACGGGCCTGGTAGCCCAGGCGCTGGTGCCAGGGCTACCGCTGGGCTTGGCCATCGCCTCAGGTGTACTGGGAGCCGTCCTGGCGGAGTGCCGGGATGGCTGGATTGCGCTCTTCATCGCGATCGTCGTGGCGGGCGACATTACCCTCCTGTCCGTCCTCTGCGTCGCTGTCCTTCCGGTATGGCTCCTGGTGGCCCGGGCTCCGAAAATGCACATTCAAACCCCTCGCAATGAGCGGACGGCGGGTGCAACCGATTAGGCCCACCCTGACCTGACCGGCAGCAGTTTGGAGCAGTTGATGCCGTTATTTCCTGGCGGCGGGCGCTCCTTCAGCTCGGGATGACGCTGAACGAACGTTCGAAATGCTCCAGCAGGTGAAGAATTTTTTCTTCGGCGTGGTGCGGGTCCAACAGGGCGAGTGCCCCGGCCGACTCCATGAGCAGTACCAGGTCACTCCACGTGGTGCCGGGGCGGATGACGCCTTCTGTAACGCCCCTGTTCACGAGTGACTCCACATCTGCACGGAATGTCTCGCGTTGCTCGGCGAAGTCCTTTGATCGCAAGAATGCATGGACCACGAGGTCTGCGCAGTGCGGGTGACGCGCCTGGTTGGTGAGCAGGGCTCGGACCAGGTCCAGAAACGCCATCCCCGGGCTGTCCGAGGTGCGCGCCCGGCCTGCGCTGGCCAGCCACAGGTCGAGGTCGCGGGTGAACACCGCGTCGATAATGGCCTGCTTGTCGGGAAACCGTCGCAGAAGCGTGGCGATGCCCACGTTGGCGCCTGCCGCAATGTCGTTGAGCGAGACCGATGTGCCAATGTCGTCAAACAGATTGGAAGCTGATTCGATGATTCGCTCGCGGTTGCGCTCGGCGTCGGCACGCACGCAATCCCCCTAACTGGAGTAGGTAATCCACTTATGCTATACAGAGTACCTGGAGCAGGTGCTCCACATATCGTAGTAAGGAAGCCCCATGAGAGCAATTCAGATCGAATCGTATGGATCCCCCGAGGTCCTCACCGAGGTCACCGTGGACATGCCAAATCCCGGTAAGAATCAGATCCGTGTGCGCGTCGAAGCAACGAGCGTCAACCATGTCGATGTGCTTGCCCGAGCTGGTGGGTATGAACGCGTCACCCGAACGAAGCCGCCCTACGGCACGGGCATCGACCTGGTGGGCGTCGTTGACGCCGTCGGGGAGAAGATCACCCGCTTTGTGCCGGGCGACCGGGTCTGGGGGGTCCTTGGTAACGCGTTCTCGCTCCCGGTGGGGATGCTCGCCGACTACGCGCTGCTTCCTTCCAAGGCCGCGGCGCCGGCTCCAACCGGTCTGACCCCTGAGGAAGCGGCATCCGCTCTGGTCCCTGCGACCATCGCCTGGACTGCCATGAAGCATGTCCCCGTCGCGCCCGGGGACACCGTCGTTGTTCGCGGCGCTGCAGGAGGGATGGGCTCGGCGATGGTCCAGCTGGCCGTACACCGCGGCGCTCGGGTCATCGGCATCGCGACCGACCAGATGGCCGACTTCGTTATGGGCCTCGGTGCCGATCAGGTCCTGGACTACCGCCGGACCGGCCCCGGCGACATCCCGTGCGTCGACGGTATCTTCGATACGACTGGCGTCGATCTCCTGGCGTGGCGGAAGCGACTGAAATCAGGCGGGCGCATGGTGACGACCGCGGCACTCAAGTCACCGTCCGCATTCGGAGCGGTGTTCGCCTCGATCCCGGCCGGTCGGCGCCGGGTCCGCGGCTTCGCCGGCCAGCCCGCCCCCAGCGCAATCGAGCACGCTTCGCAACTGCTCACCGACGGCATCATCAAACCCCACATCGCCGAGTCCTTCCCGATGGACAAGGTCGCAGAGGCGCACCGTGCGTTCGAGACCGGTGAAACCATCGGCCGATTAATCATCACACCACACTGACCCGGTCTAGGCGCTCAGTGCCTTCTGCTTGATCAATGTGTACTCCTGATCGGTGATGGTCCCCGCATCGAGGAGCGCTCTCGCCTTATTGATCTCGTCACTGAGGCTGACACCGGATACCGACCGGATATACGCGGACTGAGCATCATGCCGGGCAATTGCCTGCTGTTCGTTCCGAGCAGTCATACCGTTGCCGCGCACAATGAGATACACGAGGATCGACAGGAAAGGCAGGAAAATGAGGCCTACCAGCCAGACCGCCTTTTGCCATCCTTTGAGGTTTTTGTCCCGGAAAAGATCAGCGATGACTGAGAACAGAATTGTGACAAAAGCCAGCACTGCGTAGATCCAGAAAAGGAACCAGAAGATGTTCCAAAAACTGTTCCAGAAATCCATAGCTACTCCCTAGAAGGTGACGCCGTGAGCGTCGGGTGTTGTCTGGCAGCGCAACTGCGTTACCGGGCTAGCGTCCGCTGTTTGATGAGCTCGTACTCCTCGGCACTGATGGTTCCCGCGTCGAGGAGAGCACGGGCCTTGGAAATCTCGTCGCTGATGCTGGTCCCAACGGCCGAACGGATGTACTCGGCCTGGGCCTCCCTGCGTTCGGTGGCCAATCGCTGGCCACGGTCCGCCATCCCGTCGCCCCGTGTGATCAGGTAGACGAGGATGGAAATGAACGGCACAAACACCAGGAAAATGAGCCATGCCGCTTTGAGCCAACCTGACAGTGTCTCGTCGCGAAACAGATCCGCCACAACCGAGAACAGCAGGGTCAGGAAAGCGATCACTGCATAGATCCAGATCAGTAACCAAAAGAAGTCCCAGACTGTTGAAAGGATTTCCACTTGCGCTCCTTCAGCGATGGATCACCGGGGCCCGCGGTGGGTCCCGATGCTTATACCTCAGCACTGTGCTCCTCCGCGGAGGTCACCGCATCACCCGCATTGGATGAACCGACGTTTTCTTCTGGAGCAAGTTGGGCTGGCGGCTGATGGCCGCCGCAGAGATCGGATCCGTCACCGTCGCCTGCCTCGCTATCCCCGTCGAATCCGCATCCGACCATATACTTGAAGCATGCTGATCACACGCCTCAGCCGAGGCCCACGCGCCCGGTTCTCCGCTCGCAAACAGTCCGGACCTTTACTGTGAGCGGCGGTCTCGTCGCCCTGCTGGACGATGTCGCAGCCCTCGCCCGCATCGCGGCTGCCTCGGTGGACGATGTTGCTGCTGGTGCTGCCAAGGCTGGCGCCAAAGCGGCAGGCGTGGTGATCGACGACGCCGCCGTCACCCCGCAGTACATGTCCGGGGCGGACCCGTCCCGCGAATTGCCGATGATCAAGAAGATCTTCTGGGGATCGCTCCGTAACAAGCTGTTGATCATTCTTCCGGCATTGCTGCTCATCAGTGCCTTCATCCCGTGGGTCATCCCCTTCATCCTCATGCTGGGCGGCACCTACCTCTGCTATGAGGGTGCTGAGAAAGTCTGGCACAAGCTCCGCGGGCATCACGATGCGGAAAAGGCACCGGCAGTGGACCGGGGGCCGGAGGCGGAGGCTAAGGTCACCAAGGGTGCCATCACCACCGACTTCATCCTGTCCTGCGAGATCATGGTCATCTCGATGAACGAGGTGGCTGATGAATCGATCTGGGTCAGGGCCATCATCCTGGTCGTCGTGGCGATTGCGATCACCGTGATCGTCTACGGAGCCGTCGCTTTGATCGTGAAGATGGACGACATCGGCCTGCACCTGACCACCAAAGACTCCGCCAGCTCCAAACGATTCGGCGAGGCGCTCGTGAAGGGGATGCCCTCCGTCCTCGCCGCCATCACCTTCATCGGCACAATCGCCATGCTGTGGGTCGGCGGGCACATCATGCTGCAGGGTGTGTATGACCTTGGTTGGCACCTACCATACGACCTGGTCCATGCCCTCGAGGCCCCCGTCGTCGGGATCGCAGTGGTCGGCGGTTTCCTGGGCTGGCTCGTGAACACCCTCTGCTCGACCGTCCTGGGACTCGCCTGGGGTCTGATGGTGATGGCCGTGCTGCACCCGCTGCTCAAAGTGTTGCCGTTCGGCAAAAAAGAGGGCGGTCACGAAGAGGGAGACGTCCGCGCCGCAATCGCCGGACATCGGCCGAAACACGACTCGGAGCCGTCTTCCTAAATCAGTGTGGTTGTTCCGTCGGAATGATCGACGACGACGTCGCTCACCAGCTCGGCATGCTCCTCAAGGCGGCGTTCCTGCTTGGCCGCAGCACGGTCCGCGAGATATCCGGCGAAGATGAACACTGCCGTGCCCACGGCCATCCATCGTCGTGGGTGCTGAACTCCAAACTGGCAAAGTTTCCTCTCCAGTCGTAAGTCGATTGACTCGCTGGCGGCAGCGAAGCGAAGCGCGGCCACCCCTGAGGCGAGGCCTGCCAGGACCCTCAGGGGTAGCTGCTTGCCACCGATCGTGACGCCTGCGTTAAGGCCCGACACAACACCGTAGGCCACACGCATCGTGCGGCGGTCCCGATCGTCCGGGTGGGTAGGGTCGACAAGCGTTAGCCCACCCATGACGACAACAGAAGCCGCCCCAAAGACTGGCGACGCCGAACGTCTCCAATTAGTCGACTTTGGACACTCCAATCGATTCGACGCAGCGAAATCCGATATGGCTCATTCCGGTGTCGACCATCTGCGGACGGCGTGCGGACGGACGATAGCGGAGGCAGTAGCTGTCGGCGCAGAGGTAGGATCCGCCTTTGACAACCTTCCGCGGCACAGCAAACTGTGGTTGCCTTCTGTCGACGCTGTCAGCCATAGTCCCTCCTCGCGGATCAAGCGGCACGCAGCAACCGTGGACGTCGGACCAGCGGTTTTTGACATACCAGTCCTTCGTCCACTCCCATACATTGCCCGCCATGTCGTACAGTCCGTACCCGTTCGCGGGAAAGGATCCAATGGGAGAAGTTGCCCCGTAGCCACGCTCCGCCCGCCAGGGGAAGTCTCCATGCCAGTAGTTCGCCAAGGCCTCAGAGTCCGCCTCTGGTTCAGCGCCCCAGGTGAAGGTGGCACTCTCAATGCCACCCCGGGCGGCGTACTCCCACTGCGCCTCGGTCGGCAGGGTGAGGCCGGCCCAGGATGCGTAGGCTTCTGCATCTTCGTAGGCAACATGCACGACCGGGTGATCGGCCCGATTCGCCAGGCGGCTCCCCGGTCCCTCCGGCCGTCGCCAGCACGCGCCAGGGGTCCAGCGCCACCACTGACTCAGATGCCTCAAGTCCACTGGACCAGCGGTTCCAACGAAAACCAGTGATCCTGGTACCAGGTTTTCTGGAGGCGCGGTGGGATAGTCCTCGGGGCGCAACGGCCGTTCGGCAACCGTCCGGTGGCCAGTGTCCCTGACGAAAGCGGCAAACTGGGCGTTGGTCACGGGACCAACCATCACCCGGAAACCATTGATCTGGACGCGACGGGCGGGAGCCTCCTCGGGGTAGTGGACGTCGGACCCCATGGTGAATGAGCCACCGTTGATGAAGTGCATACCCTCCCGTCGGCCTCTGTCCGCAAGGGTTGTGGTCACGGTCATGAATTGGATATTCCGCTCTGCAGCTTGTCCAACACCTGTGCAAGACTAAAGCTGGCAGGCTTTTGCCGAATCGGAAAGTCCTCCAGGGTCTTGAGCATTTGTTGGACGTAGGCTTGCATCGGAACGACGACCCACGCATGGTCAAGGACCCAATCGTAGTAAGTGTTCGACGTGGTGTCGGCGCGCTCGTAGGGGTCCGTGCGCAGATTGAACATTTTCGGGATCCTCAGGGGTACGAAGGGTTCCGCCCAGACCTGGAGCGTGCCCTGTGCCCGTTGCTCGAGGAACACCAGTTTCCAGTTGTCGAATCGCACAGCAGTCAGGTCGCCGTCGTCAGATACGTAAAAGAAGTGCTGGCGCGCGCTCTCGTCGGATCGCCCTGCTAGGTAGTCACTTTGATCGTAGCCGTCCAGATGTACCTTGTAATGCTCCCCGTCGAGCTCAGCGCCGACCTTCAGCCGGTCCACTATGGTCGTGTCGCCTGCTGCAGCGAGCAGCGTCGGAAACCAGTCTGCGTGGCTCACGATGCCGTTGAACACGGTTCCTGCTTGAACTGTGCCTGGCCAGCGAATCAGTGAGGGTACTCGATAGGCGCCTTCCCAGTTGGTGTTCTTCTCCCCCCGAAAGGGCGTCATGCCAGCGTCGGGCCAGGAGTTCATGTGGGGACCGTTGTCGGTTGAATACAACACGATCGTGTCGTCGGCAATCCCGAGATCGTCCAGGAGGTTGAGCATATCTCCGACGAGGTTGTCGTGATCGATCATCGTGTCGTGGTACTCGGATTGCCAGCGGCCGGATTGGCCCTTGCTACCGGGCTTGGCGTGGGTTCGGAAGTGCATATGTGTTGTGTTGAACCAAACGAAAAAAGGATTCTCGCTGGCGCTGGCGTCGGAAATGAATCGGCGGGCTTCAACGAACACTTCGTCGTCAATGGTTTCCATCCGCTTTTTCGTTAGAGGACCGGTATCTTCCACACGCTGTGTGCCGTCTTCTTTCGCCCAAGAGTGGATTACACCTCGGGGGCCGAACCTTTCGCGGAAGTGGGGCATGTCCTCGGACGTCGGGTAGTCGGGAAGTTCCGGTTCCTCCTCCGCGTTGAGGTGGTACAGGTTACCGTAGAACTCGTCGAAGCCATGTCGGGTCGGTAAGAACTCGTCCCGGTCACCGAGGTGGTTCTTGCCGAATTGTCCGGTTGTATAGCCGCACTCCTTGAGCGCTGAAGCGATGGTGGGATCTTCGGCCTGCAACCCAAGAGGCGCTCCCGGCATGCCGACCTTGGTGAGACCGGTCCTGATCGGGTTCTGACCGCAGATGAACGCCGCGCGCCCTGCCGTGCAGCTTTGCTCTCCGTAGTAGTCGGTGAACTTCGCTCCCTCCGCGGCGAGGCGGTCAATATTGGGCGTGCGATACCCCATGAGGCCTTCACTGTAGGTGCTGATGTTGGAGATCCCGATGTCGTCTCCCCAAATAACGAGAATATTCGGCTGGTTACGCGCCATGATGGCTTTTCCTTTGTACTTGGCAGCAGTTGCCTCCAGTAGACCGCTCAGCGGGTGCGCCGCACTCACCCATCCAGGGTGAATTCCGGCAGTAGCTAGAGCAGATCTGGCGGGATGAGCGGCGGCTCCCCTGGTACCGCAGTGACAGAGACGGACCGTCCGGCGTCCTCGAGCGCACCCGACAGCCCACTGAGGACATCTGAGGTGACTGATGGGCCCGAAAGTGGATGGTGCCAGTACTGAACCCGGACCGTCCACCGGTTCGGTGACGTGGCAACGGCCAGGGCGCGGGGTGGTTTGCTGTCCGCTACACCTTCGACCTCTGCTACGGCCGCCCGCAAAAAGGCGAGAGTCGCCTCAAGCGTTCCGCCGTCATCTCGGGAAGTCCGGACTTGAACTTCGCTGCGGCGCAGCCCTTGGCGGGAGTGATTGACCACCACACCGCCCAGCAGGATGGCGTTGGGTGTGTGGACGGTCCGTCCGTCCACCGTCACCATAATGACGGAGCGGGCGTTCAGTTCCGTGATAGTTCCGGTAATCTCGCTTTCGGGACCCTCCACCTGAATCTCGTCCCCAACCCGGACCGGTTGCCGCGACTGAATGAGCATACTGGCGGTGAAATTCTCCACAAAGCCCCGGACAACCAGGACGAATGCAACGACAGCAACAATTACTATCGCGAGAAGCGGCTGTACATTCACGCCCAGGAATGCCAAAGCGAATCCCACCCCGCCGAGTATCAACACATACTGGATGATCCGGGCAACCAGATAGGACAGGTCATCTGAGATGCCGGGTGTTCGGGTGAGGAGCACAAGAGTCGCCCGCCGTGCATAGCGGGCAGTGATCCAGCCGGCGATGATCGAGAATGCCGCGGCAAGGACCGCCCACCACGATGTTGTCGCCGGAAGGTACTGCGTCAGGTCCAACTGCGTCAGGTCCATGGGGCCTCCGTCGACGACTTGAGTCGACAGTCCGGATAATGACGGCGGTGGCGGCCCATCAGAAGTTACCTATACCTTCCCCGATTGAGGTGACGGCAAGTACCAGCAGGAGCACTGACATGGTCGTCGAGTTTTCCCTGACGAGCCAGATCTGAAGCCGACTGAGTCGGCTATGGAAGCGGTTCGGAGCCATCAGGAACCCGGCGACGGGTACGAGCACCGTGGAACCAGCCAGAACGGTGAAGAGTATGATGACGCCGGTCCCGGTTCCAAAACCAAGGGACGCGGAGCCAATAATCAGCCCAGCAGAGGCGGCCATTACAAGGTTCTTGGGGTTGGCTGCTGATAACAGGAGGCCCATCCCGAATGCCTTTGGTGACTCTATGCCATCAATGGCGTGCATCCATTTCGGAAGTGGGGGTTCCTCGCCCTCTTTCGGGCGGTTACGCCATTGTTTGGCGGCCATCCTGAAGAGCACCACACCCAAAACCAGGTGGATTACGCCGCGAATCGGTTGAGACCCGTCCTCTTCGGTGTCGGGAAGCAGCGACGAGAGCAGAGTGAACGCCGTTGCTGTGACGGATATCCCACCCAACCATCCAAGGAGAAAACCAACAGCCGTGGTCTTCGCCTTCGGTGTCATGAGCATCAGGATGGCCGCGATAATCGGAATCGGACTGACGGCAATGCCCAAAGCCGAGGAAAGAACTTCTCCAATAACTGGACCCATGTCAGGCTCCTAAAGCGTGATTTCCGGTGCTGTCGCTCGTAATTATGGCGTGATCTAGCAAGGTGATGGCTCATCCTGACCGGGTGATGCTCTGATCAAATCCGACGACCTCGCCTTGAAAGGCCAATGAGGTTCACCCCGTGTAGGTGAAGTAGACCAGGCGCGATCGGGTCCACGATGGAGAGCGCACGACGAGGGATCACAATCCTCGCGAACATGCCTGGGAGGAAAGTCCGATGGACAAGCATCACAAGTTTCTGCTACGAACTGCCACTTTCGGGATAGCCATTGTGGCGATCTCCGGCTGCTCCTCCAGCCCCGAGGAGAACGTATCGCAGACATGCGAAGCATCTGAGGCCTACGCAACTGCGCTGAAAAACTTCGAGGACACTCTGACAATGGACGCGACGATCGATGAAATCCGTTCAGCACGGGACGAGGTGAGCGCCGCTCGTGACGATTTGGTGGATTCCTCCGAGGACGTCACCCGGGACCGCGTTGAGGAACTGGATTCTGCCCAGGATGAGTTCAGCAGCGCCGTCAATGGCGTTCCCGACGACGCCACATTAGCTGAGGCGACTGAGTCACTGGAAGATGAGATAGAGGCTGTCAAGACCGCCCGAAGCAACCTGGAAAGCGAGCTCACCTGCTAATTCCGGGTCGACCGCGGAAGACATCACCTGGTAGGTGAGAAAAGATGACCGAGCCTCTGTTAGCCGTTCTCGCAATCGTGGCCCTGGCCTGGGCTGTGCTGTCCGACCGTCTTGCCCGGTCGAACATAACCGGGCCCCTGGTCTTCGTAGTGGCAGGTTTCCTTCTGGGTAATCCGGAGTGGGGACCTCTAACGGTCGATGTAGACACCCCATCGGTCCATGCAATCGCCGAACTAACGCTCGCGCTGCTCCTCTTTTCGGACGCAGCGAGGGTGAATGTGGCGAAGCTCCGCCAGGACATCGGCGTCCCCGTGCGTTTGCTAGGCATCGGCCTCATGCTCTCCATAGTTTTCGGATCAGTGCTCGCTGCATGGTTATTCGATGACCTGGGCTGGGCCCTTGCCTGCTTCGTGGGTGCAGCATTGGCACCAACTGACGCAGCACTGAGCGCCCAGGTGATCAACGATAAGAACATCCCCGACCGCGTACGTCGCTCGCTGAACGTCGAGAGCGGTCTGAACGATGGCATTGCGACGCCGATCGTCATGCTGGCACTCGCAATCGCCGCGTCTCAACTTGGGGTAGTCGGCGAACACAACGACGGGTTGGGCGCGCTGATGGAGCTGGCGGTCGGCGTCGTCGTGGGGATGGCCGTTGGCCTTGGGTCCGCTAAGGTCATCTCGTTTTCATCACGAAGGGGCTGGCTGCTCCACGGCGGGCGGCGGCTCGCAACACTCGCTGCGGCGGTTGGCAGCTTCGCCATCGCGATGAGCATTGGAGGCAACGGTTTCATCGCAGCATTCGTCGCTGGTGTCGCCTTTGGCGCTACGATCCCGCGGGATGTCGCCAATGTGGACGAAATCGCTGTGTTGCCGGAACTGCTCGGCGAGGTGCTCGCACTTGGTGTGTGGTTTCTTTTTGGCGCTGCGCTGGTGCCGGTTGCGTTCGAATACTTCTCACCAGCTACTCTCCTCTACGCCGTTCTGAGCCTCACCGTAATCCGTATGCTTCCCGTCGGGCTCAGCCTCGTGGGCACCACTATGGACAGGGAGACCGTGCTGTTCATCGGCTGGTTCGGGCCCCGTGGCCTGGCCTCAATTGTGTTTGCACTCCTGGCCGTGGAACAGCTGAATGAGCCGTCCGTCGTGGGTCAGGCAGTCTCTATTGTGGCCTTTACGGTCCTGCTGAGCGTATTTGCGCATGGTGTTTCCGCCGGTCCTCTGGGACGGCGATACAGTCGGGGTCACACTGCGCGAAGTCTCGACGGTCTAGGGCCGCAAGCGCGGAAGCGGAGCCACGAGTAGCGTCTGCGCGGCGGGTGCCGATTAATTACCTGCTTCGAAACGCCGGGCGCCGTACTGAATTCATTCGGACAAAGAAAAATCCGCTGGACCAACGACCACAAGCCATTGTTCCAGCGGATCAGGTGGTGGAGCTAAGGGGATTCGAACCCCTGACCCCCTGCATGCCATGCAGGTGCGCTACCAGCTGCGCCATAGCCCCAATTCCTTGGTGCCACCCCGCCGAACTGGCCGGAGCAACTTACTTAGTTTAGTCAACAATCCGCCCCCTGCAAAATCGGCCGTTTCCATGCCACTGTCAGCCCGCTATTAACCTTCCAACGGGGTGGAAGGCATCGAGGACAGACCCACATTGTGCTCGGTCAGCTGCCACCGGCTGATCGCCGTAGAACCCTGATCGAGTTCCTCCAGCACCGACCAGTGACAGTTCGAAACGCCCGAGAGCGAAGACCATAATTCGGGAGGCATACCCATCAGAGCGGCGAGACCGGCCCGGATCGAACCGCCGTGGCTCGCAACGACCAGCGTCTGCCCGGCGGAGAGGCTGGAAACAGCGTCGAGCGTCCCTGCAGCCATACGCTGCCCGACGTCGACCCGGCTCTCTCCGCCACCGGCACGTACCCCAGGATCGCCCGATCGCCAGGCCGACTGGTCGGCAGGAAACCGCGCCGCGATCTCGGCAAACGCCAACCCTTGCCACTGCCCGGCGAAGGTTTCCCGAACCCGCGGGTCCAGTTCCACCGAAAGCCCGGTCAGGGACGCCAGCTCGGCCGCAGTATCGGCCGCCCGAGCCAGGTCTGAGGACACCAGCCGGACGGGCGCTAAATGAGCCAGCTCGGCGGCAGCCTCCCGTGCCTGCTGCCTGCCCAGCTCGTCGAGCGGAATGTCTTCCTGACCCTGGAACAGCCCTCGAGCATTCCAGTCGGTCCGTCCGTGCCGCCAAAAAATGATCCTTCGAGCGCCAGCCGATTCAGTGGCGGCGAACCTCACTCGACAGTGGAAGCGGCGTCAGCCGAAGCCGGTGGCGTGGCGTCGAGCTGCAGGTCAATGACCGGACAGTCCCCCCACAGGCGTTCCAGGGCGTAAAAAACCCTGTCCTCTTCATGCTGGACGTGGATGACGACGTCCAGGTAATCCAGCAGTACCCACCGGCCTTCGCTGCGCCCTTCACGGCGAACAGGCTTCAAACCCTGCTTGGACAGCTCCTCCTCGATACCATCGACGATCGAGTTGACCTGCCGTTCGCTGGAAGCCGAGGCAACCAGGAAGACGTCGGTAATCGCCAGCCGTTCGCTGACGTCAATAGCCACAATGTCCTGACCGATTTTTTCCGACGCTGCATGTGCAGCGGCCCGGGCAATCGCGATGGACGTTTCGTTAGCGCTCACTTATCTCCTTGAGTGTGGTCAGCCGTCTTGTTCAATTGAAGACACCTGAAATCATCATGATTCCGGTGACCAGCGCCAAAGCGCCCAGACTGACAATGGAATATTGCAATAGCTGCAGGCGCTTGACGCGCGCCAGCCCCGCCGTCATGGCATCGAGTGGTTCAAGCCCGTGAGCCGTGCGTGCCCCAATGGGAACGGCCGCGTCCGAGGTTGGCGCCGTTGGCCCCGCTGAGTGGACCTCATGGGGCACCCCTGGAACCCGGATGAACTCCTTGGGCGACACAATCGACAGGTTGTGAGCCGTGGTGGGGTCGTTGGCGCTCGGCTTCCACTGCTCGTTGGCCTGCGCGAGTTGCTGCATCTTCTGGGCGCGGCTGTTGAGGACGGCGGCACGTTCAGCAAGTGCTTTCTGCTGCGCAAGGATTTCCAGGTCGACCGTGAAAGGATCGTCGTCGTTAACAGTCTCCATCTGTGCGACCTGTTCCTGGGCCTGCTGCACGATGGCTTCGCGCGCGGCCAGCGCCTGCTGAACACTCATCTGGTCGACTGGCACAGCGGCCGAATCGTCCTCTGGCCCGGCTGCCTGTCCGGTCGGCTTGGCAGCATTCCCCTCAGCCCGGTCGGTCGGTCCGTCCATCCGACGACGGCGGTCCCGCCTGCCGCCCTCGCGCACGGGCCCCAAACCGGCGACGGGGCGGTCCACCTCGGGCGCTGTCTCAGCAGCCGTCGGCGGAAGTGTCTGATGACTCGGAGTGGAGGCACCAAGCTGCTGGACGCGGCGCTGGCGGCGTGAGGGCTCGGGTACAGCCTCAGCAGGAGGGCGCTGCTCCGCCAGGGCGCGGTAGGCCCTGAGCGCTTCCCGGTCGCGGGCACGAGTCTGCGAAACCCGCTCGACCGGGTGGGTTGACGCCGCATCGACGGGAGCGTCAGCGGCGCGACGACTGCGCCGCTCCGGATGGATCGGTTCGGGATCGGACAGGTCGGGAGTCTGACCGTCGGCGTTAGTCCCGCGGGTATGCCGAAGAGACTTCCGGCTCTGTGCGGATTCGTTGCCGTTACTCATTGCTTTCTCACCCAGTAGTAGATTTTGTGTCGTCGTGTGAAACGTGTGGTCCAGGAGCTCCTGGGATGTCGCGGTACAGTCCGTGCTTGGCGATGTATTGCACCACGCCGTCCGGCACTAGGTACCAGACTGGATCGCCGGCGGCAACTCGCCGTCGACAATCGGTGGAGGAAATTGCCATGGCGGGCACCTCCAGCAAACTCACATCCTTACCCTTGCCATCGAGTTCATGGCCAGGACGGGTGACCCCGACGAAGTGGGCTAACGACCATAGTTCGTCAGCATTCTTCCACGACAGAATCTGGGCCATCGCGTCAGCCCCGGTGATGAAGAACAACTCCGCCTCAGGCCGCTCGGCCTTCAGATCCCGGAGGGTGTCGATGGTGTAGGTGGGACCCGGGCGGTCGATATCCACCCTGCTGACCGTGAAGCTCGGATTGGAAGCTGTCGCGACCACTGTCATCAGGTAGCGGTGCTCGGCCGCGCTGACCTCACGTTCGGCCTTCTGCCATGGCTGTCCGGTCGGCACGAATACTACCTCGTCGAGGTTGAAAACGGCTGCGACTTCACTCGCAGCCACCAGGTGTCCGTGGTGAATGGGGTCGAAGGTGCCGCCCATGACGCCTAGGCGCCACGGACTTCCGTCCGGGTGTGCTCTGTCAGCTGGATTCACGTGGTGCGACTCAGGTACCTTCCCCGCCCCGCGACTAGCGGTGTGAGGCTTCGCCGTGGTCGTGCTTGTTGGGGTGCTGCTTGTGGGGATCCGCATGCTCTTCGACAGCCTCGTGGCGATTGCCGAGGCTCGAGAAGGCAAGGGTGACAAGCATCAAGGCGACCAACGCACCCATGATGATAACCCCGTACAGCACCGGGTCCATCGGCAGTTCGACGTGTCCCCCGTGGCCCCCGCCAGTCTCGCTGGCGACGAGTGTGGCGTTGAGAAGCTGAGAAAGCATAAATTTCCCCTAGAAATCAAGTGTTGGCGTACCGGTCAGCACCAACCGGTGGATAGGTTCCCTACCATGTTACGCGCTTCGCAGCGTCGTCCTAGGACCGGACCTGGCCGTCGCCCTGAAGGATCCATTTGGTGGTCGTCAGCTCACGCAGTCCCATCGGACCACGCGCATGCATTTTCTGGGTGGAGATACCCACTTCGGCGCCCAACCCCAGCTCGGCTCCGTCGGTGAAACGGGTTGATGCGTTGACGATCACTGCGGCCGAATCGATGCCGGCGATGAACTGTTCGGAGTTGCCCAGGTCGTTCGTGATGATGGCTTCAGTGTGACCTGAGGTCCACTGACGAATATGAGCGATGGCTTCCTCCATGGAGTCCACCGTGGCCACCGCCAGATCGAGGTCCATGTACTCGCGGGCCCAGTCGTCATCTGTGGCAAGATCGGCGGTCACGCCGTCGGGCAGGCTGTCGAGGGTGCGCTGGTCTACATGCAGCCGCACCCCTGCGTTGGACAGCGCCCTCAGGACGTCCGCGGTAGCGCCCGCATCGCGGTGCACGAGGAGGGTTTCGACGGTGTTGCAAACACTGGGTCGCTGGGTTTTGGCGTTCAACAGGATGTCCACCGCCATCGCGGGGTCCGCGCTCTGGTCGACGTAGATGTGGACGTTGCCCTCGCCCGTCTCGATCACCGGCACAGCCGAGTTGGTCACGACCGTCTGGATCAGGTCGCGTCCGCCCCTGGGAATCAGGACATCCACCCGGCCTCGCGCCTTCATCAGGACGTTGGCGCCTTCGCGCCCATAATCATCGACGCTCTGCACAGCATCGGCCGGCAGACCCGAGCTCACCAGGGCGTCGCGAATGATGCCGAGCAACGCCGAGTTTGTGTGTGCTGCTGCGCTTCCGCCGCGCAGGATGACAGCGTTGCCACTCTTGAGAGCAAGGCCAGCAATGTCAACCGTCACGTTGGGTCGCGCCTCGTAAATGGCGGCGACGACGCCGAGCGGTACGTGGATCTGACGCATCCGCACCCCGTTGGGAAGGGTCTGCCCCCGCTCCACCGATCCCACGGGATCAGGGAGCCCGGCAAGGTTCTGTAACGCAGTCGCAAGCCCCTCGATTCGCTCTTCGGTGAGGCTGAGCCGATCCAGGAGGGCTTTGGAGGTGCCGTTGGCCTGTCCCGCTTCAACATCCAACGCGTTGGCTGCAAGGATCGCTGGGCTGTTGGCGACGAGGGCCGCGCCGACAGCGAGCAGGGCACCGTCCTTGGACGCCCGGTTCGCGGTTGCCACCTGACGGGCTGCCTCACGCGCACGATCAGCGATCGCGTGCACTGCGGCTGTCACATCTGTCTGCTGTTCGGTCACTGAAGTCATTGACCCAGTCTAACGAAGCACCACCAGATCGTTCACGTGGACTACCGAACGCTCGTACTCCCGCCCGAGTTCCTTGGACAGCTCCCGGGTGGTTCGGCCCAGCATTCTCGGCAGTTCGAACGAGCTGTAGTTGACCAGCCCGTGGGCCACGACCGCACCACTGGTGTCAGTCATCGCCACCGGATCGCCAGCTTCGAAGTCCCCTCCGACTGACACAATTCCTGCCGGTAGCAGTGAGCGACGGCGCTCCCCAATGGCTTTCGCCGCACCGTCATCGAGGGTGAGCGTGCCCCGAATGTCAGCGAGATGGGCGAGCCACAACAGCCTGATGGGTTTCCTGCGACCGTTGGTGCTGAACCAGGTACCGACGTCTTCCCCTGCCAGCGCGGCGGCGGCATTCTCGGCCGAGGTGACGAGGGCGGGGATGCCCGAGCTCGCCGCGATCGTTGCCGCTTCAACCTTGGTGACCATGCCGCCGGTTCCGACGCCGGCCTTGCCGGTGCGGCCGATTTCGACTCCCTCAAGGTCTTCGGGGCCGCGCACCTCGGGAATCCGCTGCGCACCGTCCTTTGGTGGACCGTCGTAGAGGGAGTCGACGTCGGACAGGAGCACCAACGCATCGGCTTTCACCAGGTGAGCCACCAGGGCAGCCAGCCGGTCGTTGTCACCGAACCGGATTTCGTGGCTCGCAACCGTGTCGTTCTCGTTCACGATCGGGACGACGCCGAAGTTCAGTAGCCGTTCCATCGCCCGATGGGCGTTGGCGTAGTGGCCGCGGCGGATCAGATCCTCGGCGGTCAGGAGCACCTGGCTGACCGTCACGCCGTGGGCCCCGAACGCTGCGGTGTAGCGCGCCATCAGCAGGCCCTGGCCCACACTCGCTGCGGCCTGCTGGGATGACAACTGGTTGGGTCGGCGCTTCAGCCCGAGGGGCGCCAGCCCTGCTGCGATGGCACCACTCGAGACGAGGATGACCTCGGTGCCTTCGTTCCGGCGGGCAGCCAGGACGTTGGAGAGCCCTACCAGGGCCTCCTCCGACAGACCGCCGGTGATGGACGTCAGCGACGACGAACCCACCTTGACGACGATCCGCTTGGCTTTCGCCAGACCGGACCGGGTTTTGAGGGGCCGTTTCACAGTCGTCGTCACCTTAGTGTCCGGCTTCTTCGCTATCTGAGGCCGGCGCCGGGTTGTCCCCCGGCACGTCGTCGTCTCCAGCCTTGTCCGGGACAGCCTGGGAGGTTTCGATGGTGGTTCCCGGGGAGGTCCGGGTTTTGTAGTTGACCGATTCGGTCCAGATCCCGGCTTTACGCTCGGTTTCAAGGTCGAGCCGTGCCGCAGCGCGGGCGTCCTTGCGGTCTTGGTAGTCCTCGCGCTTCTCGTCGCGGGTAGGCCTGACAAACTCAGCGAGCCGGATGTCGGTGCCGCGTGGAGACGCCAGCAGCTCGGCCCCGCCCATCATGGTGGGCTCCCAGTCGAACACGACGCCGTCGTCCTCGCCGATGACCACCGTGTCGCCGGGTTTGGCGCCGCTCTTGAACAACTGCTCTTCCACACCGAGCTTTGCGAGCCGATCGGCCAGGTAGCCGACCGCCTCGTCGTTGTTGAAGTCCGTCTGCTTGACCCAACGCTCGGGCTTCTCGCCGAGAATCCGGAACAGTGGCAGCAGGTTTTTCTCCTCGTTGCGGATGATGAAGCCGCGCGAGTTGACCGCACGGGGACGCAGCACTGGCGGCACAATTTTGGGTGGGGTGGCTTTGAGCTCGGCGCGGGCGGCGGAAACAATCTCGCCCATCGCGAACCCGAGTTGCCGGAGCCCCTCGTGGCTGGACGCCGACACCTCAAACACGCGGTAGCCGCGGGCCTCCAGTTCGGGCCTGACGAAGGACGCCATGTCCTTTCCGTCGGGCACATCGACCTTGTTCAGGGCAATCAGTTTGGGTCGCTGGTTCAGTGGAACGACGTCGCCGTCGGGGCCTGCGAAACTCATATCGACCGCGTACTTTTCCAGCTCACGCTCAATAATGTCGAGGTCGTTCAGCGGGTTGCGGTCAGATTCCAGGGTGGCGCAGTCCAGGACGTGCACCAGGGCGGCGCAGCGTTCGACGTGGCGCAGGAAGTTGTGGCCCAGGCCCTTGCCTTCGCTGGCCCCTTCGATGAGACCAGGCACGTCGGCGATGGTGTACCGGACGTCGCCGGACTCGACGACTCCGAGGTTCGGCACCAGTGTGGTGAAGGGGTAGTCGGCGATCTTGGGGCGAGCTGCGGACATCGCTGCGACGAGGCTTGATTTGCCAGCAGAGGGGAAACCCACCAACGCGATATCCGCAATGGATTTGAGCTCCAGCACGATGTCCCGGGCGTCGCCGGGGATGCCGAGCAGGGCAAAGCCGGGCGCCTTGCGCTTCTGTGAGGAGAGCGAGGAGTTTCCGAGGCCGCCCTGACCACCGGAGGCCGCGATGAACTCGGCGCCTTCGCCGACCAGGTCGGCGAGTACTTCGCCATCCTTGGTCTTGATGACTGTGCCGTCTGGCATCGGCAGGATCAGGGTTTCGCCCTGCTTGCCGCCACGCCAGTCGCCCATCCCGTTGCCGCCGTTGGTGGCGTGCCGGTGTGGTGCGTGGTGGTAGTCCAGGAGGGTGGTGGTTTGCGAGTCGACGCGGAGGATCACGCTGCCGCCGTCGCCACCGTTACCGCCGTCGGGACCACCCAAGGGCTTGAATTTTTCCCGCTTGACGGAAACGCAGCCGTGACCGCCGGTACCGCCCGACACATGCAGAACCACCCGGTCAACGAAGCTTGCCACGTTGAACTCCTTCAAGATTGTGAATTGATGCCGAGTCTATCCCGGCTTAAAAAGAAGGTGGGGCGAGCCGGATCGGCTCACCCCACCTCACTGCCTAATGCTTGGTGCGCAGAAACTACTCTGCGACTGCGCCGACGATGTTGACAACGCGGCGTCCACGACGGCTACCGAACTCAACCGAGCCGGCCTCCAGCGCGAACAGCGTGTCGTCTCCGCCGCGGCCAACGCCAGCGCCGGGGTGGAAGTGGGTGCCACGCTGGCGGACGATGATTTCGCCAGCCTTGACAACCTGTCCACCGAACCGCTTGACGCCAAGGTACTGGGCGTTTGAATCGCGACCGTTGCGAGTGGAACTCGCACCCTTCTTATGTGCCATCTGCTTTGCCTACCTTTTGATAAAGAACGAAGAGGTTACTTGATGCCTGTGATCTTGACGCGGGTCAGCTCTGAACGGTGACCCTGGCGCTTCTTGTAGCCGGTCTTGTTCTTGAACTTCTGGATGACAATCTTCGGTCCACGAAGATTCTCAATGATCTCGGCAGTCACAGCGACCTTTGCCAGGTCGTCTGCTGCTGAGGTTACCTTGTCGCCGTCGACCAGAAGGAGGGCGGGCAGCTGAAAGCTGCTGCCGGCCTTACCGGTGACGCGGTCAAGGGTTACGAGGTCTCCCACGGAAACCTTTTCTTGGCGGCCGCCTGCGCGGACAATCGCGTACACCACTTGGGAACTCACTTCTCTCGACAACTATGCTTGGAAAACTACTATGTGCGTACTTACACCGGCAAACCACACTACTTTGGCCCTGCCGCTGACGCTGTGCATCGACGCCCCGGATAACCGGTTAGAAGGCGAACGCACCGAAGATCAAGATTACGCCAGTTCGGCGGTTTCCTGCAAATCCCCCGGTGTGTGGGCGCGTCGCGTGCCCGGCTTGCGGCTACAACTCGGACGCTGGAACCCCTACACCGAGGATCATCGGCTCATCCTTGGCAGGCGCCGCCGTCCCGTCCCGGCGAGGTGCCGCCTGGACGCTGGCGACGAACTGTGCCGCCGGCTGGCCCGTTGACTCCCCCTGTCCCGGTTGCTGCCGCTCGATAGCCGACGTCGCAGCCGTGCCCTGGGGGCTGCTGG
This sequence comes from Arthrobacter flavus, assembly GCF_039526005.1. Classification (NCBI taxonomy): domain Bacteria; kingdom Bacillati; phylum Actinomycetota; class Actinomycetes; order Micrococcales; family Micrococcaceae; genus Arthrobacter; species Arthrobacter flavus. The sequence continues at coordinate 53,656 of NZ_BAAAIJ010000059.1, read as the reverse complement.
CAGCCCTCCGGCGGTTACGTCGTGGACTGCGAGGAGCGGGCTCGGGGCTCACGACCGGTTCCGCAGCCGGCTCGACCACCGGGTCGGTTGCGGAGTCGGCTGACGCTGGCTTGCGGTCGAAGGCCTGGGTGAGGCTATCGAGCGTGAGCCGGCGGGCTTCCTGCACTTCGGCATCGCTGGCCTCGGCGCGGGGCAGGCTCACCGTCTCGCCGTTGATGGTCAGGACTACCTCGGCTGCATCGTCGGTCACAGGATGCCCCTCAGCCTCGTGCGCTGCGTGGGTGGCTGCGGCGATGCTGGCGAGTGCCACCCGGGCTGCTTCAGCCCGGGCCTGACGCTCGGCGTCGTCCTGCGGCGCCTCGGGTGTCTGCTGGTCCTCGTCGGCGGGCGAGTTGGACCGGCTCCGGTTTCGCTTGCGTTCGCTGCGGGAGACCTTCTCCTGGCGCAGATGCTGCTGGTGGTTATCGGGGGCGACGGCGTGCCGCTTGTGCTCCACCGGCTCGTCATGGGTGACGACGCCGCGCCCGCCACAGTGCTCACAGTTCTCACCGAAGACCTCCAGCAGCCCGGTGCCCATCCGCTTCCGCGTCATCTGGACGAGCCCCAGGGAGGTGACCTCAGCAACCTGATGCTTGGTCCGGTCGCGGCCCAGGCATTCCACCATCCGGCGCAACACCAGGTCACGGTTGGCTTCCAGGACCATGTCGATGAAGTCAATGACAATGATGCCGCCAATATCGCGCAGGCGCAGCTGGCGGACAACTTCCTCGGCGGCTTCCAGGTTGTTCTTGGTGACTGTTTCTTCCAGGTTGCCACCGCTGCCGGTGAACTTGCCGGTGTTGACGTCGACCACGGTCATGGCTTCGGTGCGGTCGATCACCAGTGACCCGCCAGAGGGCAGGTACACCTTCCGGTCGAGTGCCTTGTGGATCTGTTCATCGATCCGGCTGGCGAGGAAAATGTCCTCGTTGCCGGTCCACTTCTCGAGGCGTCCCACCAGGTCGGGTGCCACGTACATCACGTAGGCCTCAATGGTGTCCCAGGCTTCCTCACCGGAGACGATCAGTTTGGAGAAGTCCTCGTTGAAGACATCCCGGACCACCTTGATGGTCAGGTCAGGCTCGCCATACAGCAGTTCGGGGGCCAGGGACTTGGTGGAGCCCGACTTCGCCTCGATGGTTTCCCACTGCGACCGCAGCCGGTTGATGTCGTGGGTCAGCTCTTCCTCGCTGGCCCCCTCCGCCGCGGTGCGCACAATGACACCGGCGTTCTCGGGGAGCCGATCCTTCAGGATCCGCTTGAGCCGGTTGCGTTCCACGTCAGGGAGCTTCCGGGAGATACCGGTCATTGAACCGCCCGGCACATACACCAGGTAGCGGCCTGGGAGGGAAATCTGGCTGGTCAGGCGGGCGCCCTTGTGGCCGACCGGGTCCTTGGTGACCTGCACCAGGACGGTGTCACCGGACTTCAATGCCAGTTCGATCCGGCGCGGCTGCCCGTCGAGACGTGAGGCGTCCCAGTTGACTTCACCTGCATACAGGACGGCATTGCGGCCGCGGCCAATGTCAACGAATGCTGCTTCCATGCTGGGCAGCACGTTCTGAACCTTGCCCAGGTAGACGTTGCCGATCAGCGAATCCTGCTGGGTCTTGGAGACGAAATGCTCCGCGAGCAATCCGTCCTCCAGCACAGCAATCTGGATCCTGTCGTCGCGCTGGCGGACGATCATCTGACGGTCCACGGACTCCCGGCGGGCAAGGAACTCAGCTTCGGTGATGACCTGACGGCGGCGGCCCGTGTCGCGGGACTCCCGGCGTCGCTGCTTCTTGGCCTCGAGCCGGGTAGAACCCTTGACGCTGGTGACCTTGTTGGACGGAGCCGACTCCTGGGCCTGCCGCGGCGCACGAACCCGGGTCACGGTGTTGGGTGGATCGTCATCCTGACCACCGGTCAGTTCGAGATCCTGGTCTCCACGGCGGCGCCTGCGACGGCGGCGGGAGGTCACGCCGTCGCCGGTGTCCTCCTCCGGACCCGCGTCAGGGTTTGAGGCGTTCCCGTCCGCGGCGCCATCCTGGTCGACGCGACCCTTGCCACGGCTGCGGCGGTTCCGACGGCGGCGGCGCCCCCCGGACTCGCTATCGCCATCCTCGTCGTCATCTGCGTCGGCGTCAGCGTCGGCGGGAACCTCAGCCTTCCTAACCGGCGCTACCGCAACACTCAGGTCCGGCGCATGGAACAGCGACGCGGGGATGCTGAAGGGATCGGACGCCGTTGATACGGAGATGGGTTCCTGGACGGGGGCGCTCTCCTGGGCCTGCGCGGCGGGAGGGTCCTCCTGAACCGGAGCGCTACGGCCGGCATCGCCGCCCTGATCGGTGGGCGCTGCAGCCTCTTCGGCGGCGGGAGCCTTCTTCTGAGCTGCAGTGGAACGGCGCCGGGTCGTCTTTTTCACGGGCGTCTGCACGTCCTCGGCTGGCGGGACATCAGCGACATCAACCGTCTCGCCGACGGCGGCCTCATCCGGCGCTGTGGCCACGGGTTCGACCGCGACTGGTGCCCCGCTGGGGCTACCGGCCTTGCGGGTGGTCCGGCGTCGGACGGGTGCCTTCACTGGCTCCGCCGCAGCAGCTGCTGGTTCAGACCCGGACTCGGCGCCGGTGGGTGGTGTGGTGGGCTCATCGGGGAGCACAATATCGCTGGTGGCGGCCTTACGGCTGCGAGTAGCACGACGCTTCGGTGCGGCTGCCGGTTCTGCCGTTTCTGCCGGATCGACCGTCGTCGAGGCTGCGTCGCCAGCTACAGGATCCGCTTTTTTGCGGCGGGTCCTCGTGGCCTTTTTCACTGGCACATCGGGCTGCTCCACCGCGGTGTCCTGGACCTGGCCGGCCGGACTCTGCTCGGCCGGATTCTGCTCTGTGGGATTCTGCTCTGTCGGGTTCTGCTGAGTATCCATATGGTGTTTTGCTCCAGCCCCTGCGGCGTCGGCCACATTCCGACGCCCCCGGGGGCAATATGTCGGTTGTTCGCGGACCTTGGCGCCTCGCGTCTACCGGAAGTCGTCTAAGTGAGCTTCGAGGTCGCACCATCCGTGGGGTGCGGCATCACTCGAAGACCAGTGGCGCTTTTCCTTATCCGCTGCTTTCCCAGCGGTTGGCCTGCACAGCGGATTCACGGCATCCCATCCGTTCGGATGTTTTCACGATGCGCTCTGAAGCGTCGCCGGCGAAGCCGGAAGCCTGTCACTGGACCGGCCGGGGAATGTGGTTCCCCTGCCAGCCACGTTCATTGTCTCACAGACTGTTTCAGGCGCCCGGCTTTTGGCCGTCGACTTTCTGTGCCCACCCGATCAGAGCTTGGGCAACTGCCCGGTGACGGGGGCATTCTGTCCCGGGAGGGGACGAGCAACCGGCACCCGGGTACCCAGTACCTGCTCGACGACGTCCTGGGCCACCTTGCGCGCGGTCAGCCCAACGCGTTCCAGCACTTCGCTGCGCGTGCCGTGGTCGAGGAACTCGACGGGCAGTCCCACCTCGTTCAAAGCGGTATCCACGCCGACGGCGCGCATTTCCTGCCGGATCCGTGACCCGACACCGCCAGCCCGCACACCATCCTCAATCACAATGACGATCCGGTGTTCGGCGGCCATCCTGATCACTGACTTGCGCACCGGGAGCACCCAGCGTGGATCAATCACGGTCGAACTGATCCCCTGGGCACCCAACCGGTTGGACACGTCGAGGGCCAGTTCGCTCATCGCGCCGACGCTGACAATGAGGACATCGTTGTTGCTGGACCCCACTGGGCGGCGGGACAGCACCTCGACGCCGTCGTCGAGCCGTTCAATCGCATGCACCTCAGCGCCAACGGCGCCCTTGGAGTAGCGCACCACGCTCGGCGCGTCGCCAATCGCTATCGCTTCCCTCAGTTCCTCACGCAGCCTGGTGGCATCCCGTGGAGCTGCCAGGTGCAATCCGGGGATGATCTGGAGCATCGCCATATCCCACATGCCGTGATGGCTGGCGCCGTCGGGGCCGGTCACGCCCGAGCGGTCCAAAACCACTGTCACCCCCGCTTTGTGCAGGGCAACGTCCATCAGGAGTTGGTCGAATCCGCGCCCCAGGAACGTTGCATACAGCGCCACGACCGGGTGCAACCCGCCGAAGGCCATGCCCGCGGCGCTGGTGAGGGCGTGCTGCTCGGCGATCCCGACGTCGAACACGCGGTCGGGGTACTTCTCAGCAAATTTGTGGAGACCGACGGGAATGAGCATGGCGCCGGTGATGCCGACGATGTCCTTGCGCTCGTCGGCCAAGGCAGCGATTTCGTCGGCAAACACACTGGTCCAGGACTGTGGTCCAGCTGCACCGATGGGCTGGCCGGTCTCTGGATCAATGATGCCTACCGCGTGGAACTGGTCAGCTTCGTGGGCCCGGGCCGGCGCGTAGCCGTACCCCTTTTCAGTGATCGCGTGCACGATCACCGGGCCCTCGTAGTTGCGTGCCTGGTGGAGCGCATGCTCAACGGCTGGCATATCGTGGCCGTCGATGGGCCCGATGTACTTCATTCCGAGGTCCTCGAACAACCCCTGGGGCGCCCACCAGTCCTTGATGCCCTTCTTGGTGGCGTGCAGGCTCTTGTAAGCGAACCGTCCGAGCGGCCCGCCGTTCTGGAGGCGTCGTTTGGACCAGTCCAGAGTGCCCTCATAGACGCGGTGGGTACGGACCGTGTCTAGCGTGGGACGCAGGGACGCCAGATAGTCGGCCACTCCCCCGATGGTCGGTGCGTAGGACCTGCCGTTGTCGTTCACGACGATCACTACGCGGCGACGCTTGTCCGCGGCGATGTTGTTGATGGCTTCCCAGGCCATCCCGCCGGTCAGGGCGCCGTCGCCCACCATAACTACCGTGTAGCGGTCGCCCTCGCCTGCGAGGACCCGGGCACGGGATATGCCGTCCGCCCAGGACAGGGAGGATGATGCGTGGGAGCTTTCGACGACGTCGTGCTCGGATTCAGCCCGCGAAGGGTATCCGGAGAGCCCGCCCTGTTGGCGCAGCGTACTGAAATCCTGGCGACCGGTGAGGAGTTTATGCACATAGGACTGGTGACCGGTGTCGAAGATCATCGAATCACGCGGGGAATCAAAGACACGGTGCATGCCAAGGGTGAGTTCAACGACCCCCAAATTGGGGCCGAGGTGCCCTCCGGTCCGGGAAACGTTCGTGATCAGGAAGTCACGAATCTCACCTGCGAGTCGCGCCAGCTGGTCGCCGCTGAGCTTGCTCAGATCCTGGGGGTGGCGGATGGTTTCCAAGAGTCCCATCGGTGCCTCCTTGTGTTGGTCATTCCCGCTGGACCTACGCCTGCGGGTTATTAACTCTAACGCGGGTTGGCTGTGAGCTGTCGCAACACATAGTGGAGGATTCCACCGTTGCGGTAGTAGTCGGCCTCCCCCGGAGTGTCGATGCGCAGCACCGCGTCAAACGTGATCGTGTCGCCGTCCTCCTCCGACTCGGCACTGACTCGGACCGTCTTCGGGGTCCTGCCCTCGTTAAGCTCCGTCACCCCTGCGACGGCGAAGGTCTCGGTGCCGGTCAGGCCCAGGCTTGCCGCGCTCTGCCCCGACGGAAATTGCAGGGGCAACACCCCCATGCCGATCAGGTTGGACCGGTGGATCCGCTCAAAGCTCTCGGCAATGACGGCACGGACGCCCAACAGCGCGGTGCCTTTCGCCGCCCAGTCGCGGGAGGAGCCGGAACCGTATTCCTTTCCGGCCAGAACCACCAGGGGGATTTTGGCTGCCTGATAGTTCACGGCGGCGTCGTAGATGTAGGTTTGTGGGCCCCCGGTCTGCGTGAAGTCCCGGGTGAATCCTCCCTGGACCCCCTGCAACAGGGTGTTGCGCAGCCGGATGTTGGCGAAGGTGCCACGAATCATCACCTCGTGATTGCCACGGCGGGACCCATAGGAGTTGAAGTCCTTTCGGTTCACCCCGCGTTCGAGCAGGTAGCGTCCCGCGGGGCTGTCCCCCCTGAAGGATCCGGCGGGACTGATGTGGTCGGTGGTCACCGAATCACCGAGCGCGGCGAGCACCCGCGCGCCCGCAATGTCGGCGACCGGGTCCGGCGTCGCCTTCATCCCCTCGAAGTACGGTGGCTTGCGGACATAGGTGGATTCCGCGCTCCAGGCGAAAGTGCTTCCGTGAGGGGTGTCGAGTGCCTTCCATCGGTGGTCGCCGTCGAAGATTCCTTCGTAGCCCCTGTCGAACATTTCCCGGTCGATTGAGGAGTCAATGGTTTGCTGGATCTCCGCCGGGGTGGGCCAGATATCCTTCAGGAAAATATTGGTCCCCTCCCGGTCCTGCCCCAGGGGATCTGATTCAAAGTCGAAGTCCATGGTGCCGGCGAGGGCGTAAGCAATCACCAGCGGCGGTGAGGCGAGGTAATTCATCACCACGTCAGGGTTGATCCGACCCTCGAAGTTTCGGTTCCCGGAGAGCACCGCGGCGACCGCCAGGCCCTCTTCCTGGATAGCTGCAGCGATCTCCTCTTCAAGGGGACCCGAGTTTCCAATGCACGTGGCGCAGCCGTATCCAACGACATAGAATCCCAGTTTTTCGAGGTAGGGGGTCAGGCCTGATGTGTCGAAATAGTCAGTCACCACTCTGGAGCCGGGAGCAATCGAGGTCTTCACCCAGGGTTTCGCGGTGAGCCCGCGGTCCACAGCGTTGCGGGCCAGCAGAGCCGCGGCCATCATCACCGACGGGTTGGACGTGTTGGTGCACGAGGTGATCGACGCAATCGTGACGACGCCGTGGTCCAACTCAAACGCCCGACCATCCGACAGGGTGACCTGGACTGCGTCCGAAGGCCGACCCATTACGCGTGAGCGCCCTGCATGCCTCACCGTGGAGGTCATCGCGGGGACATCAGAGGCCGGAAACGATTCCTCGAGGGCCTCGTCGAGCGCTGCGTCGTCCACCGAGCTGACGTAGTCGTGGATGTCCTTCCGGAACTGGTCTTTGGCACGCGACAGGTCAATCCGGTCCTGGGGGCGCTTCGGGCCGGCGATCGAGGCAACCACCGTTGAGAGATCCAATTCCAGGTACTCGGAGAAAGCGATCTCCTTGCTCGGGTCATGCCACATGCCCTGCGCCTTGGCATACGCCTCGACCAGTGCCAGGTTTTCCTCTAGGCGGCCGGTGAGCCGCAGGTAATCCATCGTCACTTCGTCGATCGGGAACATCGCAGCCGTCGAACCGAACTCGGGGCTCATGTTGCCGATGGTCGCACGGTTCGCCAGCGGCACAGCGCTGACACCTTCGCCGTAGAACTCGACGAACTTGCCGACCACACCGTGCTGACGCAGCTTCTCGGTGATGGTGAGCACGACGTCGGTCGCGGTGGCGCCGGCAGGGATCTCACCGGTCAGCTTGAAGCCCACCACGCGGGGAATCAGCATCGAGACGGGCTGGCCCAGCATGGCCGCCTCGGCCTCAATGCCGCCCACACCCCAGCCCAGGACGCCGAGCCCGTTGACCATGGTGGTGTGCGAGTCGGTGCCAACGCAGGTGTCGGGGTAGGCCTGCAGCACAGTGCTGTCGCCGGTGGTGACCTCGCGGGTCATCACCGTGCGGGCCAGGTACTCCAGGTTGACCTGGTGCACGATACCCATTCCCGGGGGGACCACCAGGAAGTCATCGAACGCGGTCTGACCCCAGCGCAGGAACTGGTACCGCTCGCCATTGCGCTGGTACTCAATCTCCATGTTGCGCTCAAGGGCGCCGGCGTTACCGGCGAAGTCGATCTGCACCGAGTGGTCAATGACCAGTTCA
>NZ_BAAAIJ010000059.1:0-45815 GCF_039526005.1 Arthrobacter flavus | reverse complement strand
CACCGAGCTCAACGACTGCCTCACGCATGGTCGCGAGGTCCACGACGCAGGGCACACCGGTGAAGTCCTGCATGATGACGCGAGCCGGGGTGAACTGGATCTCGGTGTCAGGCTCAGCCTCGGGGTCCCAGCTGGCCAGGGCACGCACGTGGTCGGCGGTGATGTTGGCACCGTCTTCGGTGCGGAGCAGGTTCTCCAGGAGCACCTTGAGACTGTAGGGAAGCTTCCCTGATCCCTCTACAGCGTCGAGGCGGAAGACCTCGTATCTGACCCCGGCAACATCGAGCGTCCCCTTGGCACCAAAGCTGTCCATGCTGCTCATTGCTGGGCTCCTCTCGCCTGCACCCGGGAACAACATCCTAGCCCGTCAGCAGTGCGCTATCCCCGGCCGGGGCGGAGTACAGCGAAGGACTCCATGTGGTGGGTGTGGGGGTACAGGTCAAACACCCGGAGGGTGTCCAGTTCCCAGCCCGCCTGCTGGAAATAGCCGACGTCGCGCGCGAACGATGCCGGGTCGCAGGAAACGTACCCGACAGCGCGGGGGCCCGCCGCAGTCACCTCGGTGATGGCTGCCTGCCCCGCACCGGCGCGGGGCGGATCGAGGACCACAACGTCGAGCGAGGGTTTGCGGTCACGGAGGACCCGGTCAACCTTGCCCTGCACGATGTCCACCTGAGTTCGCCCATGGAGATTCCGTTTTGCGTCGCGGGACGCTCCCGCGGATCCCTCAACGGCGAGGACGCTGCCGGTTTCCCCGACCGCGTCGGCGATGGGGGCTGTGAAAAGCCCTGCCCCGGAGTAAAGGTCGGCGGCACGTTCCCCCGGCTGGATGGCCAGCCCGCCAAGGACGGCGTCCATCAACAGTCCGGGCGCGCCCCGGTGAATCTGCCAGAAACCGTCCCCGGTGATCCGGTAGGTCTGGGACCCGACAGTTTCAGCCAGCCAGGTCTTGCCTTTCACCCGCTCGATGGTGCCCTTCTCCGGGTCCCAGAGGGCCACCGATGCTCCGTCGATCTGGTGCACGACGGCGGCGGTCTGTTTCCGTCGGGCGCCGGGTGCCGGCACCAGGAGCACCAGTGGCGGGTCTCCGGCGGAGCCCACGGCGACCTCGACCCGCTGGATTCCGGTGAAGTTGACGGTCCATAGCTGTAGTTCGTTGATGGCGTCGATAGCCAGCGGCATCTCGGCGACGGGGATCAGCTCATTGGAACGGTGTGCGTGCATGGCCAGGTGCCCGTCCGGCCCGACCGCAAAGCTGGCCCTGGTGCGCCACCGGAGGCCGTCGGGGGTTTCACCGGGGACCGGCTCCACCTCAATGTCGCGGTCCACTCCAGCGAGGCGGTGCAGCTGCTCGCTGAAGACCGTTGCCTTCAACTTTCGTTGGGCGGCGAGAGCGATGTGCCCGAACTCGGCGCCGCCCACCGGGGAAGCTCCGCGCTGGGCTGCCAATAGGGCGTCAGCGAGCGGCCACGGGTGGTTGACCCGGTCCGGTGATGCCTGGACCACCTCGACCGCGTCCGCTCGCCAAAAGCTGGCGCCGTCGTCATGCTCGGTCAACCGGGCACGCACCACTTCCCCCGGTAGGGCATGGCGAACGAAAATGACCCTGCCCTCGTGTCGGGCCACGCAGTGGCCGCCGTGGGCTACCGGGCCGATAGTGAGTTCTAGGGTGCCTGCCGGGTCATCTGTCACTGAAGATCCTGAAACTTTCGTGCGGCGTCAGAAGACGCGAGTTGCCAAGGGACACTTGCCACCATAACCCCCGGCTCGAAGTGCAACCGGGTTTTGATTCGAAGTGCTGTCTGGTTGTGGACCAGCTGCTCCCACCAGCGTCCCACCACGTACTCCGGGATGTAGACCACAATCAGGTCCCTCGGCGAGTCGCTGCGGATGCTACGGATGTACTCCATGATCGGCATGATCGTGTCCCGGTAGGGTGACGCCAGGACGGTGATCGGCACCGGAATCTCGTATCGTTCCCAGTCCTGCAGCGTCCGTTCGGTTTCCTCCGGGTCCACATCGACCACGATGGCGTCCAGCTTGGAGGGACGGGATGCGCGGGCGAAAGCCAGGGCCCGAAGCACTGGTTTGCGGACGTGCGACACCAGAATCACCGCGTGCACCCGGGAAGGCAACGCCCGCGAAAAGGTGGTGTCGTCGAGCGCCAGCTCGCGGGCCACCTGGTCGTAGTGCCGTTTGATGCCGTGCATGACGACGAACAGCACCACCATCGCCAGCACCGCCACCCACGCCCCGTACTCGAACTTGGTCACCAGCACCACCACCAGCACGGCGGCGGTCAGCACGAACCCGACCGAATTGATGGCCCGTGATTTTTTCATCCGCCACCGGCGTTTTTTATCGGCGGTGCTCCGCAGCTCACGGGTCCAGTGCTTGATCAGTGCGGCCTGGCTCGCGGTGAACGAGACGAACACGCCGACAATATAGAGCTGAACCAACTGGGTCACATCGGCGCTGAACACCAGGATCAGCAGGATCGCTCCAGCGCCCAGCGCGAGGATGCCGTTGCTGAAGGTCAGCCGGTCGCCGCGGGTCCTGAGCTGGCGTGGCAAATACCCGTCCTTGGCCAGGATCGAGGCGAGCACTGGAAAACCGTTGAAAGCGGCGTGTCCTGCCAGCACCAGGATCAGGGCAGTGGCACCGACGACCAGAACGAACGGCACGGCCGCTTCACTGAAGATGGTGCGGGCGAGCTGGCTCACCACCGGGTTCTGAATGTAATCCTCTGACACCGGGTTGCCGTCCAGCAGCAACTGTTCCTGCGGGTTCTGCACCACATGGACTTTCACCGCGTTCGCGAGATAAATGACACCCGCAGTCATCGCCCCTGCCGCCACCCCCAGCATCAACAGGGTGGAGGCGGCATTGCGGCTGCGCGGGGTTTGGAAGCTTGGCACATTGGCGCTGGGCACTTCCACCCCGGTCAGGGCGGCAGCGCCAGCGGAGAAGGCCCTCAGGATCAGCAGCGCCCCAGCCAGGCCCACGAGACCTGCGTCCAGGGCCGGATCGGGGATGATTTCAAACCGTGCACTGGGGGCCTCGCCCAAAGTCCCGTTGAGCGCCTGGACGATACCTACGGCGCACATGCCCAGAATCGCAGCAAGGAAAACGTAGGTCGGGATGGCAAGGGCCAGCGCGTTACGCGTGACCCCGCGCAGGTTCAGCAACACCAGGACGACAACGCCTGCCACCGCCATTGCCGTCTGTCCCCCGGCCAACCCGGGAGCCAGGGCAATGACATAGTGGGCGGCCGCGGACACCGATACGGCGACCGTCAGGACGTAGTCAACCATCAGTGCTGAAGCGACGGTGAGGCCAGCTGAGTTGCCCAGGTTACGGCGGGCAATCCCATAGTCGCCGCCGCCAGTGGGATAGGCGTGGACGGCCTGCCGGTAGGAAGCAATCACCACCAGCAGCACCACGAGCACCGCAAGACCCACCCACGGGGAAACCGACACAGCGGCCACCCCCGCCAGGGCAAGGGTCAACAGGATCTCATCAGGTGCGTAAGCCACCGAGGAGAGGGCGTTGGCGGAGAACACCGGCATCGCGATCCGCTTGGGCAGGGTCTGATGCCGTAGCCGGTCGTTGCGGAACGGCTTGCCCACCAGGACCCGCTTGGCGGCTTCAAAGAAAGTCAGCACAGCCCACAGACTAGCGCGTTTCCGCCCGCTCAACTCCATTAGGCTGGGTGCAGCGGACGCAGTGCCCCAGCAGGTGGGCAGCGCCGACAAGTAGGCTGGCAATCGTTGGAACGGCAGGTGGCACGGGTGGCGCATTTTGTAATCATGGGGTGTGGCAGAGTAGGCGTCAGCCTCGCTCACACGTTGGATGAGTCGGGACACACCGTCGCGATCATCGACCAGGATGACCGCGCGTTCCGGAGGCTCAGGGGGTCCTTTGGCGGCCGCAAGGTCACCGGGGTTGGTTTTGACCGGGACACGCTGAAGAATGCCGACATCGAGAACGCCTACGCGTTCGCCGCCGTGTCCAGCGGTGACAACTCCAATATCCTCGCCACCCGGGTGGCACGCGAGACGTTTCATGTGCCCCACGTGGTGGCTCGAATCTACGACCCAGGACGCGCGGAAATCTACCAGCGGCTGGGAATCCCCACGGTAGCGGCCGTGCGTTGGAGCGCCGATCAGGTGCTCCGGCGAATCCTGCCTGAACAAAGCATCAACGGAGACTTCAGGGAAACCTCGGGCCGCCTGATCCTGGGCGAGCTCTCGTTGCATGATGGCTGGCTTGGCCGGTCCCTCGCCGATATCGAAGCGGCCTCGGGGATCCGCGTCGCATACCTCACCCGGTTTGGGGAGGGCATGCTGCCCACCTCGGAGACCAGCTACCAGGAAGGTGACATTGTGCATGCAATGATGCGGACCGCCGCCACCGACGAGATAGGGCGTGTTCTCGCCAAGACACCAGTGGAGGAGTCCGAGTGAGGGTCGTCATCGCGGGCGCGGGGAGCGTTGGATCTTCGATCGCCAAGGAGCTGCTCTCCAACAACCACGAAATCCTTCTCATCGATGAGAAACCCGAGGTGATTGGCCGGAGCGGGCTCAAGGGCGCGAAATGGCTGATCGGCGACGCCTGCGAGTTGACCACCCTGAAGGATGCCCGGCTGGATGAGGCCGACGTCGTGGTTTCTGCCACTGGCGACGACAAGGTGAACCTTGTGGTGTCGTTGCTCGCGAAAAGCGAGTTCGGGGTGGGCCGGACGGTGGGCCGGGTCAATAACCCCAAGAATGATTGGATGTTCGACGATTCCTGGGGCGTCGACGTCGCAGTCAACACTCCCCGTCTGATGACTGCACTGGTCGAGGAAGCAGTCGAAATCGGCGACCTGGTCCGGCTACTGACCCTGCAAAGTGGTGTCACCTCGATCGTCGAGTTCACGGTCCCCCAGGAGTCCCCGATCGTGGGTCGGACGCTGGGCTCACTGATCCTGCCCGAGGACTGCACGGTGGTGGCAATCCTGCGGGACGACGCATCGATCACACCGAGCCCCGACGACGTCGTCGAACCTGGCGATGAGCTGTTCCTGATCGCCGCGATTGCCGCGGAGGACGCGCTCCGGAGTGTCCTGCTGGCGATTCCCGGGGAATCCGAGGAACCCGACGACGGCGAGCAGATCGACGCCCCCGGACTGCCTTAGCTGCGTGCGTCGGGGTCGTTGGATTCCTGCAGCTGGGCCGTCGGACGAGACACGAGCCAGGCAAGCCATAGCCCCAATGCGTAAAGGGGGAGCCCCATGATCAGCCTGGTAGTTCCGAGCGCCACGAAATTCTCCGCAAAGTAGAGGGGCATCTGCACGGCGAGTCGGAGGCCGAGAACGGTCACAATAATCCAGGTGGCAATGGTGTACGCCTTGACCCGTACTGGGTCTTTCCGCCATTCGACGCCCTCACCACGGATGAACCCGAACAGGAGGCCGGCAATTGGCCAGCGCACCGCAATGGAGATGACCATTGCGATGATGTAGCCACCGTTGGTGAAGAACCCGGGAACGAAGAAGTCCTCGGCATTCCCGGTACGGCCCGCAACGAAGGCGCAGATCGCCACGCCGATCAGACCTGACAACGCCTGCGTCAGGGGTGTCCTTGAAATCAACCGAATGATCGAGAAGATGGCCGCCACACCGATGGCCGCGATCAGGGAGACCTGCAGGTCCTGGTTGATCGTGAAGATGACGGTGAAGATCAGACCCGGCAGAATGCTCTCAGCCAGGCCCCGCACGCCGCCAATCGACTGCAGGACATCGATCTGCCCGTTATCGTTGCGCTGCACCCCGGATCGCGCGGCGTACTGACCGGCCAACTCTGCGGCTGTAGGACCCTGGCGCGGGGCCGGGTTGTCCCCAGAGGGGGTGCTGGGTGGTGGGGTGGTGCTCACTGCTGTGCCTCCGGACGGCCGATGATTTCATAGCGTGGGTTGTAGATCGTGGGCATCCCGTCCACCGGGCTGACCATTCCTTCGAAGGCGATCTGGGTTCCGGCTTCAATGCCCGGAACCCGGCGTTGCCCGATCCAGACCAACCGTACCTGGGCACTCCGAGGCCGTGAGGTGTGAACCCGACGCTCGAATCCGGCGGTCGACGGCGGAGTATCGTCGGAGACCACCGCAGCGAACTGGGGCGCCGCAGCCCGGGGAAGGATGGTGATCCGGGAAATAAAACCCCGCGCCCGGGCACGCCCCCGGCTGGGAAGCCCCGCCACCGTGGCTGAACGCGACGTCCCCTTGATCCCCTCAAAGCCCGGGCGATCAGCCAATGTGAGTGATCTCGGGTCCGCGCTTCAGCGGATCGGTGAGATCGGGCTTCGGCGCCGCAGCGGCGGCCGGTGCTGCGGAGGCAGTCTCCTTGGGAAGGCGAAGCTGCAGCAGTTCACGTGGCGGCAACGGGTGATCTCCCCTGACCACCACAACATTGCGGAAAAGTTCCTCCATCGGCGCTGCAGCTTCACGGTTGATCGCTGCCGGACCACCAATCACTCCGCGCAGGAACCATCGGGGGCCGTCCACTCCGATGAACCGGGCAACCCGGTACCCCGGCTGGCCCTCGGGGGTTTGAGCCGGAAGCTTGGCTACCAGCTCGGTGCCAAAGGAACCCACCCGGTCCTGGACCGTTCCACCCTGCGCACCGACCGAGACCCCGATCTGTGAACGAATCTCATCCCAGAGGCCATCGGTGCGAGGTGCGGCGAACACCTGCAACTGCAAGTTGGAGCCGTTGAGATCCAGGGTGACGGCGATCACCCGCTTGGTCTTTTCTTCCACCTCAAGCCGAAGCTGGAGTCCTTCGGCTGCTCCGATACGCAACGCTCCGAGGTCAATATATCCGGCGTCGGAATCCTTCTCCGATACGTCGAACGGACCGTTGCTCCGCGAGACGACAATGCCTGCAGCAGGCTCCGCATCGGCTGCCGTAGGTGTGCCGACTGGCTCAGTGGAGCCAGGGTCGACTGAATCTGAATCTGGATCGGTCGGTCCGGCGTCCGTCGTGACCGCGGGGTCCGTTGGCCCAGCAGCCTCGGCGGTTTCGGCTACCTCGACCGGCGCGTCAGCCGGTGTCGTGTCTTCAGCCGGGAGATTCTGTTGCTTCTTCTTCAGGCGCCCAAAAACCATGATTGGGTTCCTTTCCTTGGGTGTGTGGATCCTCCGGGAGGGGGTTCCTAATCTGGATTTCCTTGAGGTTATGGGTGATTCGGAGGGGCCGCAGCATCAACGCTGTAGCCTCCCGTGGAGCCGAAGCCCCCGCTGCCGCGGACCGATCCGGGCAGTTCCTCAACCACGGTAAATTCGGCGTGCTCGACCCGCTGGATGAGGAGCTGGGCGATCCGGTCCCCTCGTTGGAACGCCAGCGATTCAGTTTTGTCGGTGTTCAGCAAGGTGACAGCGATCTCGCCCCGGTAGCCAGCGTCAATGGTGCCAGGAGCGTTCACCACCGTCACCCCATGCTTCGTGGCCAGACCCGACCGGGGATGGACCAGCCCAACGTACCCGTCCGGTAGTGCGATGGCCAGACCGGTTGGCACCAGCAAACGCTCACCTGGCGCCAACCGGAAGTCGATCCGGCTTCGTAGGTCTGCGCCAGCGTCACCCGGCTGCGCATATGCGGGTGGGGTCATCCCGGCGTCGAGGAGCCTAATCTGCACGGGAAGTTTCCGCTGTGGGTCCAGCACGTTCATACTCCAGCTGCCTTGAAAGTGATTGGGGTTAGGCCTTCACTCTAGCGCGAAAACCTGAACGATCACCGGGGGCCAGTAGGTCAGGGGGCGAGGATGAACTACCCAGGAAAATCTGGGAAGGTAGGGGTATGTCAACACCCACGCCCGGATCATCAGTTAGCACTGTCCTCTACGAGGAGCGGCTGTGGCCCGCCCTCTGGATCTGGCTGGTCGCGGCGGGAGCGGCAGGTGCATCAGTGGTCACGTTTGCTCCGATCAATCTCACCACCGGGTTTATTGCTGCCACTGTGGTTGCAGTGGTCCTCGGCAC
Source organism: Arthrobacter flavus (assembly GCF_039526005.1). NCBI lineage: Bacteria > Bacillati > Actinomycetota > Actinomycetes > Micrococcales > Micrococcaceae > Arthrobacter > Arthrobacter flavus. Next base: position 37,796 of record NZ_BAAAIJ010000059.1, on the reverse strand, counting down.
CCTGTTGGTGCTTTCCACCCCTCGGATAGTGGTCACCGCAACACACCTCACGGTGGGGCGGGCCACCATTGAGCGCCGCTTCCTGGGGGGTGCCTCCGCCTTCACCGGTGAGGACGCCACCGCGCAGCGAGGGCCGCAGCTCAATGGGATTGCGTACCTGTGTATTCGCGGCTGGATCTCACCGGTTGTCCGGGTGGAGATCACCGACCCGGATGACCCCACTCCTTACTGGTTGACGTCCACCCGGCGACCGGACCGCCTGGTGGCAGCCCTCGCCAGCTGACGTCTCGTCCCGCGCTGGGCCGATCAGCCCTCGCAGTCGCTGCAGTAGGCGAGCCCGTCTACGTGTTTGGCGATCTGGGAACGGTGCCGAACCAGGAAGCAGGACGCACAAGTGAATTCGTCGGCCTGTGCGGGAAGAATCAGTACCTGGATCTCTTCGCTGGAAAGGTCAGCTCCCGGGAGCTCGAAGGAATCCGCTGCCTCGATCTCGTCGTCGTCAACCACAGGCGACTGGAGGCCAGCGCGGTGGGCCTTCAGCTCCTCGATCGAGGCGTCGCTGGCGTCCTCGGGGCTGATACGCGGCGTGTCGTAATCGGTGGCCATGATTGGGGGTTCACTCTCCGGTGTTCTGTGGGTGTGGCTAGGCGGAACTGTCCAACGTCGAGTCCAACGCTGACAGACGCAATTTTGTGCCCCTACGCCAAAGATTGTCGCTGAACAACCCCGCTGATCCCAATCGGCGTCGAAACTTCCGCGCCACACCACGGGTGTAGTAGGCATGTCGGCGATCAGGTGGCAGAGTTTCAGGGTAAGGAAGCATTGTCGGCTCGGAGGATTTTCATGCAGGAACTACGGCTGGTGGGTGTTCACGAGGACGGCGGACACCTGCTCTTGAACGGTGAGGACGGCTCCAACTTCAGCCTGCCGATCAACGAAGCGCTGCGCATGGCGGTCACCCGCCCAATGGAACAGCACAAGATCAGCACCCCACCGCCCCCCGCAGGCAAACCGGTTGTTCCACTTTCACCCCGCGATATCCAGTCCCGGATCCGCGGCGGCGCCACTGCCCAGGATATCGTCGACGAGTCCGGCCAGGACCTTGCACAGGTACTCAGGTATGAAGGGCCGGTGCGAGCCGAACGCGACTATATGGCCATCCTCGCCCAGCGGGTGGAAGTCTCCTCAGCTCTGCCTTCCAACGACGGCTACCGGTCAGCCTTCGGAGAAAACCCTGCCCAACTCGGCGACATGGTCGCCTACCGGTTGCAGGCGTATGGGGTCGATGCGAACTCTGTTGAGTGGGATGCCTGGCGGCGCCAGGACGGGCTCTGGAACGTGGTGGCACGTTTCGATCTGGCAGCAGACACCCGGGTCACCGTCGGGGAGGAACCTCCCGCCCAATGGACGTTCAATCCCAGCCGCAAAACCGTCCTGAACACCAATCGATGGGCCCAGCTGCTCAGCGAGCTGGAACCGCTCGACGGCCCCCTGCCCACCCGGCGGCTCAGCGCAGTTGCTGATCATGTTTTCGACTTTGAAGCGCAGAAAACTCCTGAGGTTGCAGCCGAGGAAGAAGAAGCCTCGGACAACCTGCTCGACGTCCTTCGGTCCCGCCGTGGGCAGCGTCTCGGCGTGGATGAGGACGGCGATGACGCTCTGGCCCATCTACTGGCCAAGGGAGCGATTCCCGCAGCCCATCCCCGCCCCTCGGAGGACGATGGGACTGAAACCCCCACCTCGGCTGATGACGACGACGCCGAGCCACGCAAGTTCGCGGGTCTGAGCCTGGCCCCGTCGGTTGCCGACGACGTCGAGTCGGGGGTTGAGGACAAAGCGACCTACAGCGACGGCACACCTAGACTCTTCGAATCGGTCAGCACCGAGACCCGGGAAATCAGCATTTTCGCTCGCCCCAATCGGCCAGCACAGCCCGGGCCGGAAGCCGCCGAACCACGCGAAGATCACGGCTCTGCTCCCGAGCACGCCTCAGCGGCAGATCGATCAGCGAAACCGGGTGAGGAAGCACCGGACCGCAAAATCCGGCCGAAGCGCTCGAGCGTCCCCAGCTGGGACGAAATCGTCTTCGGCACCAAAAGCGACTAGTCGCAGAGCACCACTAGCTCGACGATTCTCAGGTCGTCGCTGACCGCTAGGCGAACGGCAGCAACATTTCGTTGTTTTTCGTCGCTGCAGCGGTCCTCAGCGTGACCCGCCGCGTGTGATGGCGCCGGCAGAGTGTTTCGTAGCCGGTGACTGGCCCGTGCGGAGACTGGGCAACCGTTCCGTCGGTGAGCGGCAGTTCCGGCTGGAGCGGATCCCGGGGCTCCGAGGCTAGCTCCACGTCGCCGACGACCACCTGGTCCCCTTCAACGACCATGACGCCGTCGACGGTTCTCGCGTTATGGGTTGCCCGTCGTCCGCACCAGCAGAGCGCCTCCACCTGAAGGACCTGGACCCGGTCGGCGAGTTCGATGAGTCGCTGCGAACCGGGAAAGAGCCTGGTGCGGAAATCGGAGGTGATACCGAACGCGAACACGTCGACGTCCATCTCGTCGACGATGCGGGCCAACTGATCGATTTGTTCGCCCAGATAGAACTGGGCCTCATCGCAGATGAGGTAGTCCACCCGTTCAGCTGACGTCCGGCGCCTGACGATTTCGGCCCAGAAGTCGGTGGTGTCGGTGACTTCCACCGCGATGGTCTGCAACCCGAGCCGGCTAGAGATCATTGCCTCCCCCGCCCGGTCATGGGAGCTGAAGAGCAGACCGGCCCGGCCACGGGCGCGATGGTTGTGGTCCATTTGCAGCGCCAGGGTGGACTTCCCGCAGTCCATGGTGCCGGAGAAAAAGATCAGCTCAGCCACGGGGGCCCTTCCCGCCCGGGCGGTTCAGGGTCAGGAGGGGGACTTCCCGCTCGGCCCGGGTGAGCGAACCGTGCTGGCCGACCACTTCCATTGCTGACGCGGAGGTCCGACGGCGATCGTATAGCGCGATGGGCTCCCGCGCTGCGATCATGAGGTCTCCGATGCGGGGCAGCACCCGCTGATCGACCTCGCCAAACAGGCCCGCGTCAACAGCCTGGTCGCGGGTGAAGATCCAGGCGAGCCGGCCGTAGGCCTCCCGCCACGCTTCGATGAGTCGTTCCTGCCCTCGGGCGGACAGGCCCGGTTCAAAGTACAAGTGGAGCATCCGCGGCTCGCCAGCGGTGTGGGCCACCCCGTCGATGAGCTGCGGTTCGGTGGAGAAATCGTGGCGCTGATCGACGTCGACGTCGACCATCCCGTGATCGGCGGTGAGCAGGAGCAGCGTATCGGATGGCACCCGGGCAGCGAGGGTCCTGATCGCTGAGTCAACATCTTCCAACTGGTTGCCCCATTCAGCCGAGCCGCAACCGTGGCGGTGGCCGACCTTATCCATTTCGTTGAGATACAGGTAGACCAGCGCCCGGTCGGAGGCAGCAAGTTGCTCATGGGCGCCACGCACTCGGGCCTGCAGGGTTCCCGCTGCCACATAACTGCCGCCCCGCAACGCCGCCCTGGTCATGGCAGAGTCAGCAAATTTGGGGAGGGACACGCTGACCACCGGGAGCTGCCCGGCGGCCTGCTCAAAGACTGAGGGATACGGTTGCCACTGGAGCGGATCGACTCCCGGGTCCCACCCGCCCAGCATGTTGACGACCTTCCCCTGCTCCGGGTCCAGCACATCGTAGCCAACCAGCCCATGCTTGCCCGGGGCCAGGCCCGTGCCCAGGCTGGCGAGGGACGCGGCTGTGGTTGAGGGGAACGCCGAGTGGAGGGTTCGTGCACTCTCCAGATGGCGGCGCAGGAACGGCGCGTGACCGCCGCGTTTCTTCAGCAAGGCGGAGCCAAGCCCGTCAACCACCACCACACACACGCGTGCGGCCTCGGGCAAGCCCAGGGCGTTGAGGAAGGGCCCGGACGCTGAGTCCAGTCCCAGGGCCGCCGCCGCGCTGGTGAAGACCTCGGCGACGGTGCTTGACCCATAGGGCGGCGCCGCCGGAAGAGGCTCCCGGTGTTCGATCAGAGATTCCACCAGCGGCTAGCCCTGGTGGTGGGTGCGGCTGAAGCGGGCACCGAGGCCGGGCTGCCGCCGCGACGTCGGGCTGCCGGAGCTGCCGGCACCCGGCACCACCGGGTTGGCCGTGTTGACCTTCCGGAGGGCCCTGGCAAACGACTTCGCGTTTTGGACCGCCTGCATGCCGTCGGCCTCAGCACTGACGCGCAGCACAATATCTTCCTGGGAAATGGTGCCGGTGTAGCCGTGGTCGGCGTCGCACTGGGGGTCGCTGCACCCGGCCGGACCCATGTCCAGGCGCTGCCCGCCGGACCAGGCGATGGCGAGGGTCAGCTCCCGAGCCTGGTCGGACGGTTTGTAGTCCTGGGGCTGGGCGTAGAGGTAGCTGAGGACCACTGAGCGGATCTGGCTGACCGGGACGGACTCGGTGGAGACCTGGGCCATCATCTGCTGCCCGTCCTCGTCCAGCTGCTGGTCGTCGACGTGGGTGATCACCAGCATGTCCTCAGTGAGAACGAGCACGGTGATATGACGGTGCACCTCGTTGCGTTCGAAGTGGGTTTCGAGGTGCGCCACGTGGGAGAGCGGTTCCCGGCCGTCAAGGGCGTCGTGCACCGTGTCAGCCACCAGGCGCGGGTAAAACCCTGCCCGTTCCAGGGAGGCGTCGAGGCTGCGGCGTTCAGCGGAAAACGATGTCATACCTCCAGTTTCCCCCACCCGGGCACCCGCCACCTAACCCGGTGGCCGGTAGGGCGCGCCGCTCCCCCGGAACGGTGACCCACACCGTCGTCAGTCCCGCATGGCCCGTCGCGCACTGTCGGTGCGACGCTGCGGGTTGCCGACCATAATCTCGGTGCTGAGGATGACCAGTCCGGTGGCCGAGACCAGTACCGGGTTGAACTCAAGCAAAGCGATCTCCGGGTGGTGGTCCTTCAGGACAGCCACCCGGCTGATCAGGTTTTCGATCGCGGCGATGTCGGTTGCCGGCAGCCCCTGGTAGCCGAACAGTTTGCGGGATGCGCGTGGGCCGCGGACCAGATCGGAAACGTCGACGGCGGATAGTGGCGGGATACTGTGCGCCCAGTCATCGAGGAGGTCGACGGCGTCGCCTGCCAGTCCGAAGGACAGCACCGGACCCAGCAGGGGATCTTCAATGGCGCGGAGCGTGCACGCCTGCCCGGACGGTGCCATGGACTGCACCTCCATTCCGCTGACTCCGAAGGGTGCCAAGACCTTTTCCATCTGCGCAATGTTCTGGCGGAGGGATTCTGCGTCCTCAATGTTCAACCGGACACCCCCCAGATCGAGGCGGTGCCGGAGATGTTCATCCACAGTCTTGATGACCACCGGCCACCCGAGCCGGTCGGCGGCGTCCACCGCCTCATCGGCTGTGGCGAAGCGGACGGATGGCAGCAGGGAAATCCCGTAGTGGCCAAGCAGGGTGGCCGACTCGGCACCGTCCAACCGGGTCAGGCCATCGCCGTCAACCCGGAGCAGCGCCTGCTGCAGCACCGTTGACGCGGCATCGAAGTCGATGTCAGCCGGTTCGTGGAAGCCGCCGCTGTCCCGGGAGCGCCATCGGGCATAGGTCACCACTGCACTGAGGGCGGCGACGGCGGCCCCCGGGCCGGCGTAGCAGGGCACCCCACGCTGGCTGGGCAGTGTGGCGTCCCCGTCGGCTGACGCCACCGGGTTTCGGGGTGAAGCCAATAGCCCGTCTGATTGCACTGCCGGGTCCAGGATGCCAGCGAAGGAGGCGACGAGAGGCTTGTTGGCCGTCTCGGCGCAGTCCCGCAGGCAGCTGGCAATGGCCTCGACTGTCAGCCCTGGCGCAGGGAGCAGCGCGACAACGGCCGAGTGCACTTCATCGTCGGCCAGCGCGTCGAGAATGGCCGCGCGCAGGACTGGCAGCGCAACTGACTGCCCGGTGTCCAGATCGATATCCGTCACCAGCCGCCGCACGTCCAAGGACTGGGCGGCGGCGGCGTCGGCCACCACCTTGCCGAGGGCCAGCGAATTGCTGAACACCGCGAGCGCTGGACCGGCAGGAAGGGGCTGGCTGACGAGAATCTGGGCGATGTCCACCAACTGCGCAGTCGTTTCCACCCGGATGACTCCCGATTGCCTCAGCATTGCGTCGAGCGCCCCCGAGGGTGCCTGGGTGATGCGCACAGCGTGGCCGGGCGGTAGCTGCAGACCCATGACATCAGACTTCGCAACGATGACCGGCTTGGTTTTGGCTAGTCGGCGGGCAATCCTGGAGAACTTGCGGGGGTTGCCCACCGACTCCAGGTAGAGACCCACAGCGCGGGTGGAGGGGTCATCTTCCCAGTACTGCATCGCGTCGTTACCCGAGATGTCCGCCCGGTTACCAGCGGACACGAAGGAGCTCAGGCCCAGTCCGCGCCGCCCTGCCGCCGCGTACAGCAGCACTCCGATCGCCGCTGACTGGCTGAATAGACCCAGTGAACCGGCGGCTGGCAGCGCGGGGGCCATCGAGGCGTTGAGCCGGACCTCCGGGTGCGTGTTGACCAGGCCCAGTGATGCCGGACCGACCACCCGCATACCGTAGGCCCTCGCACGATGCACCAGGGCCCGCTGCCGTGCCAGTCCTTCAGCGCCGTCGTCGGCGAACCCGGCGGTCGCCACAAGGAGGCCCTTCACGCCGGCCACGCCGCACTGATCCACGACCGACGCCACCTGGTCATAGGGGACGGCGATCACGGCCAGGTCGACCGGCCCCGGGACTTCCCCGATGGAGGCGAACGAGATCATGCCCGCCAGTTCGAAGGCCTCGGGGTTCACCGCATAGACGTCACCGGTGTAGCCGCCATCGATGATGTGTTCGAGGAAGGAGTACCCGACGGTTCCCCACTCGCGGCTGGCACCGATGACGGCGACCGACGACGGCGAAAGCAGTCCGGCGACGCTGCGCGCCTCGGCGCGGTGCTCCCGGGACTCCATCACGGCGCGCGATTTCTCGGTGGGGTCAATATTGAACTCCAGCATCACCACGCCGTCGTCGAAGCGCCGTTGCACCTCGTAGCCGGCTTCCGCGAAGACAGTGATCATCTTGCGGTTTTCCGGCAGGACCTCTGCCGAGAACCGGCTGATGCCGTTCTCCCGGGCAGCCGCAGCAAGGTGTTCGAGCAGGATCGACCCCAATCCCCTGCCCTGGTGGGCATCTGAGACGTTGAAGGCGACCTCGGCTTCGGTGGGATCATCGAGCCGGTCGTACCGCCCAATACCCAGGATGTCCGTGCCGCGGGTGACGACGAATGCCACACGGTCCCGGTGGTCCACTTCGGTGAATCGTTTGAGCTCTTTGTTGCTCAGCGAAGACTTGTAGGTGAAGAACCTCAGGTAGATCGAGTTCTCGGACTGGAGCATGTGAAAGTGCTGCAATGCCGGGGCATCGTCGGGCGAAATCGGCCGCAAATGTGCTGTGGCGCCGTCCCGCAACACGACGTCGGCCTCCCAATATTCCGGGTAATGTCCGCCAGCAGCCATAGACTCACCCTAGTGGGCGTTCGGCGTTCACGTCATTACTCTTGGCAGCACCTACCCTTTTTTCACAACCCGAGGACCATCCGATCATGGCCAGGCGCCAAAGCACAGCAGCCCCGGTGGATTACACCGAGAAGATCATCGACATTGACGTCACTTCCGAAATGGAAGGCTCTTTCCTTGAGTACGCGTACTCGGTGATTTACTCCCGGGCCCTCCCCGATGCCAGGGACGGGCTGAAACCGGTGCAGCGGCGCATCCTGTACATGATGACCGATATGGGGCTGCGCCCGGACCGTGGCCATGTGAAGTCCGCCCGGGTGGTGGGCGAAGTGATGGGCAAGCTCCACCCGCACGGCGACGCCGCGATTTATGACGCGATGGTTCGCATGGCACAGGACTTTTCCCTGCGCCTGCCCCTGATCGATGGGCACGGCAACTTCGGGTCACTCGATGACGGCCCGGCTGCCCCCCGCTATACCGAGGCTCGCCTCGCCGCGGCGGCCCTCACCATGACCGATCACCTGGACGAAGACGTGGTGGATTTCGTCCCGAACTACGACAACCAGCTCATGCAGCCGGAGGTGCTTCCTGCCGCCTTCCCCAACCTGCTGGTCAATGGGGCCACCGGTATCGCCGTCGGCATGGCGACGAACATGGCCCCCCACAACCTGGGCGAAGTCATCGCGGCGGCCCGGCACCTGATCGCCAACCCTGACGCCGGGCTCGATGACCTGATGCGCTTCATCCCCGGCCCGGACCTTCCCAGTGGCGGAAAGATCGTGGGGCTGGAGGGCGTGCGGGACGCCTATGCGACCGGCCGGGGGTCCTTCAAGACCAGGGCCACCGTGGGGATCGAGCAGCTTTCCGCCCGACGCACCGGCCTCGTGGTGACTGAGTTGCCCTACACGGTGGGCCCCGAGAAAATCATCGAGAAGATCAAGGACGCCGTCACGTCGAAGAAGCTCCAGGGCATCTCCGACATTGTGGACCTGACCGACCGTCGTCACGGACTGCGCCTGGTGATCGAGCTCAAAAACGGCTTCAACCCCAACGCCGTGCTGGCTCAGCTGTACCGGTACACGCCGATGGAGGATTCGTTCGGCATCAACAATGTGACCCTCGTTGACGGTCAGCCCCGGACACTGGGCCTGGTGGAGCTGCTGCAGGTCTATATCAAGCACCGGCTGTCGGTGGTCCGCCGCCGCACCGCGTACCGGCTGGGACGCAAGATGGACAGGCTCCACCTGGTCGAGGGTCTGCTGATCGCGATCGTCGATATTGACGAGGTCATCCAGATCATCCGCTCGTCGGACGAATCAGCCCAGGCCCGGGAACGGCTGATGTCGATCTATGATCTGACCGAGCTGCAGGCAAACTACATTCTTGAGCTTCGGCTGCGACAGCTGACGAAGTATTCACGCATCGAGTTGGAGAAGGAGCAGGACGAGCTCCGCAGGGAGATTGCCCTGCTGGAGGAACTGCTCGGCTCGGAAGAGAAGCTGCGCGCCCTTTTGTCGGACGAACTTGCAGAGGTGGCGGCGAAGTTCGCCACTCCCCGTCGCACGGTGTTGCTGGAGTCCGAGTCCAGTGCCCCCCTGAAGGGCACGGTGATGCCTGCGGTGACAGCGCCCGGCGGGAAAACGACGCCGATACCCCTGGAAATTGCCGACGATCCCTGCTGGGTGATCCTGTCGACGTCGGGACAGCTGGCTCGCACCGCCGACCAGGAACCGTTCGGTGAGGGCGGGCAACGGGTCAAGCACGACGTGTTCAGTTCGGTGCTTCGTTCAACGGCGAGGGCAGAGGTCGGAGCGGTCACCTCGGCCGGGCGAATGCTGCGCCTTCAGGTGATGGATATGCCTGCTCTCGCACCCACCGCCGGGATCCCCAATCTGGCGGGCGGCGTACCTGCGCAGGAGTTCATGACCCTCCTGCCCGGGGAATCCCTGGTGGGGTTGGCCCCCCTCGACGCGGTGATCGCCCTGGGCAGTGCGCAGGGCGTGGTGAAACGGGTGGCGCCCGAGTATCCACTGAACCGCGACGAATGGGAGATCATTTCCCTCAAACCCAAAGACAAGGTGGTGGGCCTGGCAGCGGCCGGCGACCAGGACCTGCTGGTCTTCATCACGGCTCAGGCGCAGCTGCTGCGCTTCCCCGCATCGACCGTCCGTCCGCAGGGCCGGACCGCCGGTGGGATGGCAGGCATCAAACTGGGATCCGGTGACTCGGTCATCCACTTCGGCGCCGTGGGTGCCGAGGATGCGGCCGCCGTCGTCGTGACGATTGCCGCCGCGAGCGGAGCGCTGCCGGGCACGTCGGCGGGATCGGTCAAGGTGACCGATTTCGCTGAATATCCAACCAAGGGTAGGGCGACAGCGGGGGTCCGGGCTCACCGGTTCCTCAAGGACGAGGACATCCTGCTGCTCGCCTGGGCCGGACACGGTCCGGCAAAAGCCGCATCAGCTTCCGGTGTGTCCCGCGCGCTTCCTACCGAACACGGGCGCCGTGACGGTTCTGGTGTCAGCCTGAGCCACTCTGTTGACTCGATCGGCCCCAGCCCCGCCCAGGGTTAGCCCCGGGGCTAACCTCGACAACTCCGTCAATGGTTTAGATGGGCAGTTCGAACACCCTGACCCGGTGGGTAGCTATGTAACCCAGGCGTTCATAGAGGCCAAGGGCACCCGATGGGTTCTCGGTATCGACGCCCAGCCCAGCATGCTCCATCCCGTCAGCTTTGAACCGGCGCATCGCCTCGGCCAGCAGGGCTGGGGCGAGCCGTAGGCCCCGCCATTTCCGTCGCACTCCCAACAGGTCGGTGTAGCCCTCAGTGTGGCCCAGCAACTCCCGGGACGCGGGATCGTAGCTGGCCAGCTGGTAGGCAGCCACTTCGCCGGATGCCTCGTCCACCACCGCGAGGCTCCATTCGGGTTTGAACTCGGGGTGCGTCACGGTGAACCGCCAGGATTCCTCGTCGCGTGGTTCACTCCCCCAGTGGTCCTGGAACGCCTCGTTGTGGGCGAGCCGCACCGCCTCGGAGAGGTCATCCGAGAACGTCACAATCTGCAGCCCCGCTGCGATCTCAACTTCAGGGATCTCCGCCTGCAGCGGCCGGGTCATCTCCGTAAAATATCTGACGACGGCGTTGCCGGTCACCTTCATTAGTGCCAGGTGGGATGGCACCCGTTCCTCCGCGTAGGTGCGCAGCACTCCCTCCCCGACGCCGTCGTCGTCCAACCGGCGACGCGCGCGCCCCGCCTGCCAAGAGTAGAGTGCGGTACCGATCCCCTGCCGTCGCCAGGCGGGGTCCACTCCACCCATGCTGTGAATCAGGGTGGACCCGGGGTTTCGCTGGATCACCCCGACGGCGCGGGCCACACCCGCATCGTCGAGACCCAAAATGGTGTCTCTTGCCGGGTCAGTTTTCGATGAACCCAGGATCTGCTGCAGGTCGGCCCGCTCCTCCACCCAGTCCGGCTGGTCTTCCTTGGCCATCCGGTGCAAGAGCTCGAGCCAGCCATCCAGGTCACCGGCCGTGATGGCACGCCACTGCAGCGGTGTACCGGTGGGAAAGAAGTCCGATTCTGGCTTAGTCATGGCAAAAGCCTAAATCACCACCGGGTAGGTCAACCATCGGATGAGCAATCGACCGCTTGTTCTACCGTATGTAGAAACTTGTCGAAAAAGAGAGTAGATTTGAGCTAATCATCCGAAATTTTAACGAAGGACTTGCATGGCCACCCTCGGAGAACTCGAACGCACAGTGATGGATCTGCTGTGGGGCACCCCCGGGGCACTGACCGCAAACGATCTGCGCGACCTGCTGGCACTGGCAACGGAAGACGCCCTGGGCAAGGAACTTGCTGTCACAACAGTGCTGACTGTCCTCTCGCGGCTGGAGAAGAAGGGACTGGTGGAACGGGAGCGGGAAACCCGCCCGCACCGCTACCGTGCAATCACCAGCCGGGAGGAACATACCGCTGAGTTGATGCACGAAGTCCTCGTCACTGCCCCAGACCGGGAAGCCGTGCTGGCGCGGTTCATCGGAAGCGTTTCCGACAGCGAGGCACAGGCTCTGCGCAAACTGCTCGGCAGCTGAGCGGATGTTTTGGGCCGCCCATTTTTTGGCCGGGCTCGCCGTCGTCCTCGCCTGGCCTGCGCCCGTAGCCCTGTCCCGGGCAAAGTGGCCCACCCGGGCTCCGTTTACGGCGATGATTCTGTGGCAGGCGATTGCCCTCGCCGGTGGACTGTCAATGATCGGCGCGATGCTGGTCTGGGGTCTCGACCCGCTCGGCGACAATCTGGTCGAAGCCCTTGGCCGCTTCGGTGAGATGGCGTTTGCCAACCAGCCGGTCGACACGCTCGGCCTGGTTCACGTCTTTGCTCTGAGCGCCGCGGGGTTGCTTAGCGCCCACCTGATCTTCACCCTCCTGCTGACCTACGCCAAGATACGTGGGCAGCGCAAGCGACACCGGGACATGCTGAACCTGCTCAGCTCACCGGCAGTGAACCGGCCGGCAACGCTGGTGATCAATCACCCCACCCCAGTGGCCTACTGCCTTCCGGGCGGCGCCAGATCGGTGACGGTCCTCTCCGACGGCCTCCTCGACCTGCTGTCCCCTGCCGAACTCGACGCCGTGCTGGTGCACGAGCGGGCCCACCTCCACCAGCGACATCACCTGCTCCTGTGGGCGTTTGCAGCCTGGCGCGCGGCCCTCCCGTGGCTGCCCACATCCCAGTTGGCACAACGGGCCGTCAACGAATTGATCGAGATGCTCGCCGACGACGAGGCTCTGAAGCGGGTTCAGGAGCCAGTCCTTGCCCGGGCGATAGCGATCGTCGCCTCCGGGTCACTGCCCGACCAGCAGGGCGACTTCGCCCACGGCCACTCGTTAGCAGTGACAGCGCTTGCTCCCGGTGCGACCCCTGACCAGGATGCTGGTGCCACCCTCAACCGGATTCGCCGGCTCCTCACGCCGCAGCCGCCCTTGTCGCTACCCCAACAGGCGGCCGCTCTCGGAGCCTCCGGGCTACTGCTGGTGGCGCCAACGCTCCTGCTGGTTGCCCCCTGGGTGCTGGGTTAACTTCGGCGCGACCTGCCCCACTCAGCCCGCCGGGGATCGAGAAGCCGTTATGGGCAATCAGCAAGGATGCTGCAGACCAAGCGGTCTGGGAGATAGCAAAGACGACGGCGAGGTCCGACAATACCTTCATTCGAGTCCGGCTACGCCCGTCTTGACGCTCGATCGGCGCGGTTGTTGCCGACATACGGTTGGACCGCGCAGCGCGGAGGATCTGGACGCTGAAGGCGCTGAATATGCTTCCAAGCACCAGGGACATCGCGATAGTGGGACTAGTCGAGGTGAAGTAGCCCACAACGAAAATCCCGGTAAAGACTCCAATTAGCGCTTCCGGCCGCATCTTGTGCACCTTTTCTGTCCCGATTTCTTTGCTTACGCAGGGAGCCTAGGTGTTGTTGGACGTGTGATCAGTACGAGGATGCTCAAGTGCTGGGGCCAGTGCCCGGATTACGATGGCAGCCCCGATCAGGGTCGTACCCATCGGTATCATCGCCCAGCGGACCAACGTGAGAACAACGTCTACTGCGCCAACCCCGATGACTGCTGTCTGGCCCGCGGTCTGGGCAAGTAGAAGGATCAGTGACGGAAGCAGAACGAGCACAAACCCGCCAGCAATGACCAAAAGGACACCCCATTGAATACACTTCTTGGCCGTTGACTCCATTGTTCCCCCAACTAGGCGCGGCTACGTGTCAGCGAGTCTAGTTGTCCTGTCTCAGTACATCTAGTCGCCGAGGGCATCATTTGCCGTGTTCCTGCAGCCACGGATTTGGTTCAGGTCCGCTCAGGCGGAACCGATGGTGCCCTAAATGCCCGCGCCCGCCAAGTAATTGGTCATGACGCTGTTGAACGTCTTTCCTGGTCTCTCGGGGTCATGGTGCCCGGTGAGTGCGCCCGCCAGGAGCGGGTAATTCCCGGACTGGACCACATCGGAGAGGTACTGCAGGCGCGTTCGCCCCGTCGAGGCCCGTCCCGAAGTTGTCGGCTGATGCCAACTCATTTTGTACAAAGGCGGAGGTGATGGCAGTCATCATGGCCACGGTGTGCAGCTTGGCGGCTTTAGTAGCAGTGCGGCCCTGAACGCAGAATTCATGATCGACGCCGCGCGCCGTGCGGGGGTTCGCGCGATACTGCAGAGCGTGCAGGGTGCGTCCGGACCCGAAGCCATCACGTAGGCCACCAGGACGCCGGCTACGCCGCACGAGCACGCAGACTGGCAGCAACGCTCGCAACGGAAGACGGAACCGTGCCCGTCGCGAAAGCGCTGGAGGCTGCCTGTGACTGTTAATTCAGAATGGCGGGTCTTCACAGCTTGGTTTGGCGCTTCAGGTGCCCTCAGGCGGGACTGGCTGCGACCTGGAGGCCCGCGCCCGCCAGGTAGTTGGTGATGACGCTGTTGAACACTTCTTCTGGCCTCTTGGGTTCGTGTTGCCCGGTGAGTGCGCCCGCCAGGAGCGGGTAATTCCCGGACTGGACCACATCGGAGAGGTACTGCAGGCACGTTCGCCCCGTCGAGGCCCGTCCCGGAGTTGTCGGCTGATGCCAACTCATTTTGTACAAAGGCGGAGGTGATGGCCGTCATCATAGCCACGGTCTGCAGCTTGGCGGGCCCTGGCATGTCCACCGGCTCCATGGCGGACAAGGCTCGCTCCAGATATTTGAGAGCGTTGGGGCCCTTTGAGGGCCGGGTTAGCAGCAGCGGAGCCAGCCACGGGTGCCGGTGCATAATGGCCCGGCCTTGCCGTGCCAGATTCAGCAACTGCATCGGCGGTGGTTCATCGGAGGGGTCAAGGTCGTATTCACTACTGACCGTGTCAACGATGAGTTCGATGAGCTCGTCGTGCGAATTAAGATACCGGTACAGGGACGCTGCGCCGGCTCCGATGCCGGCGGCCACTCGTCGGATGGACACCGCCGTCAGGCCGTCCCGGTCGGCGATATCGATCGCCGCCGCGGCAATTCCTGCGCGCGAGTGTTCCGGTTCCGGCCCGATACCGGAATGAGGAGTGTTATGCGGGTACTAATGATTACGCCAGGAACCCGAGGGGATGTCGCCCCGATCGCCGGGCTCGGCAGCAGACTTCAAGCCTTGGGCTTTGACGTCGCAATCGCGGCGAATGCCGCCTATGCCCCGCTGGTCACCGCAGCCGGGTGTGAGCACCGCGAACTGCCCGGAGATATGAGCCACTTGGTCAGCCCCGCCGCGCCGGGGAAGAAGGCCACCGGCGCGGATCTGCGCAGGTGCCTGCGCGAACTCGGCGACTACATGGACCTGGCCGCGACCGGCGCCCTTGCCGCGGCCCAGGCCGGTACCGACGTGATCCTGGCCAACGCGATCGCCCCCTATGCCTACGGTGTTGCTGAGGCCATCGGTGTCCCCGCCATCGGTGCCCACTTGCAGCCGATCGAACCCAGCACCGCCTATCCACCCGTGACTCTGGGATCGGCCCGCAGCCTCGGCTCGGTCGGCAACAAACCTCTCGGGTCTCTCGTATCCGCTGGGAAAGCACCCTATGATGCCCCGAGCGCCCGCATCCGCCAGACGCTCGGCCTACCCAAAAAGGCCCGGTCCGCATCCGACCGTACCCGAAGGAAAACCAATAGCCCCATTCTTCACGGCATCAGCCCCACCGTATTCCCGCGCCCGGCGGACTGGCGATCCGGGCTCACCATGACCGGCTACTAGTGGTCGGAAGTCGAGCCGGGCTGGCAGCCACCTGCGGAGCTGGTCGAGTTCCTCGCGGATGGACCACCCCCGGTGTTCATCGGCTTTGGAAGCAGTGCGGCCCTGGACGCAGAATTCATGCTCGACGCCGCGCGCCGTGCCGGGGTTCGCGCGGTACTGCAGGGCGTACAAGGTGTCTCCGGACCCAATGCCATCAGTATCGGTGCTGTTCCGCACGAATGGCTGTTCCCCCAGATGGCCGCTGTCGTCCACCACGCCGGAGCGGGGACCGCCGGAGCGGGGACCGCCGCAGCGGGGCTGCGCGCTGGTGTACCGACGGTCAGCGTGCCAATCTATACGGACCAACCGTTCTGGGCCGCACGGATCACGTCCCTCGGCGCGGGCCCGCAACCGGTCCCCTACAAAAAACTCAACACTGAACGGCTGGCCGACGCCATCACGCAGGCCACCACGACGCCGGCCTACGCCGCACGAGCACGCCAACTGGCGGCAAAGCTCGCAACAGAAGACGGAACCGCATCCGTCGCGACCGCGCTGCGGACGGCTACTGTGACTGTTAGCCAGGAATGGCGGTTAATCGCAGCTTCAGTTGGCGGTCCTGTCGTCCTATTCAGCGATCCCTAACCGCAACACCTGGGCCTGCAAAACTATGCGCGGAGCTACATCTTGCATAAGTAACGCGTACTAGGTTGGGTTGGGCTCGAGATCGAGGGGGTGTTCCGTGCCTTCAGGGAAGGAGATAACCCCTCCGAAGGGGGTGAGGGTGAACCATTCGCCCTCTTGATCCGAAGCGAAGATAATCACGCGTTCAATCGTTTGAGAATGTCAACGCGGGTGGAGACCACTTGCGCAGCCTGACTTGAGCCCACCACTCTCTTTCGACGACTCACCAGTGGACTAACCGCAGTTTCATTTGAGCCCACCCCACCGCAGGCTGGAAGAGTTGTGACTGCCATTTTTCGTAGAACTCCGCTTCCGGATGGTCGATAGAACTGGCGGGGTACTGTTTGGGTCTCCATTCACAGTCAGGAGGCCTGGGTGTGGGTCGGATCGGTCATCCCAGCTTCTCCTAACGAGCTGTAAAGCGGAAACATACCAGAATTTACTGGAAGAAAACTTTCAATTTCCTGAATATTTTATGACCCCATGGCGCGAATTACGGATGCAATTAGGCTTAAGTTTCGGGCGTCGGGGCCGCTAATCACCGCGTAATCTGTCGTCGAAACTAGATGCCGCAAGCATTCTTGAGGCATCGAAACACTAGGGGATGTTTCGAATGAAACTTAGAGCCAAAGCAACATTACGGTCGACGGCACTCAGTGTGGTGGGTGCGTTAGTCTTTGCCACACTGGCATCACCCGCAGGCGCTGTTGCTGAGGGCACCGACCAGTCCGAGGCGTCGTCCGGCGTGATCACCGAATCACTCGCAAACGTCGAAAACGCCAATCCCTCGTTGCTTCTCGATTCCGTTGCCAGCGGCACCGGAACTACCAAGTTCAGCAACGGTGAGGCTACGATTCCGTCCGACCTCTCGGATGGCATCACAATGAGGGGTGAGGACGGTGAGCGCTTCAACATCAAGCTCCCCAATGCTTCATCGGCAGAGTCACCTGTCACACATTTCGACGGCACTGTGATGTATCCGGGGGAAACGAGTGCGAACTCGGTTATCGTCAGCGACCTGGGCGTACAGATGTTGACGACGATTGCGGGCGCAGACGCTCCGGTTCAATACTCATACGAGGTTGTTCTCGAGGAAGGTCAAACGCTCGCGCTGATTGGAGACGGAGCAGCAGTTGTGAATGCCGATGGCAGCAGCGCTCTTATTGTGGGCGACGCGTGGGCGGTGGACGCCAATGGTGCCGACGTTCCGACAAGCTACTCCGTGGAAGGAGCGACGCTGACACAGACTGTCGAACACGCTGCGGCAGGGGACTTCGCGTACCCGGTTGTTGCTGATCCGGTTTGGTTTCTCCCGGCTGTATACAGGTGCCTCGCTGGCCTAACGCTCAGTGGGCCGCAAATAACCAGAATCATCACGACCGGTTCGCCAGGTTCCATTGGCGGGGCACTGGGTTTGGCTATTCTTGCCTGCCTCCGGGGAAAATAGGAGGATTGATTTATGCAGAATAAGCATCCCCATGAGGAGCTTCAGAAAAGGCTCGACTCTATCGACGCTGCTATCGCCGAGCACCCGCTAAAGTCAGACCCTGTCAAGCGTTCCCACGCCATCATCGAGTCGGTTGAGGTCAAGGACAAGGACGTGGTGAGCAAGAAACTAGCCGAGGAGGGTCTTCCCGACATGGTAGAGCTTGGGAAGATTCAGGCGCGCCACTCGTTCAGCTTGTGGAGGCTCAGCCGGAAACGATACAAGCTACTCAAAAAGCTTGGACGCTAATTCCAATAAAGGGAGATTTCGCCCGCCTATCCTCGGGCTTTCATGAAGGTGGTGCGATGGGGTGTGGCTTAACGACGAAAGTGTTCCTGACGTGGGGATAGTCTGTTTCCACACAAGAATTCTCCGCTCGTTCGCAGTTTGACCACGCTGTTGCCGGCACCTGTCCTGAGGTGCCGGCAACAGCTATTTTGTCGTTGGAAGGACCGCCTCTAAATCGACGCTCCGTCATCAGCGAGATGCTGGCTGCGGGTCTGGGCAAGACGATAGGAATCGGTGCCGGTTTCAAGGATGGTTCCTTTGAAGGTGAGCCTGTCGACGATTGCGGCGCAGAGCCTCGGGTCGGTGAAGGTGCGGGTCCAGCCGGAGAACGATTCGTTGGTAGCAATCGCGACGGAGGCTTTCCCTTCACGTTCGGTGAGGACTTGAAAGAGCAGTTCGGCGCCGCGTTTGTCGAGTTCCATGTAGCCGAGTTCGTCGATGCAGAGCAGGTCGACCCGGCCGTAGCGGGCGATGGTGCGGGCGAGGATCTTGTCGTCTTCGGCTTCGACGAGTTCGTTCACGAGCCGTGTGGCGAGCGTGTATTTCACCCGGTATCCCTTCTCGGCGGCCGCGGTCCCGAGCCCGATGAGCAGGTGGGACTTGCCGGTCCCGGAGTCCCCAATGAGGCAGAGTGGTTGTCTTTTGCGGATCCGGTCTCCGGGGGCGAGGGTGGTGATGGTGGCTTGGTTGATGTTGGGGTTCGCGTCGTAGTCGAAGTCTCCTAACCACTTCTCGCGCGGAAAGTTCGCTGACTTGATCCTACGTACGGATGAGCGGCGGTCTCGGTCATCACATTCGGCGAGCAGCAGTTCGGCGAGGAATCCCTGGTAGGAGAGCTGTTCCTTACCCGCGACGGTGAGTGCCTCACCGAGAACGGCACGAATGGTGGGGAGCCGTAGCCGACGGCAGGCCTGCTCGACCGCAGCTGTCGCTGCTTCCTCGGTCAGCCCACGCCGGCGGCAAAGGGCTGATGAAACGGTGATCGGGTTGGTGTTGATAGGGCTCATGTGATGGTTCCCCTCATCTGTCGGGTCGTTCCGGTAGGCCTTCGGTCAGTTTGATCGCGAGCTGGATCAGAGGTTCGTCTGGTGAGGAGCTCGTCGTAGCCCGCAACGGAGGGCAGTGGGCGCGTGTCCGGTGGCAAGCCTGCGATAACGGCGGCCGGGTCGGCCAGTCTGCGTTGCGTGAGGCTAAGAACGTGCCGTTCACCGGCAGCTGGACGCGCGATGAAGGCTGTTTTGCCTACAGGTGTGATGGGTTCAAGGCGTTCGGTGGAAAGGCGTTCGGTGGCGGCTCGGTGTGCTTCGACAGCGACGACGTCGGCGGTGACCGCCCCGACTGTCAGGACCGCTTCTATGCCGGCGGTGACGTGGCTGGCGGCCATGGATCGGTGTAGTAACAGTCCGCTCACCAGTTCCCGCGTGGCCTGCGAGTCTCCGTCTGTGCGGCGGGCTGGTGCCCAGAATGCTTCATGCGCGGAGGTAAAGGACCCTGAGGCGCGTGCCTGGGCGAGAGCGGTCGAGCCAGGGAAAGCACCAGGTTTGTGGCGGCCACGGAATTGCCCGCTGGCCGCTAGGCTGGTCACCCGTGGGCACATCGCAATCGCCCTTGACAAGCACTATCCTTAGCCACACCAATTACGCTCAGAAGCAGGGCCGATCCTTCCTGTTCGTCAGTGAATAGCTGATCGGCGACGAGGTTATGTTCCTTTTGAGGAAGTCCATCGCATTCGAAGGGAACCACCATGAGCTATCGGTACATTGCAATTGGGGATAGTTTGTCGGAGGGAGTTGGCGACCTCCCCTGGCCGGACGGAACGCCACGCGGATGGACTGACCGCCTTGCAGGTCTACTAACAGTCGGAAACGGACCGGTTGAATATGCGAATCTCGCCGTCCGCGGATACAAGACAAACCAGATCCGCGATCATCAGCTGGGCCGAGCGTTAAGCTTTGCTCCGGATCTCGTCACTATCACCGCGGGCATGAACGATATTCTCCGGCCCCGCGTCGACTTCCATGCTCTTCAAGCTAGCCTCGCAGAACTGGTCGCAGCCTTCAAAGAGTCGGACACCACAGTGATGTTTATTCCGATCCCAAATTTGACGGGTGTCTCCCCCGCAGGAAGCGTCATCGATTCTCGTCGGCGACGCCTGAACGACATCTACCAACAGCTGTGCGAACAGATGGGCGTCGTCCCGCTCGCAAGCACCGACGAAACAGTTTTTGAAGACTCCCGAGCATGGGCGGCTGATCGTCTCCACCTCGCCGAACTCGGTCACGAACGCCTGGCTCTTGGTGCAGCTGACGCACTTGGTCTTGCCGGCGCCTCTCACTGGAACACGGCGCTGAAAGGCGAACGGCCTTCACGGACGTTGCGCACCGAAGCGCAGTGGTGGTGGTTCTACGTGCTGCCTTGGGTTAGCCGCCGGGTACGTGGGCGCTCATCGGGTGATGGACGGACGGCCAAGTTACCCACGCTAAGCGTGGTCGAATCAATGGATAAACGATGGGTAACTACAGGCGGCCCGGCCTAGTTATATGTTCCGATGCCTAGTTTTTAAGTATGGCTGGTATGGCCGGTGGTATTCGCGGTCCGATTCAGCGATAGGTCTCTAGGTTTCTGAATCTTCATGCCCGGATGCTTACTCGTGGTACCGGGTCGACGCGGGAGTAGGGCCGCGGCGCTAGGGGTGCGGCGTTGCGGGCGAGGAGGGTGCCTGCGAGACACAGTACGAAGGGTAGGAAAAAGGCGGTCGATAAGCCTGTGTGGTGGGAGATCCATCCTATGACTGCGGGGCCTGCGAGAAGGCCGACGTACCCCGCGCTCACCACTCGGGCCATCACTTGCCCCTGATTTTTTGCTCCGAGGTTCCCCGCAGCAGTGAAGAGTTGCGGCACCGTGCCGGAGAGCCCGAGTCCGAAGACAAGCCAACCAGCAAGGGTGACCGGGTACATCGTGGAAGTGATCACGATGAGCATCCCACCGGCTGCAATCGCGCTCCCGTACCTGACGACCCTCACCGGGCCGATCCGGTGAGAGACCCTGTCTGCAAACAACCGGTCGATTGTCATCGCGAGGGCGAAAGCCCCGAACGCTAGTGAGCCCGCGGCTTCGGATGCATCGATGTCTTGCACTGCGTGCAAAGCCGACCAGTCATGAGCAACGCCCTCGGCCAACATGAGAAAGAACGCTAGCGCCGCCAAGGCCACGATCCTCCGTCGTACGTCCCGCACCGGAACATCCTCCGCGGCTGATACCACCGCTTCGATCTCACCTGGCCCGCTGGGCGGCAGCAGGTATCGAATGGAGGCGCCCATGACCCCGAGGACGACCACTGCACCGAAGCCCAAGGACCAAAAGAGGTGAAGGTCGAAGCTCTGCATCATAGCCCCGACGCCAGCTCCAACTACAGCACCAACAGAGAAAAAGGCGTGCAGGCTGGACATGATGGGCTTGTTCCAGTCGCGCTCAACACGCACCGCCTGATCATTCTTCGACACATCAACCGCGCCCTCGCCGAAGCCAAGGACGAACAGGGCAATACCAACCCCCCCACGCATCCTGGGCAAATCCCGGTAGCAGCACACCCACAGCGAGGACCAGGCACCCGACGATCGTGGTCAACCGGCTCCCCCACCGATCGATGAGAAAACCCACGACCTGCATACCAGCTACTGATCCCAAACCCAGCAGGAGAAGCAGCCCACCAAGAAGTCCATGTGACAACCCGGTCGATGCCTGTATTGCTGGGATGTTCACTACCCACATAGCCAGAGCCAACCCGGCAATTAAGAACAGGCCCATGACGGCCAAGCGGGTCTTACGAAGAGCGCGAGAGGCCATCAAGGATGCCTACGGGACACCGCCGCGAATGAGGAAGCCGCGATGGTTTGAGAATGTCGACGCGAGTGGAGACCAGTTCCTGTGACTGTTAGCTCAGAATGGCGGCTTTTTCACAGCTTCGTTTGGCGGTTTGACGTCTTGTAAGCCTTGGGTTGCAACACACCAAGACGAGACGCCGCCGCTTGTCCTTTTCAGTACCCGCTTGCACAGCGGGCCGCGTGTTTCCAAGGTTGACCAGGCGGGTCTTGAGCGGTGAGCTGTCCATACTCGTCTGCACAGGGCGTCCATTTGCGCAGTACAGGCCTGCACGGTTCGACTGCAGGGGTTCTACTTGGGCTCTGGTTGAAGGTATTGGTAGACGGTTTGGCGGCTGACCCCGAATTCTCGTGCGAGTGAGGCTTTCGCTTCGCCAGCGGCGGCGCGTCGAATGAGCGCGGCCGCCTGCTCGGCGTTCAACATCTTGCCTCTGCCTTTGTACACGCCGGCCTTCTTGGCCAGGGTGATGCCCTCGCGTTGCCGTTCTCGGATGAGGGCTCGTTCGAACTCGGCGAAGGCGCCCATGACGGAAAGTAGGAAGGTGGCCATCGCGGTGTCGTCTCCGGTGAAGGTCAGGTTTTCCTTCACGAATACGACCTTCACCTTCTTGTTGTTGAGTCGGCGGACGATGGCGCGGAGGTCGTCGAGATTCCGGGCCAGGCGATCCATTGAATGCACTAGGACGGTGTCGCCGTCGCGGGCGAAATCGATGTGGGCTTCCAGCTGTGGACGGTTCTGGTCCTTCCCAGATGCCTGGTCGGTGAAAACCCGGTCGAGCTGCTCGCCGTCGAGTTGCCGGTTCGTGTTCTGGTCCAATGTGCTACCCGCACGTAACCGAAAGTTTGACCAGTCATTGTTCCCATCCGCCCCAATAGTGTCAGGTGTCCGCCGCTCATGTGTCAAGAAATGTTGATTCGGACCTCAGGTTGACACGTATTCGTTGGGGCCGGGCTACGTCGGGTTTACGTCTGTTTGGGGTGTACCCCATTGCAACGAAGACTTTCGTTGCTGTGTCAAGGTTCCCGTGGAACAGTAGTCCGCATGGCGCTCGACCACCTAGGCATCCGCGTAAAGGATCTCGCTCAAAGCATCGTGTTCTACGAGCAAGCGCTTGCACCGCTGGGTTACCAGGTATTGATGCACTCAGCCGATGGTTGTGGTCTTGGTGACTCAGCTAAGCCTGACCTTTGGCTCTACCCCGGTCGCCCTCCCGAACATGACGTGCATGTGGCATTCAGCGCTCGTGATCGAGCAACCGTCGAGAGTTTCTACGTCGCCGCTCTACCGGCTGGTGCTGTGCACCGCCGGGGACCCGAATTGTGCCCGGAATACCACGCCGGCTGCTACGGCGCTTTCGTCACCGATCCCGATGGTTACAACCTCGAGGCAGTCGTGCATGAATGGGGCTCCCACCGGTAGAGCCTCTCCCGGCCGCTGTTGCGCCACGTGTACCCAAACGCAACGCAGCGTGACTAGTGAGCTCGTCCATTTCCGGGATAGCCTCGCCGCCTAGAAGGGTCTGATCACGGGCCGGTGGATGTTGCGCCACATGCCTGGTGCGGTGCCGGTTTCTCGCTTGAAAGCAGCTCCGAAGGCGTAGGGAGATCCGTAACCCACGCCGCGGGCGATCAGATGAAGAGGTTCATCTGATTCGCGTAGTCGTTCCTTCGCAAGTAGTAGGCGCCACGAAGTGAGGTAGGTCAGGGGCGGAACACCCACAAGGGCTGTGAAGCGTTGCGCCAAGGTAGCTCGAGAGACGTTGGCTAATCGTGCCAGCGATGCGACCGTCATGGGTTCGGCGGGTGACCCATGAATTGCTTGCAGAGCCGTCTTGACGGCCGGATCCCGCAGTGCGGTGTACCAGGTAGGGGCTCCTTGCGGGTGTGAAGAGAACTGGTGACGCATCACGCTGATCAGCAGCACGTCAAGTAGACGATCCAGCACTGTCTGCTTCCCCGGAGAGATGGTGCGGAGCTCGTGTTCGATGAGTTGGACGACGCTGCTGGTGGGGGCGCCATGCTCGGCTCGGACGATGATCACTTCTGGGAGACCCTCCAGCAGTGAGCTGCACAGGTCGCCCTCGAACAGGTAGGCGCCGCAGAGGAAGGTGGTAATGGGACCTTCCCCTTGAACCACGAAGACACCGTCTGTTTCCTTGGTGTCGGGGCTTGCCAGGAACTGTGGAAGATCGACGATATGTGCGGATGGTCCCGCAGAAAGGCTGTAGGGATCGGTAGTACGGATAGCGGCGATGTCGCCGGGTCGCAGAACGTGTTCGCCCGTGCTGGTCGTGATGGTCCCTTCCCCGGCGATCATGACGTGAATAGACAGACGGGATGGCGTGAACCGCAACCCCCATTCAGCGCGTGATATCGAAGTTGAGGCGAAAGCAGCCCCTCGTGCCCGCGCTCGGTCCAGCAGATCCGCCAGTACATCCATTCTTAGACGATCGCACATGCTGAGTAGCGCAACAAATATCGACCGTCCAGACCGGTGGGGTGTTCACTTGGGTTATGACTAATTCTGACGCCCTCACGCTCGTTCTTGGTGGTACCGGTAAAACCGGTAGCCGAATCGCTCACATCCTGCGCGAAGCAGGCATGCCAGTACGGACCGCTGCCCGTTCCCGTGCTGATGTGTTCTTCGACTGGACAGACCCATCGACGTACAGATCCGCTCTGTCCGGCGTCCAGCGCCTATACCTGGTGCCTCCGGAGCAGCCGGCTGACTTCGCGCCGATAGTGGCTGGCTTCATCGACGAAGCACAGCAGGCAGGCGTCGAGCACATCACCTTCCTCAGCGCTGGGGGCATCCAGTATGCACCTGAGCAAGTCGCTTTGCGTGCGGTAGAACTGCACCTGATGGCGGCGGAATCACTGACCTTCAGCATCCTGCGCCCGTCGTTCTTCATGCAGAACTTCACCGAGGGGTCGTTCTCCCACGCGCTCACGACAGGGCAGCTGGCATTGCCGGCGGGAGAAGGCAAGGAGGCCTTCATCGATGCGTACGACATTGCGTCCGTCGCCGCGGCCACCCTTTTCGACCCGACCAATTATGCTGGCGGTCAGTACAACATCACCGGCCCGGAAGCCCTCACCCACAGGGACATCGCTGAGCACCTCAGCGCCTACGGGCACCTCGTTGAGTACCAGCCCGCGGCGGCCACTGAATGGATTCAGGAGGTGACGTCGCACGGTATGCCGGCCCAGTACGCGGGGTTCCTGGCGCACCTGATGACCGAGATTGCCGAGGGCAAGGGTGCTCAGCCGACCGGTGAAGTAGCACGCATCCTCGGTCGACCTGCAACGCCTTTCGCCGTCGTCGTCGAACGCGAAACCACCCCCAGGGGCAAGTAACTTCCCAAGCGAAGCCCTGCAAGGCAGCAGTCGGGAGCTGAACGCAAAGTAGAACACGCCACGTACGGCTGCGAAAACGGCGCCACTCAGCGTTGCGACTTCCACTTTGGGACGGCTGCGGTGCTGAAGCAAATACGAACGATTTCGGTACATCGCCAAGCGATGTCCAGGTACTTCTTCAGCGTCCATGGTTGGACGAGGCTCCTGGGAGTACCTTTAATGGCATGGAGACGCGCAAATCTAAACCGTCGTCGTTCCCAACGTAATCGGAATGCCATTCCACGTTGGCCGAGACATCGCGTTCGAAGCCGGTGTCACTCTTGCTAATCCAGATCCCGACGGACCCCCCATTGGGGCCTTGGCATGGCCGGGATTGTTCTACATAACCTGGCAGCATCCCGCTGCAGGCTCCGTGCTGCATGAGTGGGATTCGGTGGGTGTGGAAATAGTGAAGCATGGCGACGCGCTATCTGATGCAACAGGAACGAATCCAGAAACCCCGCCAAAATTATCGGCTCATGCCCGTACCGACCACGACGCCCTATAGCCACCCAACTAGTGGCCCATTCAGGATCTTTCAACGCAACGGCAGGTTTTGTAAAATTATGAGGATTCCCGCATCTCGCCCTAGACCTTTTATTGGTCAGAATTGATGAGCCTATTGGGCCAACCTTCCCTGATGCCCCTTAGCCGATCGGTCCGCGGGATGGTCGGAGCAAGCGACTGATGCAGTACCCAAGCACGACGAGACTGACGAGCGCCAAGAGAACACTCCCCGGCCATCCAATCGCTGGTTCCAATGAGCAGGTGGACGTTGCACCAGACTCAGGAATGTAGTCAGTGCATTGCCCTGACTGAAGCGCATAGTTCAATGCGTTCAACAAAAGAACCAGCCCGCATAGCAGAGCCCAAAGCACCTTGGATCGGAGATTCTCATCAGCATTCATAATGTGAAGCGTATGGTGTTAGTCAGCAGCTCACCTCGGGCAAGGCCGGTTTAGGATCGGATTGCAATCTTCGGAGGACGCATTCGTACCGTAAGCATCGATCGCTAAATGGGACGACAGGACGGCCAACTGAAGCTGCGATTAACCGCCGTCCCTGGCCAACAGTCGCACGCAATGTCCTTCAAATTGATCCGGTCCGGACGAGCCCCTATGTCGCGTACAAGCATCCCTCGGGGGAATCAGCCATCGTTGCGCACGGGCGCCTTGATCTCGGTCTCTCGTGCCCTTCGTGCCTTGCGGTTGATGGGAATCATCGCTATCGCACCCAGGGCACCACCTCCCACGACGGACAGAATGCCAAGCCACCCCAGGGCTTGGTAAGCGAAGAAGCCCATCGCAACGAGAAGGACCAAATATAATCCGCGCTTAATGGTTTTGCTCATGCCTCAGCCTACGGACCGAAGCAAGGCTGAACAATCTCATCAGAGTGGCGCGTCAGCGACTCGGAATTTGGTTGCCGAAGTGCCCTCAAAAAGCACCCCCGAATGCGTCCGTATGACGGTCCTTCACCGCGACACATTTTCGCCACTCCCCCGCCGCCAAAGATCCCATATGAAACCTAGGTGTGGAGTTGATCGGCAAATGGCGGCGTTTTGTGATCGCTGCGTGGCGCTAGCTGCCGATGACGAGGATGCTGGCGGCGGCTTCGACGACGTCATCGGTGATGGTGTCGAGCTGGTTGATCTTGAGCACCCGATTTATCTGCGGGAAGAGCCGTTCGAGGAGTCGGAAATTGCCTCGGGTTATGCGTTCGATGGCCGCGATTGCTTGGGCGTCGGTGAAATCGTCAGGGTCAAGAGTCCTGCCGAGTCGTTTCCAATGGCGGTCGAGGACGAAAAGGAGCTCTTCGCGGCCGAGGGCACGGTAATGGTGGGAGAAGCCGAGCCGGCTGTAGAGCTGGGGGTAGTGGCGGAATCGTTCGTCGATACCGGGCATGCCGATCAATATCATCGCCAGGTGGGTGCGGTCATGCTGGTCCCGGAGAAGTTCCAAGGCGGTGGGCGTGAGTCGCTCGGCCTCGTCGATGATCAGCAGTTCCACAAGACGAGTGACGTCACTCTGTTTTGCGGTCGCTGCGTCCGGGCTGAGGGATCTCAGGTGCTCGTCGGCGCAGATCCCGACTTTCACCTGCCAGTGATCGATGTCATGCATCAGATCTTTGGGTCGGCAGAGGACTTCGGGTGTGTAGAAGACGGTGCGAGATCGGTTCGCGAGGGCGTAGTGCTTCGCGTCGTGATCGCCTCTGGGGCCCCATTCGTTGATGTAGGGCTCGAGGGCGTCCCAGTTTGCGTAGCGGCGCGCAGAGTTGGTCTTTCCGACGCCAGCGGCACCGTGACAGATCCCGATGGTCTTCTCCTTTCGCACAGCGTTGGCGAACTCGGTGAAGCGTCGGTGCTCTTTGGTGACGATGAATGCCTGGTTCATCACTCGTCCTCTTCGTAGGTGCGCAACTTCGGCCGCCGCTTTGTGGGTTCGGGGGTGCGAGGTTCCTCGCGGGTGGCAACGGTCGGAATGCGATCGTTGATCGCGCGACGCAGCTGCTTGCGTCGTGCTCGGCGGGCGGTTTCGATGTCGAGGAGGCTGAGGCGCAGGTTCGGGTGGGCTTCATCGATGGCGGTGCAGATGAAGGTGTCCCGGTCGTAGACGCGGATCTCGGAGACATCGCGGGGGTCGTACCGGATCGTGATGGTGTGGCCCACGAACGACGCCAGAGTTGGGGACAAGTAGCGCTGGCCTTGGAAGTGGATGCCGTCGCGTTGCACGACTCGGTTCTTCGGAACGGTGAGGAGCAGCCCGTCGAGTTCCTCGAGACTCTCCGGCATCCGCGGCAGCCAACCATCGGCAACCCACGCGTCCCGCGGGGAGATACCCAACTCACTGTGCGGCCTGTCGTTGTAGGTGGCGATGAAGTCGCCGATGGCACGGTCAAGGCCACGCAGATCAAGCCCGGGGCTGGGTGACTTCGCGCCGGGTCCGAGATGCCCGGGCAGAGTGCTGAGGAGTTCAGTGTTGACGGTGCCGAAGAACCGCTCGATCTTTCCTCGTCCTTGGGGGCGGCCGACCGTCGAGTGAATGATCCTGATGTGCAAAGCGATGGCGGTTCGCTCGAGGTGGTGGCTGATGAAGTCGGAGCCGTGGTCCACGTGCAGGACGTCGGGGATCCCGAACATCGCCCACGCGGGGTCCGTCTTTCGCCAGATCGCCTGCCGGAGAGCCAAGGCGGTGTTGATGGCCGAGGGGGCGCCGGTGAAGACCATGTATCCGCAGATAGCACGGGAGTAGTCATCCATCACGGTGGTCAGCCACGGCCGGTCCGGTTTCCCGTCGGCTCCGACAAGAAGAATGTCGAGCTCGGTGTGATCGGACTGCCACGTCTGGTTGGGCCGTTCCGCGCGCCGGCGGAAAACCAGCTCGTGCTTATCCCGATACGACACCGGTCCCTCGAGCGCCAGGGTGACCAGGGCCGGATCAAGCGCGCCAACAATCTGCCGAACGGTCGCATAGCTCGGGGCCGGCAGTTCTTGCCTCTGCGCATCGGCGACGGCGAGGCGGTGCAGAGTCGCCAGAGCGGGCCGCGGCCGGGTCAGCGCCAACCGCTCGATGAACGCCACCGTCTCCGGCGCCGTTCGGCGGACACCCCTATCTGCCCGGGGATGAGGATCAAGGCCCGAGACACCGCCTACCCGATAGAGCTGGTTCCACCGTTGCAACGTTCGAGCAGCGATCCCGGTCTCCCGGGCCAGAACCGCGAGCGGGATCTGGTCTTCGACGTGAAGCCGAAGAACACGCCACCGCTCCGTCGCGTCCATGAGCCACTTACACGGTGGTGCTCTCGCGGGCCGCGAAGGCCTGCTGGTGACGGTAAAGGGTGGCCCGGCTCCAGCCGACGAGTTTCGCGGCGTCTTCCGCAGTCCGGCCCTTTGCCCTGGCTTCGGTGACGAGCTTGAGCTTGTCTGCGACCACGACGGGATCTGACAGGGGCCGGCCGAACCTGGTGCCGCCTTGCCGAGCAGCCGTGATCCCGGCATTCACTCGTTCCGTGATCAGCTCGCGCTCATACTCAGCCAACGTCGCGAGCATGTTCAACATCAGCCGGCCCGACGTCGTCGACGGGTCGATGCCATCCGAGATGCTCTTCACCTGGACATCCCGCTCCCGGAGGAGCTTCACCGTGTTCAGCACATCGATCAGGGACCGTCCGAGTCGATCGACCCTCCAGACGACGACGGTATCGCCGGGCTTGGCGTAGTCGAGGAGTTTCTTTATCCCGGGACGTGTGATCGCGGTCCGACTACCCGAGGTGACATCGGCAAATATGTCACGCTCCTGCACGCCCGATTTAACCAAGGCGTCGACCTGCAACTTCGCGTCTTGGCTTCTCGTACTGACCCGTGTGTACCCGAGATGTCTCACCTGGCCATTGTGCCTCAGAAACTGCTAGAGGTCGCGTGCGAAAGACACTTGACGGTAAGACATGTTTCCAAGACAAACGGCGCCCCGGAAATCCGCCACTTCCCAGGGAAGCTCGGAGCAGGTTTCCCGTGCCTCGGAAAGCTTTACTTTTCTGAGGCAGCTAAATCAGGGGTGGCCGCGGCCCGAGCGACCGTCGCCACTACTGGCGCCCCATCTAATTCGATGAGAGGGACGCCAGTAGCGTCAGTTGCCTATCGAATTTGGCCGAACGTGGTTCGAATGTCAGCCACGAGCAGATCGGGTTGTTCGAGAACCGCGAAGTGCCCGCCGCGGCCGACCTCGTTGAAGTGGACGAGGTTCGTGTAACGCTTCTCGGCCCAGCGGCGGGATCGGCGGACGTACTCGCCAGGCATGATGCTGAGCCCGACGGGCACCGTGAGGGGTTCCTGGATGGTGCCGGGGTTGGCCCAGCCCGTCTTGTTGGACTCCCAGTACATGCGAGCAGCCGAGGCTGCGGTATTGGGAAGCCAGTAGAGCATGATGTCGTCGATCATCTCGTCGAGGGTGAATAGCTTCTCGGCGTCACCGTGCTCGTCATGGGATCCGCCGACGTCTTGGAACATGGCGTAGATCCAGGACGCCAGGCCGACGGGTGAATCGGTGAGGGAGTAACCGATGGTCTGTGGCCGGGTCGACATTTCTTGCGAATATGCCGAGAGGACCTGCCAGTAGTAGCCGCTTTCTTGCATCATCGCCTGTTCCTCGGGCGTTGCGTTGCGGGCTTCGTCGTCGGTGGGCATGAACAACGCCATGTTGAGGTGGATCCCGGCGAGCCCGATGTTCGAGGCGGATTCGAGGGCGGCGAGTTCGGAGGTGACGGAGGCGCCGAGGTCGCCTCCCTGGGCGAACCAGGTGGTGTATCCGAGGCGCTCCATGAGGACAGTCCACGCTTTGGCGGTGCGCTTGAGGTTCCAGCCGGTCTCGGTGGGTTTTCCGGAGAACCCAAACCCGGGGAGGCTGGGGATGACGAGGTGGAACGCGTCGGTAGCCGTGCCGCCGTGGGCCTCCGGGTCCGTGAGGGCGCTGATCGCGTGCCGAAATTCGAGGACGGAGCCTGGCCATCCGTGGGTGAGCAGCAGTGGCCGCGCTCCGGGCACGGTGGAGCGGATGTCGAGGAAGTGGATGTCGAGGCCATCGATGTTCGTCATGTACTGGCCCCAGCTGTTCAGCAGCGCCTCGGTCTTCCGCCAGTCGTAACTGGTGGCCCAGTGTTCGACGAGCGCTTTGATCTTCTCGAGCTTGGGGCCTTGGGAAGTGTCGCCGACGGTCTCCTGGTCGGGCCATCGGGTGTTCAGAAGGCGCTGGCGGAGGTCATCGAGATCTGCCTGGGGGATGTCGAGGGTGAAGGGGATGATGGCGGCGGTATCAGTGCGGTTCATTCTGTTGTCTTTCGTTTGGGGTCGGTTCAGAAGTGGACTGGGACAGCGGGGCTGTCGGATGTGGCATTGGGATCGACGGGTGCGTTTTTCGGGATCAGCACTGCTGTGGCGATCGTTGCGACGAAGAAGACCATCGCGGCGACCAGAAATGCGCGGTCGTAGCCGGCGACAGCGGCGGCCGCCCGGCCGAGGTTTCCTGCGGATGTGGATGCTTGAAGGGCGATGGTGCTGAGGGACGCGGCTCCGAGAGCGCCGAAGATCTGCTGGCCGGCGTTGGCCAGGGCGGAGGCGACACCCGCGTCTTCTAGGTGGACTCCGGCGGTGGCGGAGTTGAACCCGGCACCGAAGATCAAACCCATGCCGATGCCGAGAACGACGAGAGCGGGAAGAACGGTCGTCGCGTAGCTGCTTTCCGGGCTGAGGGATGACAGCCAGAGAAGACCGGCGCCGCCGAGGAGAGAGCCGGCAGCGATCGGGACTCGAGGCCCGAACCGGCGCAGCAACGGCGGGGCCACGGCAATCGACATGACGGTGATGCCAAGGATCATGGGCAGGAACGCCAGCCCGGTGACCAGCGGAGTAAAGCCCATAGTGTCCTGCAGGTAGAAGGTGAGGAAAAGAAATACCGAGAACATGCCGATGGCCGAGAGGGAGACCCCGAGCAGGGAGCCGCCGCGGTAGCGGTTCATGACCACGCGGAGAGGCAGCAGCGGATGGGTGCCTCGACGCTGGATGAGGATAAACACTCCGAGCGAGACGATGCCGGACGCAAGCAGCGCGATGGTCGAGCCTGCCGCCCAACCGGACGTTTCCGCTTGGGTGAATCCGAGAACAAGAAGCACTGTTCCCGCGACAACAGCCACGGCTCCAGGAATGTCGAGAACAACATGGCTGCTTCCGGTTGTTTTGGGAACCAAGATCACGGCGCCAACGACGGCGATCGCGGCCAGTGGCACATTGACCCAGAGGCACCACGCCCAGCTCCAGTACTCCGTCAGAGCGCCGCCAAGCAGAAGTCCAACGGCCGCGCCGGCGCCGGAGACGGAGCCGAAGACGCCGAACGCACGGGTCCGGTCGGCCGGCTCACGGAAGACGATGGTCAGCAGAGAGAGCGCTGCCGGGGCGAGCACCGCTCCGAAAGCTCCCTGCGCTGCCCGTGCGGCGACGAGCATTGCCAAAGATGATGCAGCCCCGCCGACGAACGAGGCGGAAGCGAAGCCAATGAGCCCGATCACCAATGTCCGCTTCTGCCCCCACCTGTCGGAGATCCGGCCGCCGAGAAGCAGCAGGCCCCCGAAGCTCAGGGCGTACGCGCTGACAACCCACTGACGGTCGGCGGAACTGAAGCCGAGGGCTTCTTGCGCTCGGGGAAGCGCGATGTTCACGATCGTCGAGTCCAGCACCACGATCAGCTGCGCCAGGGACAACACCGCCAGAACCCACCACTTACTGGA
Organism: Arthrobacter flavus; assembly: GCF_039526005.1. NCBI lineage: Bacteria > Bacillati > Actinomycetota > Actinomycetes > Micrococcales > Micrococcaceae > Arthrobacter > Arthrobacter flavus. The sequence goes on along the minus strand of NZ_BAAAIJ010000059.1, from coordinate 5,496 downwards.
ATGAGGTCGTTCTCGGATTTGGGAGCCCCGTCCCGGCTCAAGTTTTGCCGTGTTCATCGTGTCTCCTGTCGCGTGTTGGCCCGACGCAATTCGTCAACCTCTGGGATCATCTTGGCACAAGACGATCTATTCAGGTTACGATATTGGCATGAACTCTTTTTCGACTGTCGGTGCACCCGTGTCGCTGCCCGAAATCGATTGGGGCGCCGCCGGGATCGAGACCGAACTCGGCTGGGCGCTGCCGGTGATGTACCAAGGTTTCTCACGGTCGGCCACGGTGGCGGTTGCCGAGGTCCCGGGAGGACCGCGGGGATACCAGGTCCTGGTGTCGATCACGACCGAGGAACCCTCCTCGCAGTTGGCTCTCGCTCACCGTCTCGGAATCGACAAGACCCAGATGACATACGTGATCGACGCCCTCGAGGCAGGCGGACATGTGGAGCGTCGCCCGGACCCGACCGACCGTCGCATCCGTCAGGTGCACCCCACCGATGCGGGCAGGAGTCTGCTGGCATCCGCACGCGTCGCACTCCGCGACGTCGAGGGGGTCCTCATGCGAGATCTGAGCCCCGACGAGCAAGAACAGCTGCGCCGCCTGTTGGCCAAGGTCGCCCTTGGTGCCGGTGCCGTCGAATCGTGCATCGCCGACGCCCGGGCAACCCACGAATACCCTCTCGCGTCCCCGGAACGATCCCGCCGGTCGCTCCCTTCGACCTCAAAAGAATGAGATACCCGTCATGACCAGCAGCATCCTCGTCGCCGGCGCCACCGGTGACCTCGGCCAACGCATCGTCCGCGAACTCCTCCAGCACGATGTCCACCTCCGGGTCCTCACCCGGCCCGGCAGCGCGACGACCACCGCACTCTTCGCAGGCAACGACCGGATCGAGGTCGTGAGTGCCGCGTACTCCGACCACACCGCCTTGACCGCTGCCGCAACGCGCGTCGACGTGGTCGTGTCGGCCGTCAGCGGTATCCGGCCCGTGATCGTCGACGCGCAGCGCGCCCTTCTAAAGGCGGCCGTCGCCGCAGGAGTACCCCGGTTTATCCCGTCGGACTTTTCCGCCGATTACCGCCCGATCGCCCCTGGTACGAACCGCAACTTCGAGATCCGACGCGAGTTCGCAGCCGACGTCGACGCAGCCCCCATCCAAGCGACCTCGATCCTCAATGGGATGTTCACCGACCTGCTCACCGACGAGGCGCCGATGATCCTTTTCGGCCGTCGGCGGGTTCTCTTCTGGTCCTCCGCCGACCAGATCCTCGACTTCACGACCAAAGACGACGTCGCCCGCGTCACCGCTCTCGCGGCCCTTGACGACAACGCACCCCGTGTCATCGAGATCGCCGGCGCGCAGGTGACGGCTCGGGACATCGCCCGAACGATGACGGAGCTCACCGGGACGCCGTTCAAGCTGCAGTGGGCCGGCACCACCGGGACCCTGTCCGCGATGAGCAAGGTCGGCAAACGCCTGTCCAAGAACCCCGACGAGACGTTCCCCGCCTGGCAAGGGATGCAGTACTTCGTCAGCATGTTCAGCGGCCAAGCGCAGTTGCGCCATCTCGACAACGACCGCTACGGCGCCCACACCTGGACCACGGTCCGTGACGTCCTCCAGGAGCACCTCACTCAGCAGAGGGAATCGACAACGGCGTAATCGCCCCCTCGACGATCCCACCCCCGTGGAACACGATCACCGCGAACAACGATGAAAGAAACGGTCATGCCTGACAAGAGAAGCTGGGGCAAGCCCGCCATCGACCCGATGAACCTTCGCTCCATGCTGATGCTCGACGTCGCCCGAGAGATGATGATTAGCGACACCTGGACCCACAAGGCCGTCTCGGTGTCCATGTCGAACCCCGAGAACCCGGAAGACGCCGCTGTTTCCTTCCTCGGCGTCAACGACCCTGATGGCATCGTGGATGTCGCCGACGGGCGCCTCGACATTGCCACGTTGAATCCGGTCGTCATGCTCAACATGGCACGACTCGGTACCGGCCCCTTCCCATCCCCGCTGGACCTGGCGACCATCGCTGTCATTCCGCACTACGACCAGCTCGCTTTCGCCGTCGCCAACCGACTCGGGTTCGAAAGCCTGGCCGATATCGCCGAAGCGAAGTATCCCCTTCGGGTGTCGGTTCGCGGTTCACTCGATGTCGTCACGGCCATGTCCATCGACGTGGTCCTCAGCACCTACGGGTTCAGCCTCGCCGACATCGTCGCGTGGGGCGGGACGGTGTTCTACGACCAGCCAATGCCCAACCACCCCACCCGAATCGGACGCCTCGAGAACGGTGAAATCGACGCCATCTTCGAAGAAGGCACGATCATCTGGGCCAATGATGTCATTGCCGCCGGCGCCAGCATCCTCCCCATCGACAACGACCACCTCGCCACACTCATTGCCCTCGGCTTCCGTCGCGGCATTCTCGACAAGGCCACGTACCCCACCCTGCCCGGCGACATCCAGACCCTTGACTACAGCGGCTGGCCGATCTACTGCCGCATAGACGCAAGCGATAAACTCGTTCGTCAGTTCTGCGCGGGTCTCGAACGGGCCAAAGATCGAATCGTGTGGCAGATCGGACCCGAGAATCAGCCACCCCTGCCTCTCGAACAGATGACGACCGACTCTCCGGCGAGCCCGTTCGACGTCCCCCTGCATCCCGCCGCTCGCGCGTATTGGCAGGAGATCGGGTACCCCGTAAAGCCGTAACACGCACTGCATGCAATATCCGGGCGGCTTGCGCGTTCTATCCAGCTAGCTGCCAATGCGGTCGGCCCCGCCACCCAGCGATAACAAAACGCCGCCATGGAACGACAAAAGTCACAAACCTAGGTTTCAATATTCGCGTTTACCCCGCCCGTAAAACTGTCTCGCTTAGGTAGCTCAAGCGCTACAGTGAGACCTATGGCCGGACACATCATCGGATACGCACGCGTCTCCACCAACGAACAAGACCTCACCGCCCAACGCAACGGCCTCGCCGCACTCAATGTCCCCGAAGACCGGATCTACGTCGACCACGGACTCACCGGCACCAACCGCGAACGACCAGGACTCCGCGAAGCCCTCGCCGCCTGCCGCGCCGGCGACACCCTCGTCATCACCAAACTCGACCGACTCGCCCGCTCCCTCCCCGACGCCCGAGACATTATCGAAGACCTCACCAAACGAAACGTGAAGCTCAGCATCGGCGGATCCGTCCACGACCCCACCGACCCCGTCGGCCGGCTCCTGTTCAACGTCCTGGCCATGGTCGCCGAATTCGAATCAGACCTCATCCGCGCCCGCACCCGCGAAGGCATGCAAGTCGCCAAAGCCAAAGGCAAGCTCCGCGGCAAACAACCCAAACTCACCAAGAGCCAAGAAGCACACCTCATCTCCCTATATAAGGGAGGACAACACACCACCACCGAAATCGCCGAACTCTTCAAAGTTGCCAGGTCCACGGTCTACAGGATCCTCCAGCGCACGGTGCCCTAAGACGTTATGCAGGTGCAACCCCTTAGACTCAGGGCTTCACACCCATGGAGGACAAATGACTGAATACACAGGACCTACTAGCCCACCAAAGCCCCCTACCAAGCCCCGTCGAACGTCAGGGTGGAAAGAACTGACTGATGAGGCTCCCTGCCAAGAATGTGGTCACCACCTTATTCGCCCGTACACGACTCAAACGACAATGGGCGGTAGGGAGGTGACGCAACTAGGTCCGAGCAAGTGTCGGAATGAATGCGTCACCAAAGAGTAAGCTCGTGTCAATTGGGAATCGGCGCTATTTCATAGGTAGCTGAGCCGACTACTGAACTACGGGAATGATCGCCGTGTGAGCTGCTGCGGTGATTTCGGACAGCGGATTTGGTGGTTTTCTCTACGCTGCCAGGGCTGGCTGCTGGTAACTGTAGTGGACTTCATTGGGTCGGCGATAATCGAGGGCTGAGTGCCGGCGGCGGCTGTTGTAGAAGCCCTCGATGTAGCGAATAACGTCCCGTTTTGCCTGTAATTTGGTGGCGTAGACGGTCCGGTAGACCCGTTCGTTTTTCAAGGCGCCGAAGAAGCTCTCGGCCAGACTGTTGTCCCAACACACCCCGGTGCGGCCCATCGAAGATCGCATACCCAGATCGGTGACCAATGTCCTGAACATGGTTGAGGTGTAAACGCTGCCGCGATCCGAGTGGAAAATTGCGCCTGCCTCCACCCGGTTGGTCCGGGCAGCGTTTGTCAGGGCGTCCGCGACCAGCTCGGTGCGCATGTGATCGGCGATGGACCAGCCCACAACTTTCTTCGAATAGCAGTCGATCACGGTGGCCAGGTAGATGAAGCCCTGCCACGTGTGAATATAGGTGATGTCGCCGACGAACTTCGCGCCAGGTCGGTCCGCGGTGAAGTCCCTTCTCACCAGGTCCGGGACCGCGGCAGCACCTTCAGCGTCTGCCTCGGTGGTGACCCGGAACGGGCGCGGCTGACACGGCACCAGTTCCTCGGTACGCATGATCGAGCGCACCAGCTCCGGGGAACACAGTGTCCCTTCGGCGGCGAGGTCCGCGTGAATCCGCCGGTACCCGTAGGTCCCGTCGGCTTCCTCGAAGAAGTTCCGGATACGCACGGCCAGCAGCTCTCTGCGGGCCGCAGTGGCAGAGCGGGGCCGGCAGAGCCAGTCGTAGTATCCGGAGGTCGACACAGTCAGCCACCGGCACATCTTCCACACCGGGTCCGTGGCCCCTGGGGTGTTCTTTTGGGAGTCGATGAACTCGTACTTCGCCACTACCGTGGATCCCGTGCAAAGTACGAAGCTGCTTTTTTCAAGAACGCGGCCTCAGCCCGGAGTTCCTGGTTCTCCCGCTCGAGTTCCTTCAGCCGGGCACGCTCCGAAACGCTCAGATCGGTCTCGGTCCCACCATGGGATTCGCGGTATTTCATCACCCACCGCCGCAGGGTCTCCGGCCCCACCCCGTAGGCCTTGGCGACATCCACCACGGGCCTGGACGTATCAATAACTTCCCGGGCCAATTCGTCCTTGAACTCCTGGCTAAACCGGCGACGCGATGCAGACATACTGCAGATCTCACTTTCAGTAGAAACCTCAGTTTAAGAGGTCCCACTGTCCGAAATCCTTAGGCCGCTCAGTGCGATCCCGAAGCAAGTAGGAGCTCACGCCATCTTTCATCACTATTGGGGGTTTTCACATGACAACTTTGCAAAGCTACGACGAAGCCCTTGCCTGGGTCAATGAGGAGGCCTTGGCACACGGTCCTCATCTGCTGCTCGGAAATGGGTTCAGCATTGCCTATGATCAAGATCGTTTCACGTACGGTGCGCTATTAGCTCAAGCAGACGCTGAAGGCCTCATTTCCTCTACGGCAAAGCAGTTTTTTGCGGATAATCAAACCCAAGATTTTGAAGTAGGGGACTGCCCACGGTTTGGTTGACTCGTGGGGTTGATAGTTTCTTAGGCGGCTAGCACCATGTTGTTGATTGTCTCAAACTC
>NZ_BAAAIJ010000058.1:0-1435 GCF_039526005.1 Arthrobacter flavus | reverse complement strand
GGCTCTTCGCAAACGAGAGTGTAGGCGGGGTGTAGCCGGGGTGGGCGCGTCGGTGACGAGATGGAGGTCGAGGCCTTCCGATGATGGAAGTTCTCACACTGCCCAGCCGAAAGACCTCGACGTGTTCAACGCTACCTTCGTTCGCCCTGACCTCACCACGTTCTGCCGGCTCGATGAGCTGGGCCTGGAAGCCGTCGGGCAGCACCTTGGGCCCGGTCAGGCAGTGATCGAGTGCCGTGTCGTCAAGGCGGATCCGTGGTGCCGATCCTGCGGTGCGGAAGGAGCGCCCAGGGACACCGTGACGCGCCGGCTTGCGCATGAGCCGTTCGGTCACCGGCCCACCACGCTGCTGGTTCGGGTGCGCCGCTACCGGTGCGGGAACTGCGGTCGCACGTGGCGGCAGGACACGGACCTCGCAGCTGAGCGGAGGGCGAAGATCTCCCGCCGCGGGCTTCGGTGGGCACTGGAAGGCGTCGTGGTCGATCACCTCACCGTGTCCCGGGTCGCCGCAGGCCTTGGGGTGTCCTGGCATACGGCGAACACCGCGATCATGACCGAGGGGAAGCGCCGCCTGATCGATGACCCTCACCGGTTCGATGGCGTGAGTGCTATCGGCGTCGATGAGCATGTGTGGCGGCATACCCGCAAGGGTGACAAGTTCGTGACGGTCATCATTGATCTCACCCCGATCCGCGACAAGACAGGCCCGGCGCGACTGCTGGACATGGTCGAAGGACGCTCCAAGCAGGTGTTCAAGGACTGGCTCCACGACCGCCCCCAAGCGTGGCGGGACGGCATCGAGGTCGTCGCGATGGATGGGTTCACCGGGTTCAAGACCGCAACCTCCGAGGAGCTCCCGGACGCGGTTCCGGTCATGGACCCCTTCCACGTCGTCCGCCTCGCCGGGGACGGGCTGGACCGATGCCGGCAACGCGTCCAACAAGCCACCACCGGGCATCGCGGCAGGGCCGGCGACCCGCTCTATCGGGCCAGGCGGACCCTGCATACCGGCGCGGACCTGCTGACGGAGAAGCAGAACGCGCGCCTGAGCGCTGTCTTCGCGTCCGAGGAGCACGTCCAGGTGGAAGCGACGTGGGGGATCTATCAGCGGATCGTCGCCGCCTACCGGGAACCGAATAAGACGAAGGGTAAGGAGCTGATGCAGGCCGTGATCGGCGCGGTCACCAACGGCGTGCCCGCCGCCCTGGTCGAGATCCGCCGGCTTGGCCGGACCCTGAAGCAACGCGCCGTCGATGTGCTCGCGTTCTTCGACCGCCCCGGCACCTCCAACGGGCCCACGGAGGCGATCAATGGCCGCCTCGAGCACCTCCGCGGCTCGGCCCTCGGCTTCCGTAACCTCACCAATTACATCGCCCGCAGCCTGCTCGAATCAGGCGGCTTCAGACCCCACCTACACCCTCAACTATGAAGAGCC
>NZ_BAAAIJ010000057.1:0-770 GCF_039526005.1 Arthrobacter flavus | reverse complement strand
GTGAATATACAGGCTGTTAGCTGAAATGAGCCTCGTTACCTCAAAAATTCGGGCTATTGACTAGGTCAACCGTAAATGGCCCTGTAAGGGCCGCTTGATTTGGCCCCAGTTGGCGAATACCTCGTTACGGTTCAGCCCCGGGTGTCGATGTCGAGCATGGTGCAGATGTTTTCGATGCTATTGGCCGTACACAAGCGGTATGTTCCAGGGACGATGCTGTCCGGCATCGTAAGTGTGTCTGGTCCGGGCCCGCTTACGCCGATGTCTGCCCAAGCTATGCCCTCGTTATCGTCCACAGACCACCACGACGGAGAACCGAAACTGTCGCTGTTGTCGATGGCGGCCGTTAGGTAGTAGAGGACATGCCAGTCGTTACCACCTTGTTCTTCTAGGACCCATGCGATGCCGCGATCAGTCTCTTGAGGGAATCGGACCTCGATGGTTTCGCCCGGGCTAGCTGGCGAAGCCGAAACTTCGAGCAACTCAGGACGGATTTGGGCCGCTGGGTCATTCGCGCCTTGCCGCTGATTCTCCGCGTCACCACATCCGATCAACAGGCCCAGCGGAACAATGAAGGCGACTCCGCGAAGCAGCTGCGATACCCTCATCAGTAGCTCCCGGCTTCTCGTCGTTCCGTATCCCGTTCGTCCATCATGAACTAGCCGCGTGCACCTTCGCAGGCGTAGGTGGAAGCGTTACACGACCGGAATCGACTCGCCTCCGCCCTGCCGGGGTGAGGAAGGCTACTCTGACGGGTAATTATTTAGAGG
>NZ_BAAAIJ010000056.1:130911-191043 GCF_039526005.1 Arthrobacter flavus | reverse complement strand
ATTCGTGAATTTCCTCCTGTGTCCATTCTCGGACACGAAACTCACACAAACACTGGACTTCTACACGGGGACCCAACCAGCCACCCAGGCCGGTTGCTGGAACTGTCTAAGCGCAGGGTCACGTTATTGCTGGCCCTGTCATTCCGTGGATCTCGGTAGTGCCAAACTCTTGTCACTAACCGGCACTCCTAGACGTACTCGGTGAGAACTACCGTATGTTTTTGAGCGCCGCTGGCCTATAGATAAGCGCCGCGAGGGCGGCTTCCACCCCTGCACTCTGAAGCCTCCCCTAGTGCTGCGCTCCAGGCGAGGACGGCTTGGCGGAGTACTGCTGATCAATAGCGGAATTACATCTGCGCAGATCAATACGAGACATACTGCCGCTGCAAAGCGTTGAGCCAACGATCTGTGCGTGATAGCGTCCAATTACTAGTAACGAACGAAACTGGGGTGAATGAGATGATACGTAAGAATATGACGTACTCGGCTATTTCCGTTTTGACAGCCGGGACTCTTTTTGCAGCGGCACTTCCTGCTCAGGCAGTCGAACCGGTTCCACCAAGTCAAGTGATAATTAGTCCCGATACTTCAGTATCATCTGCCGGTCTCAGCTATGAGCAGCTCATGGAGCGCTTGCAAAGCGTGGAACCAGGCACCGACACCGCACAGACCGCTGCCATCCTCTTCCCGAACGATGCCCTCACACAGCAGCAATTCATCGAAGTTGCCAATAGCGTTGATGTTGATAGCGGCACCCAAGAAGGTGGCGTCATCCAACCGCAGGCGCTACCAGCGGCACTTGCGCCTTTCGTGGCAGCTGTCGGACTTTGCGTAGCGGGTGCCATTGGTGGCGCAGGGGTCAACGAGTTGATCACCCTTGTACATCAGGGAAATCAGGCTACGGCCGAGTCGCGGGTCTACTCAGCGGTCGGTGGATGCATTACCACCGCCGTACCGCCATTCCTGAGGCCTCTTGCCAAATCCATGCAGAAGCCACTAGCAACGGCCGTTCTCTGGGTGGTAATTAAGATGGGGCCACGCGGCTGATGGGCGGTAATGGCACCATCCCAGAAACCGAAAAGAAGAAATCACCCTGGCCCGGGAGAATAGGTAAATCACTTGTCTTGACCATAATTCTGGGTCTGGTCAATTACACGGTCTTTCAACAAGGGAATTTCCTGTACGAATTGCTCTTCCTGGTTCTTGCTTTCTTGCTGTGTCTACTTCTTTTTAGCGCAATCGATGGTGTGGCTGACAAGATACGGCGGCGAGCTGAAAAGCGAGACGATTGAACAGCTGCTCCGCTGGGCGCAGCACGTCCTCAAAGCGGGCCAAATCGCGAACGAAAGTGTAGTTGCGGGCTCAGAACCGTCGTATGGGAATCGGATCCTACGCATACGCGTTTGACAGCGAGCAGACCGAGATGGCGCTCGCCGACCCACTCACCGTGATCCACTTGGTGCGCGTTCACGTCCTCAAGCGAATTTCCCTGCTGGCTGTCTTGAACGTTAGCTGTTCAGGATGGCCAGCAGTTCTTTCCGGTATGAAAGGTAGCGGCTCTCGCCGTTGTCGCTGAGCGCGATGCGAGTTTCCCAGCGTCGCCCAACACGTTTTTTAGTAATCACAATGTAGTCCGCTTCTTCCAGGACCCGGAGTTGCTTCGACAAGTTGGAATCAGTGATTCCGAGGCCCAGTTTCAGATCCTCGAAGCTCGAATTTGACACTCCATACAGCGCGGCGGTCAGTCTCATGCGTAACTCGGTGTTGATCACCGGATCGATGTGTTCAAGGGCCACGCGTCACCACCTTGCTGGATGTGTAGCGCAATGCGGCATGGGCGAGGAACGCGAGAATACCTAAAGCTACGGTGACTGCAGCGTAGGAACTGTTCACCGGGTGTAGGAATGCAAAGCTAGTTTGAATACCTGCGTTAATAAGGAAGCTTATAGACAAAGAGCCAGCGATCTGGCCAGACGGGCGTCGGTTCCTCGCTCCCCACATTGCGTCGCGGAACCACACATAGTGAAGCCCTCCGGTAGCCAGCACGCCTGCCACGGCCCACCATTGGCCTTGCGCTGCCAATACAAGAACTGCGCCTTGCGCCGCCGCTGTGAGCACCATGGCCCAAAACTTACCTTCGGAAACCTTACGGACTAATAGAGATTCCGGATCCTGTTCTTCATGGCGATTCTGCGGGGATGTATTCATGCCATCTCCTCCAGTATTGGCCGAACCACCGTTCTAAACGTGGCTGTCAGCGGTCAACGCTACGCAGACACAGACACCACACCGGGAGGTAGGGCTGCTGGTCACCTGGAAGTGTTGCCGTTGAGATAGGGTCCGTTTTCCACGGGGCGCAGAAGAGCTCTTACATGAATCGTGGATGGACTGCATTGCACTCCCGTCGACAAAGCCTGTCATTGTGCTCCGAGGTCAGGCCATCGAGCTGTGACCTGCTGCAGTTCGCGCTTTGAGGCTCATCGATCATCAGGATCAGACCGCGTTCGCGGGTCGATTGCGCTTCTTGGCTGAGATCCGCGGACGCCAGGGACCAGGTCGCTTCAGGGGAATCCGGGTTACGGGCCCGGATAGGGAGCTACCGCATCATCTATACAGTCGACGACGACGTCCTTGTCGTTGCCGTGATCACATGTCTCTAAGACTCAGGCTCAGCTCGATTCCACTTATCAACTATCTCTCAGTCCGAAGTGCCCGGCCAGGTCAGTAACCGGGCGGGACGCTTTGTATTTATGAATAGGACGCTGTAGAACCGCTTGTCTGCCCGCGGACATGGCTTCTGCCTTCTGTCCTGCGAAGTAGGCCTCTCACTCCTCTTTGGACATTGAGCACGACCAGTGCACCACTTCCTGCGTCAGGTAAGGGAAATGACTTCGTAGGTATGGCCTGCCTCGCGCAGCCGCTCAACCAGGACGTTGCCGAGGGCGGTCGCCGGGGTCAGCGATCCTGCGGCGGGCGGCAGGCGGTCGCCGTCGAGGGCAAGTGAGAGCGCTGTCTCCCCGGCCATCACGGCGGTGGCGGCGTATCCCGGGTCGCCGGGGGCAGCTGCGGTGGCTCGGTACCGCCGGCCGCTCTCCGTGGATGCATTCACTTGGGACTGGAACCAGCCTGAGCGCCGCGCGGCCTCGTTCGGACCCGCACCGGGCAACGGAAGGACACGGTCCAGTAGTTTCCTCGTGAGGGGTAGGGCCAGCGCGACTCCAAACAGCCGTATGCCAAGTGCCGTCGCTCCGGCGATGACGGCGCCGACGGGCCCCCGCCCCATACCCATCACTTCGCCGTACCGCAGGGACCTACCGTAGGTCCAGCCCTGCAGGGCATTGCTGCGACGTACGGTCCGCGTATTCGCCGACGCCATGATGAAGGGTGCGGCCCACAGGCCGTCCTCCGAACGGCTGACCCACCCCAGATCCGGCGGCTGCCGGGTCGCTGGCTCCGCCGTCCGGTCCGGACTGAGGGAGTAGGGGTCGCCCGCGAGCGATCGCAGCACAGGGTCCGCCCGTATACCGTCGAGCTGCCCACGCATCGACTCGATGGTGCCGCCGCTAAAGCCGCCCTTCGCTCTGGCGACAAGCTGCACCTCGGTCAGTCCGCCCGCGCCATCGGTCTGCGCGGCTTGGTGCAGGAGGAGCACCGCGAGGTCCGACGGGACGGAGTCGTAGCCGCACGCATGGACGATCCGTGCACCTGTAGTCCTTGCCAGGGCGTCCCAACGGTCGATAGCTTCACGGACGAAGGACACCTCGCCCGTCAGGTCCCCGTAGTGGGTGCCGGCTCGGGCACACGCTTCGACAACCGGCAGCCCGTACTTCGCGTAGGGACCCACCGTGGTGAAGAGAACTCTGGTACTCGCGGCCAGCGCCGCGAGCGAGTCAGGGCGTCCAGTATCGGCCTCAATGAGGGCCCAGTCCTGCGCGGCGACCGGCAGACTGGACCGTACGGCCTCGAGCTTCGCCCTCGATCTCCCAGCGAGTCCCACGCGCAGGTCCGGAGGAGCGTGGTTCGCAAGATATCTGGCAATCAGTTCACCGACGAAGCCGGTCGCACCGAAGAGGACGATGTCGTGGTCGCGCGCTGGGGCCTCCATGCCAGAAGTCTTTCACAGCAGAGACCGGACCGGCACCGGGAAGTGCCTTCCTCGCCACGCCTCGGCTCGGTCCTGTCCTACGTATTGTTGCTTCGCCCGGCCCCAGCACCCAGCATCCAGGAGCAAGAGAAAGCATGGGCAGGCCGTCATCTTGCCTCGTGGTTCCGTCGCGGGCGGGGACTTTCGGCCCTGTCAGGTGAAGCGGATGCAAGAGACCCTGTTCTCTCCGGACCGCGTCGGATCCTCGAACGCCATAAGAAGCGTTCTTCGACGCGGAAGCTAGGAGGCAGATCAACATGCGGGCGAAATCGTCATGGGACTGCTGATTCTCAGTAACGGCCGATACGTCAAGGTGGCTCTGGTCGGTGCCATCGTCTTCTTGATTGCCATTACACCGTTGGGAATCTGGACGCTGCCCAATCTTGTGCTTGCTGGTGCCCTGGCATGGCTGCTGAAGGAGGAGTACCCGACGAGCGTGTGGCACTCACTTCGGTCACCCTCGCACCGCAAAGTCACTCACGGAACAGTTTCATAAATCTGGCGAAGAAGGAGCTCACCGTTGCCCTTGAGGATATCGGGGGCACGTCATGGTGGGCGAGCATCTTGACAACGCTCGGGTCCCAGTACGGAACCACTCATCTGCGGTTCGTAGGTCAAGTCGACGGAAAGACCCGTTACAAGAGCTCGACGTTTCCAGCAGCAAGGTCCGTCACCCCGGTGTCACCACAGGAGAGCTGGTCCCCAGGAATGAACGCAGCACTGGCAGAACTGAAGCGGGATCTGGCAAGGGACGGCTGGAAGCAGGTCTTAGGGGACCAAGACCCCAGCTCCCTCCGGTACGAGCGTTAACGACATGTCATCCCGCGGATGATTGGAAAAGGTTAACCGTGGCGACCTGGGGGACTTCCGGTTCAGCGCCTGATCGCTGACAGAATCCTCGCGTATGTCACCCGTTGACGTCTTCCTACTAGATTGGTGACATGACTCCAGAAGAACATCGATTCAACGCGCTCGTCCTGATCTTTGCCAACCTTCAGCGGCTCTTGGTCTTTCATAATGCTGTCGCGCTCATTGAAGGCAAAGAGCAGAACCCGGAGTTGCGAGAGCAGCTCACGTCCAAGCTGGACCTGCTCAACGAGGTGGTGACGCGTTCGAGCCAGGACAGGGCGGTCAATGAGGCCGACGTTGATGCCGTGCGCCCGGTGGCCTCGTACCTTGAACAGGAGATTCGCGCGTACTACGACACCGAGTTGGAAAGCAGCCTGGGCGCACAAGCTGCGTTTGGTGCTGCAGCGGTGTTCGCGGCGTCGTACCTTGGCGACGGCATCATTCATATGGGACGGGTCTTCGGGCACGACGACTGGGTTGATCGCGAAATGCAAGACAAACCCACCTTGAATCACTTGCTTAATCAAGCCAACGGCACGGTCGGGTCAGCGGCTAAATCGGAATTCCCGCCGGAAATCCGCGGATACATCGACCACCACGTTCGTGTAGCGCTCGGCGATCGTGGCCTTGTGATGGCTCAGATCGACGGACTGACGACGATGCTGGACGGGATGGCTTCGCCGCGGCAATTCAAAACGACATAGCGGCGCGCTTCACCGTCTGATTCATCTCATCCCCGCGCCGACCGAACACAGGTGGACCCAATAATTCTCAGGGGTAGGGCTGCTAGCCTCACATCATGCGCAAGACACCGGCACGAGGATCCCACACCCATGGAGGGGAACGCGTTCTGATCCTGTCCGCAGGGGTGGGAGCGGGCCACAACAGCGCCGCGGCGGCGCTACAGCAGGAGTGCGCTGGGCGGTCCGACATCGCCGAAGTCCAGGTATTGGACGTGCTGCAGGTGAGTAGCGTGCTGTACCGTGCACTGCTGGCAAAAGGCTACTTCGTGCTGGTCGAGGGCCTGCCATGGCTGGTGGATTGGGGCTATGACCTGAGCGATCCGCCATACCGGCGCCGCGGCCCAATCGACCCGTGGACAAGGGCAAACGCGGTTCCGGTGATCAATGAGATCAAACGATTCCGGCCGACGGCTATCGTGTGCACGCATTTCCTGCCAGCCCAGCTCCTGGCGTCGCTGCTCCTTCGCGGTGTGACTGACGCTAAGACCGCTGTCGTCACCACGGACTACGACTTCCAGGGTTTGTGGCTTCCCGGCGCGTTCCACTCCTTGTTCGTGGCCAGGGAGGAGGCAAGGATCGAGTTGATGGCGCTCGGCCTTCCTTCCGACCGGGTGGCAGCCACGGGCATCCCGATTGCCAAACAGGTTGATGGGGTGCCCGAGCCCGCGCGCGATCCCAATAAACTCCCTATGCTGCTGATCTCGGCGGGTGCCACCGGCGGCGACTATGCGGTCTCGGTGGTGCGCCAGACGATGCACATGCGCTCGCCGTTCACGGCCACGATCATCTGCGGACGCAACGATGCTCTGCGGCATCGCATCGAGCAGCTGGTGGCTCCCGCTGGTGACCGTTACAGCGTGCTCGGCTTCACGGAGGAGATGCCGCACCTGCTGCGCCGTGCCGACCTCTTCGTGGGCAAGCCCGGCGGGCTGTCGGCGTCGGAGTGCATGGCAGCAGGGCTGCCCATGGTGCTGGTGAACCCCATCCCGGGGCAAGAGGTTCGCAACGGCGACTACCTGATGGAGCAGGGGGCCGCCGTACGCTGCAACACAGCCGCGACGATCGGCTGGAAGATCGACGAGGTGCTGCGCGAGCCGGGCAGGCTGCAGCGGATGCAGGCTGCGGCACGGAGAATCGGCCGCCCTGACGCCGCCGCGGACGTGCTGACCGGTCTGCTAGAAGGGCCGTCACGTCCGCTGATCGTCACCCGCGCAGCGCAAAAGACTATTTTCGCCGCGAGCGGGCAGCGCATCGTCGCCACCGATCTGACCGGACCATCCGCGCTGGTCCGGCTTATCGACTCGGCTGCGGGAAGCACAGTCGCGCTGCTGCAAGCCGAGGAGTTAGATGATCTCCAGAAGCGGTACGCGACCCCGGACGGAGGCTTGGTGCTGCGGCGCGGCCAAGCGCGTCTATGGCTCCGGTGGGAGGCGCGGCGGTTGCTCCGAGCCCTGCTGCGGAGCGACAAGGCACTGCCTGTCCGGGTCGAGGGCCTGTCAAAATCCCCGGCCGTTCCGCCCGGGAGCATCGAACCCTCAACGCCGGACTAAAGTCCCTGTTCCTCGCGAACCCGTGGGAGTAGCTTTCAAAGTGCGGCCCCGCGACGGGGCGAGGCCGCACCCAAGGGGGCATCATGACCAGGCTTTCGGCATTCAGCGTATTGGGGCTCTCCAGTCTCATCGTGCTCACGGGCTGTTTCGGTCCACCGGCTGCCGCCCCGACGAGCAGCCCCGCGGCGGCAACGACAACAGCAAGCCCGTCTGTTACCCCTGAGCCGAGTACGCCTGAGCCGAGTACGCCAGCTCCGGGTACGTCCTCGCCGAGCACGCCTTCGGCCGCCCCCACCTCCACAGCTGCTGTGCCGCCCTCCTCAGCCCCTGCGGGCCCTCCCGAGACGGTGGAACCAACACCCACGGGACTTCCCGAGCAGGTCGCTCCGCTGACCATCTACTACGTCGCGGTCGACGACAACGGCGTTTCAGGACCCAGGATCGGCTGCGGTGACAGTCTGATCGCCACGACCACGGCCCCGGTCCGGTTCACAGACCAGGTGGGTCCCAGCATGGAGGCCCTGCTCGCGAACAAGAGTCGCGACGTTGGCTTGTCCGGGCTCGTGAACGTGTTGTACCAGTCGGACCTCACATACGTCGGCGGCGAGCTGAACGGCAATACCATCACCATCTGGCTCACCGGGCAGTTCATGCTCGGGGGCGTCTGTGATATACCGCGCGCACAGGCGCAACTGGAATACACCGCAATGGCCGCTGCCGGTGCCACAAGTGCCCGAGTGTTCGTCAACAACCGCCCGATTGACGAGGTGCTCAGCCTGAAGTAGGTCGGGACGTGGTAGTCGTGACATGAGTGCATGACCCCCTGGGGGCGGGTTCGAGAGGATCCCCGGCATTTCTGCCTGACCGGTGGGCGGTAGCCAGCAAGCTTCATACCGTAGCCTAGAAGAGCCGCTGTCAGCCGGTGTTGGTCTCACATGCCGGAGGAAAGAATGAAACGAGTGCGCCCGCGCCGGTCCCGACGGGTCGTCGTCCTGGCCGTCGTCGCCCTACTGGGAATCAGCGGCATCGCCGCCTGTTCATTCGACGGTTCGACGGAGGAGTACAGTCCCGACGACGCCGCCACCGCCCCCGCTCTCATCAACGGCTATCGGAGCGTTGGCTATTTCCCCCAATGGGGTGTCTACGGTCGCCAGTACTCAATGAAGGACCTTCAGGACTCGGGCGCAGCGGGCAATCTAAGCCACATCAACTATGCCTTCGGCAACATCCACCACGAGACGCTCACCTGCTTCCAGGCAAACAAGGCTCAGGAAAGCGGCCCAGACGGATCCGACGGCGCGTCCGATGCCTGGGCAGACTACGGCATGGCCTACGACGCCGCCTCATCAATTGCTGGCACGCCGGACACGGCTGAGCAACCCCTGGCTGGATCGTTCAACCAGCTTCGGCAGTTGAAAGCAGCCAACCCCGGGTTGCGTGCGGTGATCTCGCTCGGCGGATGGACCTGGTCGAAGAACTTCTCCCGTGCCGCGGCGACCGACGAATCCCGGAAAGCCCTCGTCAGCTCCTGCATCGACCTGTACATCAAGGGAAACCTCCCGGTGATCGAAGGTAGGGGAGGGGACGGCGCCGCGGCTGGGCTGTTCGACGGCATCGACATCGACTGGGAGTGGCCGGGGACGGACAAGGGCCTCGAAGGTAACGGGGTCGATACCGAGAACGACGCCGAGAATTTCCGATTGCTGTTGCAGGAGTTCCGGGCGCAGCTCGACGCCTACGGTGCAACCACCGGTTCCTCCTACTCCCTGAGCGCTTTCCTGCCTGCGAATCCTGTGGTGATCGAAGCTGGTGGCTGGAATGATCCAGCCATGTTCGAATACCTCGACTTTGGAAATATTCAGGGCTACGACCTATGGGGGACCTGGGAACCGGGTCTTACCGGACACCAAGCGAATCTTTTCGACGACCCGGACGATCCACGCGAGGATGGCGAACGTTTCTCGGTCGACCGGACCGTGAGCGCCTATCTCGACGCCGGGATTGACCCGGCCCAACTCGGCCTCGGGCTCGCAGCGTTCGGCAGGGGCTGGATGGGTGCTGACTCGGCGGAGCCTTGGGGTGAGGCCACCGGACCCGCGCCGGGCGGCGAAGAACCGGGCCTGGAGGATTACGACGAACTGCTCGAGGTCGGCGAAGAGTTCACCGACACGACGCTCGGCGCGGCCTGGCGGTTCGACGGCGACAAGTGGTGGAGCTACGACAACCCCGAAACCGTGCGTCTCAAGAGCGACTACATTCTGGAGAAAGGCCTTGGCGGTGGCATGTGGTGGGACCTGGCAGGTAACCGGGACGGTTCGCTCTTTGCTGTGCTGTCCGATCAGTTGCGCGAGGTTCCTCGAGGCCCCGCACGTGACAGGGTGATGCCCGAGACCACGGTTCAGCCGCCCAGTTCCCCAACAATCACCCCCGGCGCAGCCACCCCCGGGGCAACGACGTCGGATGTCCCACCGGCAGCCGAACCCTCTTTGTCGGCCCAGGAGGCAGCGGACGCCGAACCCGTGGTCTGGGAAGAAGGCGCGGTGTACACCGAGGGCCGCCGCGTGATCTTCGAAGACACGGTGTACCGGACGCAATGGTGGACCAGGGGCGATGTTCCCGGCACCGAGCAATGGGGGCCGTGGCTGCCGGTGGACGGCTGACCACCACCGGCAGGACAGTGCTACTGAGTGGTCAAAGACCATTGCCGTCGCGCCCAAACACGGCCATCATCGAGGCATGACCAAATATCTCATCTCTTTTCCCAGCGAAGCGATGGTGGTCACGGAGGATGAGTTCCCCGCCGTCGTCGCCGCCTCCCACGCTGTGATCAAGGAAGCCAAGGCCGCCGGCGTGTATGTGTTCGGGGGTGGAATCAACGAGGATGTCGATCCCGTGCTGATCTCTCCCGAGGGTGAGGTGAGCAGCACGATCTACCCGAGCAGCGAACTCACAGGCGGGTTCACAGTGCTCGAGTTGCCCACGCGCGACGACGCCGTCGAGTGGGCGAGGAAGATCGCGGTGTCCTGCCGCTGTTCTCAGGAGCTCCGTGAGTTCATGTATGACCAAGACAGCTAGCGGGACTGCGCTGCAGCGCGTCAGCGAGCGCAGAACACACAGCCAGTCGCGGTATCGGCGTTTACCGACTGACGTATGTGCAGAAGGTTTCCTGGACAAAAACTGGGCCAAAAATGGTGATCGGCGGGTGCTGGGAAATACCTGAAAGATCACTGGGAAACGAATTTGGTTGCATCTCGGTAACAACCCGGTTGCGATGAGGGTTCGGACACCTGACCGCAACAATTAGCACTTAGGCTTCTATTCATGTGAGGCACGCCACTCCTCCCGAGGGGGCGTGTCAGCTCTTTGTAAAACCACATTGAGCTCTATCCAGAACACGAAATAGGAGGCGGAATGCGTTTCGGACGTACTTCCAAAGCTGTGGGAGTCGCGGCAATCGCTGCACTTGCACTCAGCGCCTGCGCCAGCACTGACAGTGGCGACGGCAATTCTGACCCAGACGCGAGCGGCGACACCGGCGCCTCAAGTGGTGGAGTCGTAAGTGTTGCCGAGGTAAACCCGTTTACCTCGTTCAACTCAGACAGCGCCACAGGCAACGTCGATATCAACGGTAAGGTCAGCTACCTGACCAAGTCGGGGTTCAACTACATCAACGACCAGCTTGAGGTTGTTCCGAGGGAAGAATTCGGATCCTACGAAGTAGTTTCCGAAGATCCTCTGACCGTCACCTACACCGTGAACGAGGGTGTTGCCTGGTCCGATGGTGAGCCCATCGACGGTGGGGACCTCCTGTTCTCCTGGGCCGTCAGCTCCGGCTACTTCGATGATGCAGACGCCGAAGCCGAAACCGGCACCACGTACTTCGCTGCTGCGAGTACCGCTGGCTTGGACCTGTCCCTCCTCCCCGAACTGGGTGAAGACGGCCGTTCCATCACTATCGAATACACCGAGCCTTACGCTGACTGGGAAATCGCCTACGGCGTGATCGACACCCCAGCCCACGTAGTTGCCACCCAGGCTGGCCTGGCTGACGAAGCTGCCCTGATTGAGCTCATCCAGAACACCCCTGAGGGTGACTCCGAGGATCCTCAGGAACGCCCCGAGCTGCAGTCTGTTGCCGACATCTGGAACACATCGTTCGATACCACCACCCTTCCTGACGATCCAGCCATGTACCTGTCCAGCGGACCGTACATCGTTGACGCAATGGTCCCCGACCAGTCGATGACCCTCGTCAAGAACGAGGACTACAACTGGGGTCCCGAGACCCAGCTCGACGAAATCACCATCCGCTACATTGGTGACGCAACCGCCCAGGTCCAGGGCCTGCAGAACGGCGACGTCGACGTCATCCAGCCACAGGCTTCAGCTGACACTCTCGCGTCACTCGAGGCCATTGATGGAGTCAACATCTTCGAAGGTGACGAGCTCTCCTTCGATCACCTTGACCTCAACTACAGCGGTGTCTTCGAAGACGAGAACGTTCGCAAGGCGTTCATGATGACGATCCCTCGCGACGCGATCGTTGAATCAACGATCCGCCAGCTCGACCCCGAGGCTGATCACAGGGATTCACACATCTTCGACGTCGGCACCCCCGGCTACGAAGCTGCCACTCCCGTGAACGGCTCGGAAATGTACGACGAGGTCGACATCGAAGGAGCAACCGAACTGCTCGACGGTGCCACCCCCGAGATCCGCATCATGTACAGCGTCGACAACCCGAACCGCGTCGACGCCTACACGCTCATCGCTGAGAGCGCCCGTCAGGCCGGATTCGAGATCGTCGACGGCGGCCTCCCCGGCAACGAGTGGGGCGCAGCCCTTGGCACCGGTACCTACGATGCAGTCATCTTCGGCTGGGTCAGCACCGGCGTAGGCGTCACCGGCGTTCCGCAGCTCTACGGCTGTGGATCGGCATCCAACTTCAGCGGATTCTGTGACGAGGAAGCTCAGGCCGCTATGGATGAGCTGATCGTCACCACTGATGAAGCGCAGCAGCAGGAACTGCAGACCATCGTTGACACCCGCCTGTTCGAGACCGGCTATGGCCTGCCTCTGTTCCAGTCGATCGGTATCAACGCTGCCAGTGATTCAATCGAAGGCGTCGGCTTCAGCCCGACCCAAGAGGGCATCTGGTGGAACTTCTGGGAATGGACAGTTGCTGAGTAACTCGGCCACACCCACTATCTAGTGCGCTAGACACGAAAGCGCTGGGGCCGGCCTCACTGGCCCCAGCGCTTTTCTAGTGCCTGAACGAACCGTGTACAAGCAGTGCGGTAAGCGATTGGGATCTCCCAAATATCGGGCGCCTGTTAGGTGCATTACACTTTTGCCACAACGCCGGGTGATCCCCGGAACCTTAACATTGAGGTTATAAACACTATGGTGACCTATATCGTCCGGCGCTTAGTTGCCGCCGTGCTCATTCTGCTGGGCGCATCCTTCATCGTCTACATGCTGACCGCATTCTCAGGCGACCCGTTGAGAGATTTACGCGAGAGTAACGTTCCCAACCGGGAAACCCTCATCCAGCTACGGACAGACCTCCTGAGTCTGGACGTCCCTGCCCCTATCCGGTACTTCGAATGGCTTGGTGGGGCAGCCAGCTGCCTCATCCCCTTCGCTGCCACCTGTGACCTCGGCAGCAGCATCGCCGGTATTGAAGTCACCCAATTGCTCTCCCGCGCGATGGGTCAGACCATCCTCCTGGTTACCGGCGCCACCGTCCTCGCGATCCTCATCGGCATCTCGCTGGGCATCATCACCGCCCTCCGGCAGTACAGCGGGCTGGACTATGGGGTGACCTTCATGGCCTTCCTCTTCTTCTCCCTCCCCATCTTCTGGGTGGCGGTTCTGCTCAAGGAGTACGGGGCCATTGGTTTCAACACGTTCCTTGCTGATCCGAACATTTCCCTCACGGCGATCCTGATCATCAGTCTGGTCTCGGCCTTCATCTGGTATCTGGTCGCCCGAGGGACTCTGAAGAAGCGACTCATCGCAGCGGCGGCCGGGTTCGCTTTCGCAGCTGTCATTCTCTTCTTCCTCGACCTCACCCAATGGTTCCTCGAACCGGGCTTCGGCCCGGTCGTTATTGCCATTGCAGGCGTCGGAATTGCCTACGGTGTCACCCTCCTGACCTCAGGGCTAAAGAACCGCAAGGCGCTCTACTCGGCGCTGATCACGGTTGGCATCGGCATGATTGCCTACTTCACCATGCAGCCTCTGCTCGACCTGGCGACCCCACTGATGATCGTCCTGCTGGCTATCGCTACCGTGCTGGTCGGCGTCGCAGTCGGGTACTTCATGGGCGGCTACGATCGCCGGCAGAGCATGAACGCTGCGGGGCTCACCGCTTTCCTCATGGGTTTCACCATCCTGCTCGACCGGTTCATGCAGTCCTGGCCCCTCTACTCGGACAACAGCAGGATCCGGGGCAGGCCAATTGCCACCCTGGGTTCCTCCACCCCGAACCTTGATGGCGACTTCTGGATCATGGGCATCGATACCTTTACCCACCTCCTGCTCCCCACCATTGCGCTGATGCTGATCTCTCTGGCCGGCTACAGCCGCTATTCAAGGGCTTCAATGCTCGAGATCATGAACCAGGACTACATCCGCACGGCACGAGCCAAGGGGCTGGGAGAGCGCACAGTGGTGATGCGTCACGCCTTCCGCAACGCGCTCATCCCACTGGCCACCCTTGTGGCGTTCGATATCGGTGGCCTGATCGGCGGTGCCATCATTACCGAGCAGGTCTTCGCCTTCAGCGGTATGGGGCAGCTCTTCATCGGCGCGCTGGGCAACGTCGACTTGAACCCCATCATGGGGGTCTTCCTGATCACAGGCATCCTGGCCCTGGTCTTCAACCTGGTTGCTGACCTGGTCTATTCGGTACTTGACCCACGAGTAAGGGTGAAAGCATGAGCACGAGAGCAGAGAACAAGAAAAGGCCCAGTAAGGCAAAGGACGACTCGATCGGCCTGAGCCAGGGTCAGATTGTCCGCAAACGGTTCTTTGGCAACACCGCCGCCGTGATCAGCATGGTTGTTTTCGCCTTCGTGGTGGTTATGGCCTTCACCTCGATCGGGTACGCGGGGATTCCCGGCTGGTGGAAGTGGAGCTACGTTCAGACGCTGCCATTAGCCACCCCTAATGGTGCACCCACCTGGGTCCTCCCGTTCGACTTCGGCGATCACCCCTTCGGGCAGGACCGGGTCGGTCGCGACCTGTTCGCCATGACCATGCGGGGCACCCAGCTGTCGCTGATCATTATGTTCATCATTGGGATCCTCGGAGGCATCCTCGGGGTCATCATCGGAGGCGTCTCCGGTTACTTCCGTGGCTGGGTTGAAGCAGTGCTGATGCGCTTCACCGACGTGATCATTGTGATCCCGCTCATCATCCTCGCCGCCGTCCTCGGCAGCGTGGGCAACAACCTCACCGGAAGTGGCACCTTCCTGCGCTCCATTATGGGCGGCAGCGCGGGAGTGATTCTGCTGGGCGTTTTCGTGGGACTCATTATCTGGACCGGGCTCGCACGCCTGGTACGCGGTGAATTCCTTTCCCTGAGGGAGCGGGAATTCGTTGACGCTGCCCGGATCGCCGGCGCATCCGACACCCGCATTATTTTCAAGCACATCCTGCCCAACGCTGTGGGAGTCATCATCGTCAACACCACGCTGGTGATGGCCTCGGCAATCCTGCTGGAATCCGCGCTGTCCTTCCTGGGCCTCGGTGTGCGTTCACCGGACATCTCCCTGGGTAGCCTGATCAGCGACAACCAGCAGGCGTTCAACACCCGGCCGTGGTTGTTCTGGTGGCCAGGTCTTTTCATCATCATGATCTGCCTGTCGATCAACTTCATCGGAGATGGGCTGCGGGATGCTTTCGATCCCCGTCAGAAGAAGTTCAACGCCAAGAAGGCAGTGCACTCTGGCGATATCTCCGATCCCAACCGCCCCGAGGCCTAAAGTGCCTAAGCGCATGGTTGAACCGGCGGGCGGGGCAGCGGTACAGCCGCGTCGCGCCTGCCGGCTAGACCAGAGAGAAGGCAATCAGGGTGGCGGCGAGCAGGGCGACTGCGCATCCGATCTGAATCCAATGGATGCGGGTCACCGCGGCAGTGGTTTCTGTGGCGTCGGCGTCGACCAGTCCGCCGTCGACGAGAGCCGCCCAATGGGTACGGACCAGGAAGGCTGCCGCTCCAGAGTCGGTATTCTTCAGATCTCCCGGTCGAATGGACTGGGCTGGACCGTAGCTGGATTCGGGGAGGCCCTGGACATGCTCAGGCTTGCCGCGGTGAGTACCCCAGACGCCAGGTGCCGGCGCAGCCCACGCGGTGTGGCTGCCTCGAACGGTCACCAGGCTGAGGGCAAACTTCGTGTCGACGTGGATCAATGCGGCCCACGGCACCGAAATGGATCGCAGTGGGTTGTTGAGCGTCACTGCGTCGTCGGCAATCACCACGGACGGATACCAGAACAGCAACCAGCCAAAGTAAGCCAAGGCGAGCAACGGCCACGCGGAAATCAAACCGTCAACGCCGTCGCCGGCCACCGACAGGGCAATACCAATCCCGGCCAGTACCCAGGTCAGACCTGCAAACCACTTACCAAAGCGTGGCTTGAAGATAATGGGGCTGGCTACATCACTCGGGCTATTCATACCCATATAGTTTCAGGATTCCGGGCAAGTCCACTAATCACCAGAATGTGGCAGGCCACGGGCGGAAGGAAAGCAGAATCATGACCGACGGCGTCATCGAAAATTCGGAAACAGGCCAGACACCCGACAGCGGGGTTCCTGTCCTCCAGGTCAAGGGCCTGAGCGTCGACTACGGCGTCGACAAAGTCTGGGTGCCTGCCGCCATCGACCTGAACTATGAGGTCAAGGCCGGCGAGGTGCTCGCTATCGTGGGCGAGTCAGGATCGGGCAAAAGCGCAAGCTCCATGTCACTTTTGGGCTTGCTCCCTGAAAACAGCCGCACTACGGGCAGCGTCAAGCTCAATGGCAGGGAGATCCTCGGCCTGACCGGAAGCAAGCTTCGCCAGGTTCGTGGCCGCGATGTAGCAGTCATTTTCCAGGAACCCATGACGGCGATGAACCCGGTCTACACCATCGGGTTCCAGATCGTCGAAACCATCCGCCTGCACAACGAGATTTCCCCCGATGAGGCCAAAGAGCGGGCGTTGAAGCTGCTCGACATGGTGGAACTTCCCGACCCTGAGAAGGCGTTCAAGTCCTACCCGCACCAGCTGTCTGGGGGACAGCGCCAACGGGCCATGATCGCTCAGTCGCTCTCCTGCGATCCGAAGCTACTCATCGCCGACGAACCCACCACCGCGCTGGACGTGACGGTTCAGGCCGAAATCCTCGACCTGATGCGCAACCTGCGCAACAAGCTCAACAGCGCCATCGTCTTGATCACCCATGACATGGGAGTGGTCGCCGACCTTGCCGACCACATCGTGGTGATGAGCAAGGGCCGGATCGTTGAAGCGGGTACCTCCGCACAGATTTTCCATAACCCGCAGCATGAGTATACGAGGAAACTGCTGGCGGCAGTGCCCCACCTGGGACAGGGCGGCTCCGACACCGATGAAGTAGATGTCACCGCGGCGCTTGCAGCTGCCACCGGTACCGAGCTCAGAAACGTCGAGCAGGACGAGCTGATGCGGCGCGAACGTGAGAACCAGGCCCGGCTCGAAGAAGCAGAACGTGCTGCTGACACGTCGCGCGGAGCCCCAGTCTTGAAGCTCACAGATGTGGCCATTGAGTACCCCAAACAGGGCAGGGTGCCTGCGTTCCGGGCAGTCGAAGGCGCGAACCTTGCCATTTACCCGGGAGAGATCTTGGGCCTGGTAGGCGAGTCGGGGTCCGGAAAGACCACTATCGGCCGCGCCGCGGTGGGCCTGTTGCCCGTCGCCGCAGGGTCGCTGACCGTCACCGGCAAGGAAATCTCGAATGCCTCCCGCAAGGAACTGTTCGAGCTGCGCCGCAACGTGGGGATGGTATTCCAGGACCCTTCCTCCTCCCTGAACCCCCGCCTGCCGTTGGGCGAGAGCATCGGAGAGCCGATGTTCCTGGCGAAGGTTGCCAAGGGCGCCGATCTGCAGAAGCGGATCGAGACCCTCCTCGACCAGGTGGAGTTGCCGCGCGCTTACCGCAACCGTTACCCACACGAGCTGTCGGGCGGGCAGAAACAACGGGTCGGTATTGCTCGCGCGCTGTCCCTGAAACCGAAACTCCTAGTCGCTGATGAGCCGACCTCAGCGCTCGATGTGTCGGTGCAGGCCACCGTGTTGGAACTGCTGAAGAACCTGCAGCAGGAGCTCGGCTTCGCCTGCCTGTTCGTCACCCACGACCTCGCCGTCGTCGACCTCATGTCCGACCGGATTTGCGTGATGCGACGGGGGAGGATTG
Organism: Arthrobacter flavus; assembly: GCF_039526005.1. Taxonomy (NCBI): domain Bacteria; kingdom Bacillati; phylum Actinomycetota; class Actinomycetes; order Micrococcales; family Micrococcaceae; genus Arthrobacter; species Arthrobacter flavus. The sequence goes on along the minus strand of NZ_BAAAIJ010000056.1, from coordinate 173,314 downwards.
TGGAGCAGGGGACCAGAGACCAGATCCTTCGGCGGCCTCAGGATCCCTACACCCAGCGGCTCCTTGCAGCGGTTCCCTTGCCGAACCCGGAGAAGCAGCGCGAACGCCGCGAGCTGCGGGCGAAGCTCCTCGCGTCAGCCGAGTAACGGCTCCCGCTTTTCATGAACGACGGCGACCTATCCCTTCCGGGGATGGGGCGCCGTCGTTCCTGCGTTGAGGCGGCCTTGTGCATCGGGACCGGTCCTTCTGTAGGCTAGGTAAGGCCTTACTGCCTCTGCAGAGGCTTGTCAATAGTCATTCTCACTTTTTTCAAGAAGCATGAGGAGTTACCCGAATGTCCCTCAGGTCCGGAAATCCGGCAACCGATAGTCCACCCGGCGAGCCAGACGGCCAACCCACCGAAGGGAAACCGATCGCGGCCTCACGGCTGGCCAAGTCGGTGTTCTATCCGGCTGCAGCGCTCATCGTGGTGTTCGTGGGCTTCGCTCTCATCTTCCCCTCGACAGCTGCCGAAGTGTTCGGAGCAATCCAGACGAACGTCATCAGCGGCTTCGGCTGGTATTACGTGGCCATTGTGGCAATGTTTGTCGTGTTCACGCTCTGGGTAGGCCTGAGCCGATTCGGTGACATCCGCCTCGGCAAGGATGAGGACCGGCCAGAATTCTCAATGATGTCGTGGTTCGCTCTGCTTTTCGCGGCTGGCATGGGCATTGGCCTGGTCTTCTGGGGCGTCGCTGAACCGCTGAACCACTTCGCTGCACCCCCGCCCGGGACAGAAGGGACCGGCATTGAGCTTGCCCAGCAAGCCCTGACCCAGACCTTCCTCCATTGGGGTCTCCACGCCTGGAGCATCTACGTGGTCGTCGGGCTTTCGATCGCCTACGCGGTCCACCGCAGGGGCCGTCCCATCTCGATTCGCTGGACCCTCGAACCGCTTCTGGGCGACAAGGTCAAGGGAAAATGGGGCGACGCGATAGACATTATTGCCTTGGTCGGTACCCTGTTCGGTGTTGCCACCTCGTTGGGGCTCGGCGTTCTTCAGATGTCCGCTGGTCTCGACACCGCCAACATCATGGAGGCCACCAAGTTCACCCAGATCGGTCTAATCCTGTGTATCACAGCGTTGACCCTGGTATCGGTGATCTCGGGCGTGGGCAAGGGCATGAAGTGGCTGTCCAACACCAACCTGGTGCTCGCCGGGATGCTGCTGCTCTTCATTCTCTTCACCGGCCCAACGCTGTTCCTGCTTCGCGAGTTCGTGCAGTCCATCGGTAACTACCTGCAGAACGTCGTCGGCCTGACCTTCGATACCCTCGCTTTTGCCGGCGCCGACGGCGAAGCCTGGCAGTCAGCCTGGACCACCTTCTACTGGGGCTGGTGGATTTCCTGGGCCCCGTTCGTAGGTATCTTCATTGCACGCATCTCCAAGGGCCGTACCGTGCGCGAATTCGTTGCCGGCGTGCTGCTTGTGCCAACCCTCCTGACGTTCCTCTGGTTCTCGGTGCTGGGTGGATCAGCCCTCTACCGCGAACTGTTCGGCAACGGCGGTCTGGTTGGTGAAGACGGAGCGGTGGATACCAATAACGCGCTGTTCGGGCTCCTCACCGAGCTTCCCGGGGGTCCGATCCTGCTCATTGGGGCGATTATCCTGATCGCGATCTTCTTCATCACCTCGGCGGACTCCGGTGCGCTGGTCATGAGCATGATCTCAACCGGCGGACATCCTGACCCCAAGCACTGGATCCGCGCGTTCTGGGCCGTTGCCGCCGCTACGGTGGCAATCGCCCTGCTGCTGGTCGGAGATGACGGGCTGGCCTCGATCCAGACCGCCGCGATCCTGACCGCGCTGCCGTTCAGCGTGGTAATGATCTTCATGTGCATCGCGACGGCCAAGGCCTTCCACGATGAACACCAGCAATTCTTGCGCGCCCAGCGACGCCAGGCTCGCAATGCCCTGGCCGAACAGGTCACCGATCAGGTGAACGAGCAGATGTCCGATCGAATGGATCAGCAGATCCAGGACCAGCTGGCGGACTACCACCTTGAGGAAGCGCCACGGGGGACGGCCGGAACGTCGGCCACCCGACGCTGGAAGCTCTCCCGCTCCAAGAAGTCCTAGCGCTTTTCAAGGCCTTCCGCCCCGTCATTGACGTGGCGGTCAACGGAAACGGCTCGCCCTGTGGGGCGGGCCGTTTCTGCGTGCGGGAGTCCCCTCGGTTTCGTCAGGCAACTTTAGAGGCCTAAGCTTGTCCACTGTGAGCTGGGACATGTACAACATGATCCGGTTCAATCCGGGCGGTAACTTCGATCCGGTCGATCAAATAACACAAGGAGGCGGAATGCGTTTAGCGCGTATTTCCAAGGTTGTTGGCGTGGCTTTGACTGCGGCGCTGGCAGTAAGCGCATGTGGCGGTGGCGGCGACGACGCTGCATCGAACGCCGATCGGGCCATCGTGGTAGATGGTGTTGAGCCCCAGAACCCGCTGATCCCGACCAGCACCAACGAGGTCGGCGGCGGAGCAGTTGTGGATCTGCTGTTCTCCGGATTGGTCAGCTACGACGCTGACGGTGCGTCCCAGAATGAGATGGCAGAGTCCATCGAAACCGAGGATGCCCAGAACTACACGATCACCCTGGTTGAAGGAAAAACGTTCACCAACGGTGAGCCCGTCACGGCCCAGTCGTTTGTTGACTCATGGAACTATGGCGCCGCCGCGAAGAACGCCCAGCTGGCAAGTTACTTCTTCGAGAGCATCGAGGGCTACGACGAGGTCAGCGCTGAAGGCTCCGACCTCGACGAGATGTCCGGGCTCACAGTTGTCGACGAACTTACTTTCACGGTTGCGTTGAACCAGCCTGAGTCTGACTGGCCTCTGCGGTTGGGCTACAGTGCGTTCTCCCCGCTGCCCGAGGTCGCGTTCGAAGACTTCGAAGCGTTCGGTGAGAACCCGATCGGCAACGGACCGTACAAGTTCGCAGCTGAAGGCGCCTGGCAGCACAACCAGCAGATCGAACTGGTTCCGAACGAGGACTACGACGGCCCGCAGGCAGCGCAGAACGCTGGTGTGACCTTCAAGATGTACCAGAACGGCAGCACCGCTTACCAGGACCTGATCTCGGACAACCTTGACGTCCTGAAGACTGTGCCGACCAGCGACGTACAGAACTTCAAGAACGACCTCGGCGACCGGTGGCTGGAGTCCCCCTATGCGGGCAACCAGACCATCTCCATCCCTTACTACCTCGACAACTGGGATGGCGAGGACGGCAAGCTGCGTCGTCAGGCGATCTCGATGGCGATCGACCGGGAAGAGATCACCGAAGTGATCTTCAACAACGGCCGCACTCCCGCCACCGAGTTCACCGCCCCCGTGCTCGAGGGCTACAACGACAGCCTGCCTGGTAGCGAGAACCTGGAATTCAACCCCGAGCGTGCGGTTGAGCTGTGGGAAGAGGCCGAGGCTATTGAGCCTTACGACGAGTCTGAGGCCCTGACCATTGCGTACAACGCCGACGCCGGTGACCACCGCACCTGGGTTGAGGCAGTAGTCAACGGTCTGAAGAACAACCTGGGGATCGAGGTGAGCGGCCTGCCGTTCTCCACCTTCGCCGAGTTGCGGACCAACGCCACGGACAAGACCCTCACCGGTGCCATCCGAACCGGGTGGCAGGCCGACTACCCGTCCCTGTACAACTTCCTTGGACCGATCCACGCCACCGGCGCCGGGTCCAACGACTCCGTGTACGAGAACGAGGAATTCGACCAGGCACTTTCCGATGGACTGGCAGCTGATTCAGTAGAAGCAGGTGCCGCGGCGATGAACGAGGCGCAGGAAATGCTCCTTGAGGACCTTCCCTCCATCCCACTGTGGTACCAGGTTGCCCAGGGCGGCTGGAGCCAGAATGTCGACAACGTCGAATTCGGCTGGAATGGTGTTCCTCTGTACAACGCCATCACCACCAAGTAACAGCTAACCAACTGATGGGGCCCTCGTTTGGGGGCCCCATCAGTTTTGCTCCAAATTCAAAGGTCCTCAACAGATGAATAGTTTTGTTCAGCGTCCCTCCGGGGCGCTTTCTGCCGGAGGTGTTGCCTGATGGCCTGGTACATCATTCGGCGTGTTCTTCAACTAATACCCGTCTTCATCGGTGCAACCCTGCTGGTCTATTTCCTGGTCTTTAGCCTCCCGGGTGACCCCACCGCCGCGATTTGCGGCGAGCGTGGCTGCACCCCTGCCGTCGAGGCGGCTCTGCGTGACCAGTACAATCTCGACCAGCCGTTCTGGGTGCAGTACTTCCTCTTCATCAAGGGTGTCCTCACCTTCGATCTGGGCGTGAACTTCGCCGGTCGCGAGATCGCCACGATCATTGCAGAGGTTTTCCCCACCACCGCCCGGCTGGCCATCATGGCGCTCGTCTTTGAGGCAGTCTTCGGCATCCTCTTCGGCCTGATCGCCGGCCTGCGAAAAGGCAAGATCTTCGACTCGACCATCCTGGTCGTCTCGCTTGTGGTGATCGCTGTCCCCATCTTCGTGCTTGGTTTCCTCATGCAGTTCCTGGTGGGCGTCAAACTCGGGTGGGCCAATCCGACAGTGAGCGGGGCAGCACCCTTCAGCGAGCTGATCCTACCCGCCGTCGTCCTGGGCCTGGTGTCCTTCGCCTACGTCCTCCGGCTGACCCGAACCAGCATCATTGAAAACGTGAACGCCGACTACGTGCGCACAGCTACCGCCAAGGGGCTGTCGCGTCGTCGGGTGGTTACGGTGCATATTCTGCGCAACTCGATGATCCCCGTCATCACCTTCCTGGGCGCTGATCTGGGCGCCCTGATGGGCGGCGCGATCGTCACTGAAGGCATCTTCAACGTGAACGGGGTCGGCAACACGCTGTATCGCGCTGTGCTGAACGGCGAAGCACCTGTTGTGGTGGCAATCGTCACCGTTCTGATCCTGATATTCTGCATCGCCAACTTGGTGGTGGATCTGCTGTACGCATGGCTTGACCCGAGGATTCGATATGCCTGAGATGGAAAACACACCCAAACGCGCGGTTTCGCCCAAGCGTCCCGCGTACCCCATTGAACACTTCGTAGCGGACGCCGAGGAAACCCCCGTCGCCGCCACCGACAGTGCCACCACTGACGACGCTCCCCGCAGCCAGTGGAGTGAAGCCTGGCGGAATCTGCGGCGCCAGCCGCTGTTCATCCTGAGCGGCATTCTTATCCTGGCCGTCATTTTCGTCGCCTTGTTTCCGGGAGTTTTCACCGACGAACCACCCAATGAGAACTGTCTGCTGATCAATTCCGGCGCCGGGCCGGCGCCGGGTCACCCCCTCGGTTTCACCCAGCAGGGCTGCGATGTGCTGTCCAGGGTCGTCTACGGCACCCAGTCATCGCTGATGGTGGGAATGTTCTCCACCCTCGGCGTGCTCCTGATCGGCGGGGCCATCGGGGCCATTGCCGGGTTCTACGGCGGGTGGATCGACGCGATCCTGGCGCGACTGGGAGACATCTTCTTCGCGCTGCCCCTCATCTTGGGCGCCATTGTTGTGGTTCAGCTGCCCTTCTTCAGGGAGAACCGCAGCGTCTGGACGTTGGTGGTCATTCTCGTCACCTTCGGCTGGCCGCAGATCGCCCGTATTACCAGGGCATCAGTGATCTCGGTCAGAAATGCTGACTTTGTGACGGCCGCCCGTTCGCTGGGCGTCTCCCGGTTCTCGGCGTTGCTGAAGCACGTGATCCCCAACGCCCTTGCCCCGGTCATCGTGATCACCACCATTTCCCTGGGCACCTTCATCGTCGCGGAGTCAACCCTGTCCTTCCTGGGCATTGGGCTGCCACCCGACGTCATGTCCTGGGGCAATGACATCTTCTCGGCAGAACCGACGGTACGGACCAACCCGATGCCGCTGTTCTGGCCTGCCCTCGCGCTCTCCCTGACCGTGCTCAGCTTCATCATGTTGGGCGACGCGCTGCGGGACGCACTCGATCCAAAGGCTCGGAAGCGATGACACAGACTCCAGAAAGCATTAGCCCAGAAGGAGCTGGCGCGCAGCCGCTGCTAGAACTGCGCGATCTCGCGATCACCTTCACCACCTCCCAGGGCGATGTGGAGGCAGTCAAGAATGCGCGGCTGTCCATCATGCCGGGGGAGACGGTCGCCATTGTCGGCGAATCCGGCTCGGGAAAGTCGACGACCGCCCTCGCGGCGATCGGCCTGCTCCCCGAGAACGGTCGCGTGTCCGGAGGCCAGGTCCTGTTCGACGGCGAGGACATCACCCACGCAGACGAGAAGCGGATTGTTGAACTCCGTGGCTCGTCCATTGGAATGGTGCCGCAGGACCCCATGTCGAATCTGAACCCGGTTTGGAAAATCGGCTTCCAGGTGAAGGAGACGCTGCGGGCCAACGGCCTGCCTCACGGCAAGAAGGACGTGGCACAGGTGCTCTCGGAAGCCGGCCTGCCCGACGCCGAATCTCGCGCCAACCAGTACCCGCACGAGTTCTCCGGTGGTATGCGGCAGCGGGCGCTCATCGCTATCGGCTTGTCCTGCCGGCCGCGCCTGCTCATCGCCGACGAGCCGACGTCGGCCCTCGACGTGACGGTCCAGCGGCAGATTCTCGATCATCTGGACACCATGACCCAGGAACTGGGGACGGCGGTCCTGCTGATCACCCACGACCTGGGGTTGGCAGCCGAACGCGCTCACAAGGTGATCGTGATGTACAAGGGCAAGGTGGTGGAAGCGGGTCCAGCCATGGAACTGCTCACCAATCCACGGCACGCCTACACACAGAAGCTGGTCGCATCGGCGCCGTCGTTGGCTTCGCGCCGGATCGAATCCGCCAAGAAGCTGGGCGTCGCAACGACCGAGGTGCTGGCACCGGAGGAGCCCACCTCCGCTGGTAACGGGCTGGTCGACAAGGTGATCGAGGTCAAGGATCTGACGAAGGTCTTCAAGATCCGTGGCAGCTGGGGCAAGTCGACCGATTTCAAAGCGGTCGACGGCGTCTCCTTTTCGATCGCGCGGGGCACCACCACCGCCGTCGTCGGGGAGTCCGGCTCGGGCAAGTCAACAGTGGCTCGAATGGTTCTGGGGCTGGAAACGGCGACCGAAGGCAGTATCGACTTTGACGGGGTGGACATCACCTCGCTGAGTCGGAAGGAAATGTTTAATTTCCGCCGCCGGGTGCAACCGATTTTCCAGGACCCCTACGGGTCTCTGGACCCGATGTACAACATCTTCAGAACCATTGAAGAGCCGTTGAGGGTCCACGGTATTGGTGACGCCAAGTCGCGGGAGCAGAAAGTCCGGGATCTACTGGAACAGGTGGCCCTCCCCGCATCGATGATGCGGCGCTTCCCGAATGAGCTTTCGGGGGGCCAGCGGCAGCGCGTGGCTATCGCCCGCGCGTTGGCGTTGGACCCTGAAGTGGTTATCTGTGACGAGGCGGTTTCGGCACTGGACGTCCTCGTTCAGGCTCAGATCCTCAACCTCCTCGCAGACCTGCAAGCGGAATTGGGGCTCAGCTACCTGTTCATTACGCATGACCTTGCGGTGGTGCGCCAGATCGCCGACCACGTCTGTGTGATGGAGAAGGGAAAGCTGGTGGAGCAGGGGTCGACCGACGACGTCTTCGACCATCCGGCGACTCCCTATACGCAGGCTCTGCTCGCGGCCATCCCGGGCGCGGGGCTGATCCTGCCACCGGGCGCTGCGTAGCAACACCGGCGAGTCAATCATCGGTCCGACGGCGGCTCACCCCCAGGGGGTGGGCCGCCGTCGTGCGTTCCCGCAAACCTGCCCCAGCGCGTTGATTTTGAGCCGATTTGCTCCCCGCGTTAGGGCATTTTTTCCTGAGAGCTTAGACTGGTACAAGCAGGCGCCGTCCTCATAACGCTAGATTCCCCTCAAGATTACTGAATTGAGTCATTACGCATGTCTGAAACCACAGGCAACACAGCTGTTCGCAGCGACCTCCGCAACGTTGCCATCGTGGCCCACGTTGACCACGGAAAGACCACCTTGGTTGATGCCATGCTCCGGCAGACCAATTCCTTCGCAGCCCATGGCGACGTGGCAGACCGGGTCATGGACTCCGGTGACCTCGAGCGCGAAAAAGGCATCACCATCCTCGCCAAGAACACCACCGTGTTCTACGACGGGCCCTCCGCCAAGGGCGAGACCATCACCATCAACGTGATCGACACCCCGGGCCACGCCGACTTCGGTGGTGAGGTGGAACGCGGTCTGTCAATGGTCGACGGCGTTGTCCTGCTGGTGGATGCCTCCGAAGGCCCACTGCCCCAGACCCGTTTCGTGCTGCGTAAGGCCCTCGCCGCGAAGCTCCCAGTGGTGCTGCTGGTCAACAAGACTGACCGTCCCGACTCGCGGATCGACGAAGTGGTCAGCGAATCAATGGACCTCCTCCTGGGCCTTGCCTCGGACCTCGCCGACGAAGTTCCGGACCTGGACCTCGACTCGGTTCTCAACGTGCCAGTCGTCTACGCAGCAGCCCGCGAAGGCGCAGCCTCACTCGAGCAGCCAGCTGACGGCACGGTTCCGTCGAATGACAATCTTGAGCCACTGTTCAAGACCATCATCGATCACATCCCAGCGCCCCGGTACAACCCGGACGGTGTGCTGCAGGCGCACGTTACCAACCTTGACGCCTCCCCATTCCTGGGCCGTCTCGCCCTGCTGCGGATCTTCAACGGCACCCTGCGTAAGGGCCAGACCGTCGCCTGGGCCCGTCAGAACGGTGAGCTGAAGTCAGTCAAGATCACCGAACTGCTGGCCACCCGCGCCCTCGATCGCGTGCCTACCGATTCCGCCGGACCGGGCGAGATCGTCGCCGTCGCCGGCATCGAGGACATCACCATTGGTGAGACCCTGACCGACATTGACAACCCCCAGCCACTGCCGCTGATCACCGTCGATGACCCAGCCATCTCGGTCACCATCGGTATCAACACCTCGCCGCTCGCTGGCCGAGTCAAGGGCGCCAAGGTGACCGCGCGCCAGGTGAAGGATCGCCTGGACCGTGAACTGATCGGTAACGTCTCCCTGAAAGTTCTTGCCACTGAGCGTCCCGACGCCTGGGAAGTACAGGGCCGTGGCGAGCTCGCACTCGCCATCCTCGTCGAGCAGATGCGTCGCGAAGGGTTCGAACTGACGGTTGGCAAGCCTCAGGTGGTGACCCGGATGGTCGACGGCAAGGTGCACGAGCCGATGGAGCACATGACCATCGACGTACCCGAGGAGTACCTGGGCGCAGTGACCCAGATCCTCGCAACCCGCAAGGGCCGGATGACCAACATGTCCAACCACGGCACCGGTTGGGTCCGAATGGAATTTATCGTCCCCGCCCGCGGCCTGATTGGTTTCCGTACCAAGTTCCTCACGGACACCCGCGGCGCCGGTATCGCTGCTTCCTACTCCGAGGGCTACGAGCCCTGGGCCGGGGACATCGAGTACCGCACCAACGGCTCGATGATCGCTGACCGCGCCGGAGTGGTCACCCCGTTCGCCATGATCAACCTGCAGGAACGTGGATCCTTCTTCGTGGAGCCCACCTCCGAGGTGTACCAGGGCATGATCGTCGGCGAGAACTCCCGCGCCGATGACATGGACGTGAACATCACCAAGGAAAAGAAGCTCACCAACATGCGTGCAGCCTCATCGGATACCTTCGAGAACCTCACACCTCCCCGCAAGCTGACCCTCGAAGAGTCACTGGAGTTCGCCCGCGAAGACGAGTGTGTTGAAGTGACTCCTGAGTCGATCCGGATCCGGAAGCTGATCCTCGATGCCAACGAGCGGATGCGCGCGGCTCGTTCACGCGCCCGCGTCTAGTCTTCGACCGTTTTGCAGGATCGCTCATCGGCACTGACTGACGACGACGACCGGCGCCCAGCCGCCGTCGTCGTCAGTCAACCGATCGGCACCGCGGTGGGGGATCGCCCTACCCGTAAAAACGCCCACCGTCAGGGAATCCCCCTGTGGTGGGCGTTCCTCGTTTCTGCCGTCCTGGGCCCCGTTGTGGCCGTCCTGGGAACCGCCCTCCATGGCCAGCAGTGGGACGTTGAAGGCCTGACTCTTCCGGTGGGAGCGGCCGCGGCAGTGCTGCTGGCAGGGAGTGTCGCAGTCTTCGTGGCACTGTGGGCCCGCACCGTCTATGTGGCCCCGGTGGTGGGTGGAGTCGCCTACCTGGTGGTGGGCTTGTTTGCCGCCAGCGAAGATCAGCCGCTGGTCCTGACAGACTTGGGAATGGATCCACTCTTACCGGCTGCGGTCGCGGGAACCATTTGGGTTTTTGGCCTGGCGGTCGTCACGGTCGTCGCCTCGATGGTGTCCTGGTGGGTGCTGCGACCCCGGCGGGCTAACCGTCCGGCCTAGCCCCTAGCCCCTAGACAATAGACCCTAAACCGTGCCGGTTAGTCGGCGCTGCGGTCCAGATGGTGGGCCAACATGATTGACGTGGCGGTACCGTCGGTGTCTGAATCGCGGATCGCGTATTCCTCAAGAATTTCGCGGATTCGGCGCATCATCTCGGAGCGGTTTGTTTCGTTCAGGCGAAGACCGAGCCGCCACACATCAATCTCCGACGGATTCAGTCCGTCAATTTCCTGCAGGAACGTTTCCACCAGCACTGGCGCAGCATTGGGAATCCTGCTGCGCCATGACAGTCCGGTTGCCCGGTAAGGAATTTCCTTGGCCCCGCGGTTGCCGGTGCGGGTTTCTTCGGCCACCAAAAACCCGGTGGCCAGCAGGGTCCGCACGTGGTGCAGCGCGGTCGCCGGGTTAAGCTCGAGGAGCTCAGCAATTTCCTTGTTGGTTCTGCCCTTATGCAGGCAAAGCCGGAGGATTCTGAGCCGAACGGGGGAGCTGAGTGCCCGGCCGCGTGCCTGTACATCCTCATCAGTATCCATCCCTAAATGATACGTCAGCCCGACCCAGTGATTGACAGTAATCAATCACTACACGCAGACTGTGACGGTGACCACCCAGACCGGATCCCCGCCACCGTCCCTGCTCCGTGATCGGAACTTTCTCAATTTCTGGGCCGGCCAAGCCATCAGCCAGCTGGGCACCCAACTCGGTCATCTTGCCCTCCCCGTCATCGCTGTTTTGCTTCTGGGCGCCTCCGAGCTTGAAGTCGGCGTGCTCAATGCCAGCGGCACGGCAGCGTTTCTGCTCGTCGGGCTACCCGCCGGAGCATGGGTGGACCGTTGGCTCAAACGCCGGGTAATGATCGGGGCGGACCTGGTGCGGATGGTCGCGATGCTCGCCATTCCCCTGCTCTGGTGGATGGATGCGCTGACCATCTGGCACCTCTGCCTGGTGGCCGGCGTCGTTGGCATTGCAACCGTGTTCTTCGATGTCGCCTACCAAAGCTACGTTCCCGTGTTGGTGGCGGGGGACCAGGTGCCCAGCGCCAACTCGAAGCTCGAATCGACCGCCCAGATCTCCCGGCTGGGTGGGCCAGCGTTGGGTGGTGGCCTATTGCAGCTCCTCAGCGCGCCGCTGCTGGTCGTCGGGCAGTCAGCGGGGTATCTGGTGTCGGCCATATTCCTGGTCCGGACCCGGGATGAGGAGCAGCGTTCGCCGGTTGCGGACCGGCGCCCGCTCGCCGTCGAAATCAGGGAGGGTCTGTCCTTCGTCTGGCGGCATCCGCTGATCCGGCGTGTCGCGGCCTGTACTGCCGGCGTCAATTTCTTCGCTTCGTTGCTGTTCACCCTGTTGCCCCTGCTGATCCTGCGGGACCTCGATCTGGGGGCGGCAGCACTCGGCCTGATCCTCTCGGTCGCCGCGGCGGGAGGGTTGGCGGGCGCGCTCGCAACACCGTGGATTGCCGCACGGATTGGTGAGGGAACCGTGATCCCGCTCGCGTCCCTGGCCAGCGGCGCATTCCTAGTGCTGGTGCCGCTGGCCGCGCTCGCGCCGTCGAAGCCTGCCTCGTTGGCTCTGCTCATCGTGGGGGAGGCGGGGATGACCTTCTGCGTCCTGGCCTACAACATCATGCAGGTCAGCATGCGCCAGCGGGTCTGTCCGCCGAGGCTGCTCGGCAGGATGAACGCGTCCATCAGGTTTGTGGTGTGGGGGGTCATGCCGATCGCTGGCCTGCTCGCGGGGGTACTGGGCGAGCAGCTCGGGATCCTCCCGACAATGTGGATCGGAGTGGCGGGAACCTTCCTGGCGGCCATTCCCGTGCTGGGTGGGGGCTTCTGGGGCATGAAGAAGCTCCCCGACACGGTTGCTCAGTAGCCGGCCCACTTCCGTGGGCCTCGGATCCCACTGATCGGGCTCCTCCAGCGGAAACGCCAAGACCTTCGGGTCCCCGGGTGAGCAAGTGCGCGGGTCAGAACCGTCGGGGGCGCCGTGGGGGTGGGGGAGGCACCGGCTTTGCGGCGGTCACCAGTTGGAGGGGGACGACGACGTCGCCGTGCCGCCTGGTCCGCACGGTGCAGGTCTGCTCATCGATTTGGATGAGATCCCCCAGCGCATCCGTGAGACCATCGCCAATGCGATACCTGACCACAACGCGTGTCCCTACGGGAAGCCTGAGCAGTTGGTGTGCGGGGGAGTCCATCTGATCAGCGTAGTGGGCAGGATTGGTAGTGGTGGGCCTCATAGGGCTGAACCAGGACACGATGCGGCTGCACCGGGCCATTGCGTTAAGCTGGAAACGGAACGACAGCCCCAACTGGAAAGGCGTGGGAAGTGACCTACGTAATCGCACAGCCGTGCGTGGATTTGAAGGACAAGGCCTGCATCGAGGAATGCCCAGTAGATTGCATCTACGAAGGCGAACGGTCCCTCTACATCCATCCGGATGAGTGCGTCGATTGCGGCGCCTGCGAGCCAGTGTGCCCGGTGGAGGCCATCTACTACGAGGATGACACTCCCGACCAGTGGGCCGAGTACTACAAAGCCAACGTCGAGTTCTTCGACGACATCGGCTCCCCGGGCGGTGCCGCGAAGCTGGGAAACATCGGCAAGGACCACCCGATCATCGCGGCCCTCCCGCCCCAGACCCACGACCTATGAGCGTCCCGGGCGGCAACCGACAGTTCGGAATTGCGCTCCCGGACTATCCCTGGGACGCCATGGCGCCCTACGTGACTCTGGCGAAGCAGCACCCCGGTGGGGCTGTGAACCTGTCCATCGGTACGCCAGTCGATCCAACCCCTCCGGTCATCCAGAAGGCGTTGATCGGCGCGGCCGATGCCCCGGGATACCCCACCACTCACGGTACTGACGAACTCAGATCCGCAGTGAGCAACTGGTTCGCTCGGCGCCGTGGCGTTGACGGACTTGATCCGTTGGACGTCCTGCCGACGGTAGGGTCCAAGGAACTCGTCGCCTGGCTGCCCACGTTGCTCGGGCTGGGAGAGGGCGACGTCGTCGTCCGCCCAACCGTCGCGTACCCGACCTATGACATCGGCGCAGAACTCGCGGGTGCCACGCCAGTGGCTGCCGATGACCTGTCCACCCTTGACGAGGAGACCAGGGCGCGGGTCCGGCTGGTATGGGTCAACTCGCCCGCCAACCCGACGGGCCGCGTCCTCTCGGCCACCGACCTCGCCAAGGTTGTGACCGAAGCCCGCGCACTGGGCGCCGTCGTCGCCTCCGACGAGTGCTACGCGGAACTCGGCTGGGGTAGCTGGGATAGTGCCAGGGGCGGCGAATCGGTCCCGAGTGTGCTCGATGCCCGTGTTAATGGGGGCAGCCACAGCAACCTGCTCGCCGTTTACTCGCTGAGCAAGCAATCGAACATGGCCGGCTATCGGGCCGCGTTCACTGCCGGGGATCCTGACCTGATTGCCAACATGGTGAACTCCCGCAAACACGCCGGAATGATTGTGCCGTTCCCGGTCCAGGAAGCCATGCGCGCTGCGCTCAACGACGACGAGCATGTGCAGGCCCAGAAGGACCTGTACCGGCGACGCCGCGAGCTGCTGATCCCAGCGCTGGAGAATTTCGGGCTGCGGCTCGAGGATTCGGTGGCGGGGCTATACCTATGGGCCACTGCGGGCGAAGACACCTGGACCACTGTGGAACGTTTCGCCAGGCTTGGGATCATCGTTGGACCGGGTACTTTTTACGGCGACGCTGGCCAGGGATTCATTCGAGTCGCGCTGACCGGCACCGATGAGGCCATCGATGCGGCAGTCCAACGGCTGTCCGCGGCTCGGCAGGTTCAGTAGGCCCTGCAGGTCCAGCGTCCGGTCAGCGTCGATTAGCGCTCCGGGTGTCCTACCGGTAGCGTTTTAGTTGAATGTGCGAAGGTGTCGCAAGCCAATGCATGCCACCACTCCTGGAGGAGAGTTCAATGACCGAGCAAAACGGTGCATCGTTGCACTATGACGGAGGCAAACTCAGCCTCCCGATGGTCAACGCTGCTGAAGGCAACAATGGCTATGACGTGTCGAAGCTGCTCAAGCAGACCGGCGCCGTGACTTACGACCCGGGCTTCATGAACACCGCAGCCACCACCTCGGCGATCACCTACATCGACGGCGACCAGGGCATCCTGCGCTACCGGGGATACCCGATCGACCAGTTGGCCCAGCACTCCAGCTTCCTTGAGGTTTCCTACCTGCTGATCTACGGGAACCTGCCGACCCCCACCGAACTGGCCGCCTTCGACGACCGCATCCGCCGGCACACTCTGCTCCATGAGGAACTCAAGGGTTTCTTCGGCGGGTTCCCCCGCGATGCGCACCCCATGCCGGTGCTGTCCTCGGCCGTCTCGGCGCTCTCCACGTTCTATCAGGATTCACTCGACCCGTTCGACGACGAGCAGGTGGAGCTGTCCACCTTCCGCCTGATGGCGAAGCTCCCGGTCATCGCCGCCTACGCCCACAAGAAGTCAATCGGCCAGCCGATGCTGTACCCGGACAACTCGATGAACCTGGTCGAGAACTTCCTCAGGCTCTCCTTCGGGCTGCCCGCCGAACCGTATGACCTGGACCCGATGATGGTCAAGGCCCTCGACCTGCTGCTGATCCTGCACGCCGACCACGAGCAGAACTGCTCCACCTCAACCGTCCGCCTGGTGGGCAGCTCGCACGCAAACATGTTCGCTTCGGTGTCCGCCGGCATCAACGCGCTCTTCGGCCCGCTGCACGGCGGGGCCAACGAAGCCGTCCTGAACATGCTCCGCGATATCCAGGGCAAGGGCATGAAGCCCGAAGACTTCATGGAGAAGGTCAAGAACAAGGAAGACGGCGTGAAGCTGATGGGCTTCGGGCACCGCGTCTACAAGAACTACGACCCGCGCGCCACCATTGTGAAGGCCACCGCCCACGACATCCTCGGCAAGCTCGGCGGCAATGACGAACTGCTGGACATCGCGATGCGCCTCGAAGAGAAGGCCCTGGCCGATGACTACTTCATCGAACGTAAGCTGTACCCGAACGTGGACTTCTACACCGGCCTGATCTACAAGGCGATGGGCTTCCCGGAAAAGATGTTCACGGTCCTGTTCGCGATTGGCCGGTTGCCGGGCTGGATCGCCCAGTGGCGCGAGATGATGCAGGATCCGCAAACCAAAATTGGTCGCCCCCGTCAGCTGTACACGGGCGAAGCAGCGCGCAACTATCCCGCCAGATAGCCCGCACCCACTCCTGACGACGATGGCCGGTCACCTCCGCAGGTGACCGGCCATCGCTGTTAAGCCGGAGGCCGCCGGGCGGCTACTAGTCGGAGTAGCCCTGCGGATTGTTCTTCTGCCAGCGCCAGTGGTCCTGGCACATTTGCTGCAGGGAGCGGTGGGCCGACCAGCCCAGATCCGCCAGTGCAGCTGACGGGTCAGCGTAGCTGACCGCCGCATCGCCGGGCCGACGGGCCGCGAACTCGTAGGGGATCTCATGGCCGGCAGCATCGGAAAAGGCTGCAAGGACCTCAAGTACAGACGAACCGTTGCCGGTGCCCAGGTTCCAGCGGTGCACTCCCGCGTGGGTGGTCAGATAATTCAGCGCAGCCAGGTGCCCGGCCGCCAGGTCGACCACGTGAATGTAGTCGCGGATGCCCGTGCCGTCGGGGGTCGGATAATCGTTGCCGAAAACCATCACCTTTTCCCGGCGCCCCACTGCCACCTGGGCCACGAAGGGCAGCAGGTTGTTGGGAATGCCAGTGGGATCCTCCCCAATCAGCCCGGATTCGTGGGCTCCGACCGGGTTGAAGTACCTCAGCAGAGCAATGTTCCAGCGACCATCGGCGGCACCAAGATCGGAGAGGATGTCCTCGATCTGTTCCTTGGTGCGGCCATAGGGATTGACCGCGTCAAGCGGCATCTTTTCGATCAGCGGAACCTCTTCCGAAGCGCCGTAGACGGTGGCAGAAGAGCTGAAGACCAGCGTCCTCACCTGTGCAGCATCCATCACCCGCAGCAGATTCAGCGTCCCACCGACGTTGTTGTGATAGTAATGCAGCGGCTTGGCCACCGACTCGCCGACCGCCTTCAGCCCAGCGAAATGGATCACAGCATCAACGGCTTCTGCGTCGAAGACCGCCCTGAGTGCTGCCTCATCGAGGAGATCCACCTTGTGGAAAGTGAGAGCCTTCGCACTCAGTTCCCTGACCCGGTCGAGCGCGGTCTCGGAGGAATTCATGAGATTGTCGACAACCACCACCTGGTGGCCAGCTTCAAGAAGGGCGAGCGTCGTATGCGAGCCGATATAGCCGCTGCCGCCAGTAACGAGAATTTTCATGCTTCCAGCCTAGTTTGTTGCTGGAAAATCTGCGGTCTTTACGGGTAGAGGGTCGCGGGCGTTCGGTCTACCCTTGGATTCAACAGGTCGATTCTCTGCCACGGAGGCCGGAGGAATCGCCCCCGAAAGGATGATTGAATGACCGCGGTTGGTCATGAGTGGCACATTGTTGTTGACACGTCGCCAGTGATGCTGTTTTCCCTGTATCTGCGGGACTGCGCTGGGTTGGACGCCGTCGGGGTCCCGCTGGTGTCCCAGCTGGTTCCCGCAGTGCATCGGGTGGACCCGAGCCAGCTGGTGCACGACGCCGGGGGGTTGACGGTGCTCCGGATTGAGTGGGAGACGTGGTGGCGTCAGCTGGTGGCGGACTGTTTCGGTGCTGAGGCGACGGCGCCGCAGTTCCCGGAGCTGGCCTCCCTGCCCGCCCTCCAGCTTCTGGCTCAAGCCCACTATGGTGCGGCAATCGACTGGTCGCGCGAGCGGAGGGCCGAGTACGCCGCCCTGAGACTCCGGAGAGAGAAAGCACGGCAGGCAGACCCGTTCGAGCAGCTGGTCGAGGAGCGGGAACTGGAGTTGGGCCGGAGTTCCCGGGGGTTCACTCTGCAGGTGGTCGAGCTTCCGCTCAGCGAACCGCGTGCCTGGTTCGTTGAGCCAGCCACGCTTCTCATGAGCCAGCACCTCGCCGACGACGCATTAGCCTTCAGCAGCTATGTTCGGCCGGTCGTGGAACTGCTCGCCTAGGACCCGGTCACGCATCTGCCAAGGCCAGCTCGACGACAATCAGCCCGGTCGTCGTTTCAGCGGCTTCCCAGCCGTGACCGGACCTGGTCCATTGCAGGCCACCGTAGGACACCGCTTCAATGTGCAGCGCCTTGGCGTTGGCGACCGCCCACTGCGCGGTCGCCCAGCCCTGGGTTCCGGAAGCAGCGACGCTGAGCGCCCCGCCGTCGTTCAATGACGTTTCCAGGGGGCCGAACACCTGTTCGGCGGCGGCCTGCACGGCGGCAGGATCGCCCACCTCGTCGGCGCCCCGCAGGACACAGTTCAGGGAGGCGGGGGAGTTGCCGGTCAGGGCCGACGCGAACGCGCGCCCCTCCGCCTCGTGGTCGGCATAGGCGTCCGGCAGGGCGCTGCGTTGCACGGCCTGCGCCGCCTCCGTGATGGGCAGGACCTCGTAGCCGGTCACCCGCACCAGCGCGTCGTAGAACGCGCCGGCCGCGTAGAGCGGATCCTGCACCTCGTCGTCGGTGCCCCAACCCTGCGATGGTCGCTGCTGGAAGAGCCCGCGCGAATCCGGTCCGGCCTGGTCACCGTAGTCAAGGTTGCGGAGCCCCGACTCCTGCACTGCCGTCGCGAGCGCGATGGAAGCGGCCCGCGCCGGCAGCCCACGGGTGACGGCGACAGCGGCGATCAGCGAGGCATTTTCGGCCTGTTCGAGTCCTAGCTCGTAGGTATCATCGCCGACGACGGCGGTGCACCGCTCCCGCACCAGGACTTCCGACGTGTTCACCTGGCTGACGGCCAGATAGATCCCACCGGACAACACCGCCAGGAGCACGACGAGAACCATCGTCGTCTTCACCCGCCGACGGCGACGCGCTTCGGCTTTCGTGTAAGCCACAAGTCCCTAGTTGGCGTGCAGCACTGAGTTCAAGGCGACCCCATGGCCGCTGCGCGGGCGTGCCTCGACGACGCCGGTCGCCGAGTTTCGGAGGAACAACAGGAAGGACTCGCCGGAGAGCTCGGAGGCCTTGACCACCCGCGCATCCGGGAGGGTGACCTTGGTGCCGGCAGTGATGTATAGGCCGGCTTCGACAACACAGTCGTCGCCGAGGGAAATCCCGATGCCGGCTTGAGCACCGAGCAGGCACCGCTCGCCGATGGCCACCCGTTCCTTGCCGCCCCCGGAGAGCGTGCCCATGATGGACGCGCCGCCACCAATGTCTGAACCGTTGCCCACTACCACTCCGGCAGAAATGCGGCCTTCGACCATCGACTGTCCGAGGGTACCCGCATTGAAGTTGACGAAACCCTCGTGCATGACGGTGGTGCCAACGGCCAGGTGTGCGCCAAGCCGCACCCGATCCGCGTCGGCAACCCGCACCCCGGCGGGCAGCACGTAGTCCACCATCCGGGGGAACTTGTCCACTCCGTAGACCACTACGGTGCCACGGGTCCGCAGCCGGAGGCGGGTGCTTTCGAAGTCTTCGACGGGGCAGGGCCCGAAGTTGGTCCACACCACGTTGGCTAGCAGCCCAAAGACGCCATCGAGGTTGACGGTGTTGGGCGCTGCAAGCCGGTGGGACAGCAGGTGCAGGCGAAGATAGGCGTCTGCCGCGTTGGTCGGCGCCGAATCCAGGTCGGCGTGGGTTGCAATGACTTCCTGGCTGGTGCCGCGCAGATCGTCGTTCTCGGCCAGGGCGTCAAGCGAGCTTCTGAGATCCTCCTGGGAGGTGTCGCCGAGTTCGGGGCGGGGAAACCACACATCAAGGAGGGTACGGTCGGCGGCGAAGGTCGCCAGACCTAGTCCGTGGGCCGAGCGGGGGCCTGGATCGGCTGGGCTGAGGGCTGTGGCTCGTTCAGTCATGGCCTCAAGTCTACCGAGGGATAGGCTGGATCAATGACCGCTAACCTTCCCGCAGCCCTTGACCTTTCTGCCGATGTTGCAGCGCTGACCGCCTCTCTTCTCGACATTGAGAGCGTCTCCGGCAACGAGCGGACCCTCGCCGACGCCGTCGAAACCGCCTTGCAGGCATGCCCCCATCTGGAGCTGGTGCGCGACGGCGACTCGATCATCGCGCGGACCTCACTGGGTCGTGCCGAACGGGTCATCCTCGCCGGCCATCTGGACACCGTGCCCCTGCCCGGTGTTCCTGGCTCCCGGGGCACCGTCCCTAGCGCCTGGGACGGCGAAGTGCTCTACGGCAGGGGAGCCACCGACATGAAGGGCGGTGTGGCGGTCCAGTTGGCGCTCGCCGCGGCGCTGACCGAACCCGCCCGCGACGTTACCTACGTGTTCTACGACCATGAGGAAGTCGAAGCGTCGCTGAGCGGGCTCGGCAGGCTGGTCACCAGGTTCCCTGACTGGCTGACCGCAGACTTCGCAGTGTTGCTGGAACCCACCGACGGTACCGTCGAGGGCGGCTGCAACGGCACCGCCCGCTTCAATGTCACCACCACCGGCCGGGCAGCGCACTCGGCACGTGCCTGGATGGGGGAGAACGCCATCCATGCGGCAGGCGATATCCTGACCCGGCTTCGCGACCACGAACCACTCACCGTCGACGTCGATGGGCTCGCCTACCGGGAGAGCCTGAACGCGGTGATGATCAAGGGCGGCACGACGGGGAACGTCATCCCCGACCGGACAGTGGTGGAGGTGAACTACCGGTTTGCGCCGGATAAGTCGCCCGACGACGCCGAAGCTTACGTCCGGTCCGTGCTGGAGGGCTACGACGTCGAACGCACCGACGCTGCCGCCGGTGCCCGCCCCGGGCTGAATCATCCTGCGGCTGCCGATTTTGTCGCGGCGGTGGGGGCCGAGCCCAAACCGAAGTACGGCTGGACCGACGTCGCCCGCTTCAGCGAGCTGGGCATCCCGGCCGTGAACTTCGGGCCGGGTGATCCGCTGCTGGCGCACTCGGATAACGAACACGTCAGCGCGGACGAGATCCGTGAGTGCCTGAGGGCGCTGAAGACCTGGCTGGGCTAGCCCAGCCAGGTCCAGCGTCCCCACCTAAAAGTGCGGCTACACCCCAGGGGGTGCAGCCGCACTTTTTGGTTTGCGTCGATCCTGGCTAGGGCGCGGGGGCTGCTGTAGCCAGTTCCGGGTCCTCGGTCTTCTTGACCTTGCGACCAGTCCTGAAGCTCAGCAGGGTAGAGAGCTTGTTGGCTGCCGAGGAGAGAGCGAAGTTGATCAGGATGAAGATGAAGGCAGCAATCAGGAGGGACTGCAGCAGGTTTCCTTCACCCACCCCGAGCCGACGTGAGTACTGCAGCAATTCGGCGTAGCCGATGATGTAGCCCAGCGCCGAGTCCTTGAGGATGACGACGAACTGGCTGACCATTGCCGGCAGCATCGCCACTAGCGCCTGGGGAATCTCGACGCTTCGCAGGGACTTACCCGGCGTCATACCGATGGCCATGGCGGCTTCGCGCTGTCCCTTGGGGAGGCCATATACACCCGAGCGGACCAGTTCGGCAATGACGGACCCGTTGTACAAGGTCAGCGCCGTCACGACAGCCACGAAGATCGGGTCGTCGATGAACGGCACCCGGGAGAGAGCCAACCAGAGGAAGATCATCATCAACAGCACAGGGACGGCTCGGAGGAATTCAACGACCAGTCCCGCGATCCAACGGATGGGCGCGAGGTGGGACAGCCGCCCGATCCCGAACAACAAACCGAAGGCGATCGACGTGACCACTGCGACCGCCGCAGCTTTGAGGGTGCTGAGCAAGCCCGGGAGAATGAAGAACTCCCAGGTGCGGCCTTCAAGGAACGGTGTCCACTTGGCGGCTTCGAACTGCCCCTGACCGGCGAGCGCAAACACTACGTAGCCGAGGAGGCCCAGGACTAGCAGGACGCCAGCGATGTTGCCGATGAGGATGCGGCGCTTGCCCTTGGGTCCAGGGGCGTCAAACAGGACTTGTTGTGCGCTCATCGTGCCACCGCCAGTTTCCTTGACAACCAGGTAGTCAATAGGCCAACGGGTACCACGATGATCACGAAGCCCATGGCGAAGACGAAGAAGATGGGGATCACCAGGTCGCCCCGGAACTCGATCATTTCCTTCATCAGGTTGGATGACTCGATGACGGATCCTGCAAAGGCGACCGTCGAGTTCTTGGTCAGGGCAATGAGAACGTTGCCCAGCGGTGCAACTGCACCGCGGAGCGCCTGGGGCAGGATGATCAGGCGGGCGGCCGGCAGGAAGCTCAGCCCAATGGCGCGGGCGGCCTCTGCCTGGCCGAGGGGAACGGTGTTGACACCGCTGCGGATCGCTTCACACACGAAGGCCGCGTGGTAGACGCTCAAGCCCAGGATGGCGAGGCGGAGGAAGTTCACCTGAAAATCCTCGGCCAGGACCACATTCAGTTGTCCCCACAGCCCGAGGACACCGAAGGCGATGATCACCGTGAGCGGTGTGTTCCGGAAGATATTCACATAGGCCGCACCGAACCACTGCAGGCTGGCGATCGGCGAGATGCGCATGAGCGCAAGGATAGTTCCCAGGATAAATGACCAGATAGCGGCCCAAAACGTCAGCTGGATATTGACCCAGAACGCTCCAGCGACGTCGTACGTCTCAAAGAGCGATAGGAAGTTATCCATGGTTCACCTCTTCCGTGGTGTTGTAAACCGTAAAGTTGAAAAGCCTTGGTGAGGCAGCCGCAAAGCTACCCCACCAAGGCAATGAAACGGTCAAAGCTTAGGCGCAGGCGTCAGGCTCTGGTGGGTTCAGCTCATCGTTGAAGGTGTAGTCAGCGCCCTCGGTGTTGTTAGTGATGGCTTCTTCCCAGGCACCCTCATCGATCATCTTGACGATGGCCGTGTTGATGTCTTCACACAGGTCGCTGCCCTTGGTGAGGCCAACCCCGTAGTTCTCCTCGGAGAACGGGTTGCCCACCACCTTGAACTGGCCGGCGTTGGCTTCCTGCGCGGCGAGGCCAGCCAGGATGATGTCATCGGTGGTGACGGCGTCGATCTGGCCGCCGCCCATCAGTGAGACACACTCGGCGTAACCGGGCTGCTCAACGAGGTTGGCGTCTGCACCGAATTCTTCGTTGATGCGGGCAGCCGAGGTGGAACCGGCAACCGAGCAAAGGTTCTTGCCGGTCAGTGCCTCTGGTCCGGTGATTTCTTCGTCATCAGCACGGACCAGGAGGTCCTGGCCAGCAACGAAGTACGGTCCGGCGAAATCGACGGTTTCCTTGCGCTCGTCAGTGATGGAATAGGTAGCAAAAATCATGTCCACTTCTTCGGTGGAGAGCAGATTCTCGCGGTTGGCCGAGGGAGCCTCGACCCATTCGATCTGGTCCTCGGAGTAACCAAGCTCGGTGGCTACGTATTTGGCGACGTCGACGTCGAAACCGGAGTACTCGCCGCCCTCATCGAAGCCCAGGCCCGGCTGGTCGAACTTGATGCCGATGCGGATGCTGTCGGAGCCTGCATCTGTCGCTGTGTCGTCGCCACCCTCGTCCCCGCCGCCACAGGCGGAAAGGGTGAGTGCTGCTACAGCTGCCATGGCGGCTGCCGCGTAACGGGTCTTGCGCATGATTTCTCCTTGCGTTTCGTCTGACTTGATGAAAATTTGTGGGCTAATGCGCCAGGATCTTGCCGAGGAAGTCTTTGGCTCGGTTGCTCTGGGGATTGGTGAAGAACTCTTCGGGGGTGGCCTCCTCGACGATCTGGCCGCCGTCCATGAAGATCACCCGGTCGGCTGCCTTGCGGGCGAAGCCCATCTCGTGGGTCACCACGATCATGGTCATGCCCTCCTTGGCCAGGGTGACCATCGCGTCGAGGACCTCATTGATCATTTCGGGGTCAAGAGCGGAGGTGGGTTCATCAAAGAGCATCACCTTCGGCTGCATGGCAAGCGCACGGGCAATCGCCACACGCTGCTGCTGACCGCCGGAAAGCTGCGCAGGCAGTTTTTGGGCCTGGTTGTCGACCCCCACCCGCTTCAGCAGGGACATGGCCAGCTCTTTGGCCTGGGCACTTTTCATGCCCTTGACCTTGACCGGCCCCAGCGTCACATTCTCCAGAATGGATTTGTGGGCAAACAGGTTGAAGGACTGGAACACCATCCCGACGTCGGCACGGAGTTTCGCCAGCGCTTTGCCCTCGGCAGGCAGTTCAACCCCGTCGATCCGGATCTCACCGTCGTCGATGGTTTCCAACCGGTTGATGGCACGGCAGAGGGTTGATTTGCCGGAACCGGACGGGCCGATCACCACCACCACCTCACCGCGGGCCACCTCAAGGTTGATGTTCTGCAGCACATGGAGTTCGCCGTAGTGCTTGTTGACGTTCTTCAGCAGCACGAGCGGCGTCTCAGATGATGGGGCAGCGGACGAGTTCGCTTCGAAATCACTGGTCATAGAGATGAATGTAGCGAACGAATGCCCGCTGGCAATACATGATGGTTGCGATTTGGTAAATCGTGACTCAAGAGCAACCAAGACCCAGAGGGGTTGCGGAGGGCGGATAGGCTCAAAAGATGGCTTCCAACGAATTCCTGTCCAGTCCAGAATCCAATGCCGCCCGCGCCACCCCGTCACGCCGGCGAGGCCAGGTGGAGCTCCGTCGGGGGCAGATCAAGGAACCTCAATCTGACAGCTACCTGCTGGACTCAGGGGGAGGGAACCACTTCACCAAGACCGACCCGTGGCGGGTGCTGCGTATCCAGAGCGAGTTCGTCGAGGGTTTCGGGACGCTCGCTGAGCTTGGGCCGGCAATCAGCGTGTTCGGCTCGGCACGCACCCCACGGGATTCACCGTTCTACGCGATGGGTGAGGAGGTGGGCCGACGTCTGGTGGAAGCAAACTATGCGGTCATCACTGGTGGAGGTCCGGGAGCCATGGAAGCGGCCAACAAGGGAGCCTGTGAGGCCGGTGGGCTCTCAGTTGGCCTCGGCATTGAGCTGCCGTTCGAACATGGAATGAATGAGTGGGTGGACCTGGGAGTGAATTTCAGGTACTTCTTTGTCCGAAAAACCATGTTCGTGAAGTATGCGCAGGGGTTCATCGTCCTGCCGGGCGGATTTGGCACCCTGGACGAACTATTCGAAGCCATGACCCTGGTCCAGACCAGGAAGGTCACCTCTTTCCCCATTGTCCTGATGGGCACCGAGTTCTGGGCGCCGCTGTGGGAATGGGTGAGGGGCAGTCTGCTGGCGAACGGGATGATCTCCGCCAAGGACCTCGACCTGGTGCATTTGGTGGACGACCCGGCGGAAGCCGTCCGGCTGGTGCAGGCAGACACCGCATCACACAAGTCACCGTGACCGTTCGTTGGCACCGATAACTCTGGCACCATTGAGACGGTGAGTATTTTCCTGGTGTTCATTGCTATCGCTGTGGTGGGTGCTGTGGCTTTCGCCGTCGTCGGACGGCAGCCACCGGGAGGAGGCCTGGCGGTCCCCGCGCATCCTGCCGGACTGGTCGAACCTGCTCCCTCCCTGCCCGCGGTGCTGTTGCCCGACGACCCCCACCCCTCCGACGTTGATAAGATCCGCTTCGCCCCCGCCTTGCGCGGATACCGGATGGACCAGGTCGACGAGGTCCTCGAGAAATTGGCATCAGCGCTCGCCGACCGGGACGAGATCATCGCTGACCTCCGACGGACCCGCCAGGACAGCCGATGACCGGTGCGGCACCCGGGGAGGACGGGCGGGTGCGCTGTGACTGGGCCAACGGCACTGCCGATTACCGGGCCTACCACGATCAGGAGTGGGGCCGCTCTGTCTCCGGGGAGCCAGCTCTGTTTGAACGGCTCAGCCTCGAGGCCTTCCAATCCGGTCTGAGCTGGATCACCATTCTGCGGAAGCGGGAGTCCTTCCGGGCGGCTTTCAGGGAGTTCGATCCGGCAGTGGTGGCAGAGTTCGACGATGACGACGTCGAGCGGTTGCTTCAGGACGCCGGAATTGTCCGTAACCGGGCCAAGATCCTCGCAACCATTGCCAACGCGCGAGCGCTGCTTACTCTCCCAGCGGGCGAAAGCCTCGCCAGGATCCTTGAAGCGCACCGACCGGCACCTCGACCCGCCCCGATTGCCCTGGCCGACGTGCCCGCGGTGGTCCCTGAGTCAGTGGCACTGGCAAAGGCCCTGCGGTCGCATGGATTCAGGTTTGTTGGTCCCACGACCGGGTACGCCATGATGCAGGCAACTGGGTACGTCAACGACCATCTGCTTCACTGCTGGGTGCGGGACTCGATGTGACCCACAACGCACCGCGATTCGCCCAGTCCGCCTCTGTGCGGGATAATGGGGGAGGATCAATGCGCGGGGGCCAGCATGCCGCCGTGTCACTGACGTTAATTTTTCGTTGACGGGCGGCCGGGGATCCCGGGCGCGCACATTTGAAGGGATACCTTTATGGCTGCCATGAAACCGCGGACCGGCGATGGGCCGATGGAAGTCACCAAAGAAGGCCGCAGTCTGATCATGCGGGTTCCGATTGATGGTGGCGGGCGGCTAGTGGTCGAACTCAATGCGGAGGAAGCCGGCAAGCTCAAGGACTGCCTTCTGACGGTCACCGAGTAGTCGCCCCGAAGGAGCGGCACTGCTGGGGCCGTCCCCAAGGGTAGCGACCCCAGCAGTGACTACTTGCGGATAGCGGGCATCTTAACGGCGAGCAGCAGACCATGGCCGGTAGGCAGCATGGCTGACACCAGCTGCTCGTGATCGCGAATAGTCCGTCCCACCTGGCGAAGGGTGTTGGTGGATTCCTCTCGGATGGCCGGATCTGCCACCCGATCCTGATCCATTGCGTCGTTCAGCATCAACATGCCACCCGGCTTCAGCAGCCGGATCGCCTGATTGACGTAAAGCGGCAGGCCAGCCTTGTCCGCGTCGATAAAGACCAGATCGTAGGCGGCGTCAGTCAGACGCGGCAGGACATCAGCTGCACGACCCGAGATGGTCCGGGTCCGGTTCCCCGGCACGCCAGCCTCAGCGTACGCCTCTCGCGCCGCGCGGAGGTGGTCGACGTCCGAGTCAATGGTGGTCAGAACCGATTGCGGTCCCAGGCCACGGAGGATGCACACCCCAGACACCCCGGCGCCGGCACCGATCTCCACCACTGTCTGCGCCTTTGACGTTGCAGCAAGGACTGTCAACGCGGCCGCGACACCGGTACTGACCGGCGTCACCCCAAGCTCGTAGGACCGGTCCCGGGCACGCAGGAGCACTTCATCCTCGTCGGGCAGTCCCTCGGCATATGACCAGCTGCTCTGTTTGTCCGCGCTCATGTATTTACCGTTCAGTCTTCTCGTTCAGGGGACGTTCTCACTTTGCTACCCAGCCTACTGGGTGGGGGCTTCTCGCCCTATTGGGTGCTCCACGGAATCCGAGCACCGTCACAGGACTTTCGTATGCCAGGGCACACTAGTTTTTCCAGCGATCTCCCAGCTTGGTAGGGCAGTATTTTTAGCTCCAGGCATCCGGTGAGCCATTGGCCGCGAATACCTTGGGAGACGGCAAAATGCTGTCTCACACTGGGAGGAGAGGTTGATGTCCACTTCGCAAACGACGGTGGCCGCTTCCACGGTCACCGATGCAGCAACAGATACGGACGCCACCTGGGTTGCGCCCTCCTGGGAAGAAGTAGTAGTAGTCCATTCGCCGAAGGTCTACCGGCTGGCCTACCGTTTGACCGGCAACAAGTTCGACGCCGAAGATCTCACCCAGGAGGTTTTTGTCAGGGTCTTCCGATCCCTGGCCAACTTCACCCCCGGCACCCTCGACGGGTGGCTGCACCGAATCACCACCAATCTGTTCCTGGATCAGGCGCGACGGAAAAGCCGGATCAGGTTCGATGGCCTGACGGAGGAGGCCGAAAGCCGGCTTCCCAGCGCCCATCCCGGGCCGGAACGCAGCTTTGAATTCAACAACCTCGACATTGATGTACAGGCTGCCCTGGAAGAACTCCCACCCGATTTCCGGGCGGCTGTCGTCCTGTGCGATCTGGAAGGGCTCGCCTACAACGAGGTGGCTGAAGCCCTCGGGGTGAAGCTGGGAACAGTCCGCTCGCGGATCCACCGGGGGCGCACCATGCTGCGCGAGAAGCTGGCCCACCGTGACCCGGCCCTAACCGCCGCCAAAAGCACCCGGATGAAGCTGCCCCGGATTGCAGGTGCCCGTTAGCGGCCATGCGACATCCGAAGCGGCATCTAGCTGATTTCGCAGACGGTGAGTTGCCCTTGGATCGCCGCAGGGCGGTGGAAAGCCACCTCACCCGCTGCGCCTCCTGCCGGGACACCGTGCGGGAGCACAGGGGTGTCCGAAACCGGTTGCAAAGCTCCGAGATCCCACGTCCCGATGCCGATCTGTTCGATCGCATTATGGCGACCGCCCAGCAAAACCCAGAGACGCGCCCGGGGGTCGCGCCCGACGACGTCGGGCGGGAACAGCACGGACCCCGCCGGAGGCTGGAGAGCTTTGCCTCACGTCACCGCACACCGATGGCGGTGACCGGAGGGTTGGTCGTGGTTGCGCTCGCAACGCTCACCGGGGCCTATGCACTTGGCATCGAATCGGAGGATGAGGTCGTCGCCGGCGCTGGTCGAAGCGGGGCGTTGATGGCCGGCTGGCAGTCGGTTGCACCCGACACCCCTACGCTGCTGGATGCCAATCAGCTCGAAGAGCTTCGGGGCGGTGGCTGGCACTGTCCTGACCTCGAAATGATGGGCTTCAGTATCGTGGGCGCGGAAGCCATCACGGTGGCTGACCGTCCCGCACTCATGATGGTGCTCAACGACGGAACCGACTCAGTCACGATCTACGAACAGCGCAAACTCGGCGATGGCCGGGCACCGGTCGCGTCACCGCCCATCAACGCCCTCACAGGGAACTCCGTCGTCGACGACGGCTTCGAACGCATCGGCGGGATGCAACGCCAAATCTGGGTCCACCCAGGGCACTCCTGGCAGGTGGTTCTTGATTCCCAGTCGGTGACCTACACCGTTGTCTCAAGCCTTCCCGCAGCGGAAATGCCGCAGGCTGTCAGCCAGCTGGTACTGGCCGAGCACTCCCGGTTGGCCCCCACCGAGCCGACTCCGCAGGACCCCCTAAGCAGGATCATTCGAGGGCTCAACAAGCTGGCGCAGCCAGCCTCGGGACAGTGAGCCAAATAGCTCCTGTCGCCGCCGAAAGGTAGTCTTCTTCAGTGTTTGGAATCAACGGGCTCGAGTTTTTGCTGCTGGCTGTCATCGCCGTCATGGTTCTCGGACCTGAACGGCTGCCGGAGTATGCCGCCCAGCTGGGCAGGCTGGTAAAGGACCTCCGACGGATGGCGTCCGGCGCCCGGGAGCAGCTCCGCGAGGAAGTCGGCCCCGAGCTCGACGACGTCGACTGGCGCAAACTCGATCCCCGTCAGTACGACCCGCGCCGGATCATCAAGGAAGCCCTGATCGACGACGTCCAGGACGCTTTCAAGCCTGTCAGCGGGGGAGCGCCGAACCCGGAGGCCCCGGGGTCCGTCACGCCGCCCGCCCGGTCGCGGCCGCTGCCGTCAGTTGCGACGTCACCACGTCTCGGCGACGGCCAGCTGGCGCCGTTCGATGTGGAAGCCACCTAGCTCACCAGAGGGTTACTGCCTGGCTAGGTGGGAGTGATATTCAGTCGACGCCCGCCGAGGTCCCGTGGACGGCGGGCGAGGGTGCCTGCGATCTGGCGAAGTTCCTGCGCAGCCGCGGATTCGCTGGTCCCATCGACGATAGGTTCCCCACTATCCCCACCCTCGCGAAGGGCAATCTCGAGTGGGACACTGCCGAGGAGCGGGACCGGGTAGCCCAGGGCCTCAGTGAGCCGACCCGTCAGGGCGAGCCCGCCGCCCTTGCCGAACAGTTCCATCCGTTCCCCACCGGGAAGCTCAAGCCAGGACATGTTCTCGATTACCCCTGAAACCTTCTGACCCGTCTGGTTGGCCAGTGTCCCCGCGCGTTCAGCGACGTCCGCGGCCGCCGTCTGCGGAGTGGTGACCACCAGCAGTTCCGACGAGGGCAGCAGCTGGGCCACAGAGATGGCGATGTCCCCGGTACCAGGAGGAAGATCGAGGAACAAGACGTCCAGATCGCCGAAGTGCACATCGCTGAGGAACTGCTCAAGTGCGCGGTGGAGCATCGGCCCGCGCCAAGCGACCGGCTGATTGCCGGCGATAAACATGCCAATGGAAATGACTTTGACGTCATAAGCGACCGGCGGGAGGATCATCTCATCGACCCGGGTTGGCGGCTGGGTGATTCCCAGCAGGGAAGGTACCGAAAAACCGTAAACGTCAGCGTCGACAATCCCCACTCTCAGGCCTTGGGCGGCCATCGCCACCGCAAGATTCACGGTGACGCTCGACTTTCCGACCCCGCCCTTACCGCTCGCCACCGCGTAGATCCGGGTCAGCGACCCCTCATCGTTGAACGGGATGCCCTTCCGGCCACCGGGGCCCCTGAGCTGTTCCTTGAGCCGGTCGCGTTGCTGCTGGGTCATCACTGAGAGCCGCACGTCCACCGATGAGACTCCGGGGAGGCGGCCCACCGCGGTCTCGACGTCGCGGGTAATGGTCCCGCGCAGCGGGCAACCAGCAATGGTGAGCAGCACCTCGACGGTGACGGCACCGTCGACGACATCGGTGCCCGCAACCATACCCAGCTCGGTGATCGGTTTGCGAAGTTCAGGGTCAATCACGGTGGCGAGGGCTGCGTCCACCTGCTCAAGCAGTGTCACAACCGGTCAGACCGGTTGGGTTGCAGCTTCGGCAGCGACGCCGTCTGGTCGCCGCCCTTCCGGCGCGACTTTTTGTGGAGGGCAGTGTTCTTGTCCTCGGCGGTCTCAAGGATCTCTTCAAGGACTGAGCGCAGTTCGGACCGGACGTAATCGCGGGTCGCAACTTCACGGATCGCGATCCGCAGTTCAGCGATCTCCCGGGTCAGGTACTCGGTGTCGGAGAGGTTCCGTTCAGCACGCTGCCGATCCTGCCGCAATGACACCCGGTCGCGGTCGTCCTGCCGGTTCTGTGCCAGAAGCAGCAGGGGCGCTGCATAGGATGCCTGGAGGGAGAGCATCAGGGTCAGCAAGGTAAAACCAATGGCGGCGCTGTCGAAACGCAGTCCGCCAGGTGCCCAGGAGTTCCAGGCGAGCCAGAGGGCAACAAAGACTGTCATGTAAAACAGGAACTGGGGTGTCCCCATGAACCGGGCGAAGTTTTCGGTGGCACTTCCGAACCGGTCCGGGTTTGGCCGGAGACGGGGCAGCCAGCGTTTGCGGCTCTCGCGCGGGGTGTCGAGCCCTGTCGCAGTGGTCTTGATCCGCTCAGCCATTGGTTGCTCCCTTCGTCAGTCCCGGGTAGTCGTTGGCAGCGCGCCAGTCATCGGGCAGCAGGTGGTCGAGGACGTCGTCGACCGTCACCGCTCCGACCAACCGGCCTTCGGCATTAACAACGGGAATGGAGTTCAGATTATAGGTCGCAAGGATGCGGGCCACCTCGCTGATGTTGGCCTGATCCCCGACGGGCTCCAGATCGGTGTCAACGATATTCCCCAGCTGTTCCGGCGGCGGGAATCGCAGCAGCTGCTGGATGTGCACGACGCCGAGATACCGTCCGGTGGGCGTCTCAAGCGGCGGTCGGCACACGAAAATCGATGAGGCCAACGCTGGAGTCAGTTCCTCACGCCGCACATGTGCGAGGGCCTCGGCCACTGTCGCCTCGGGTGGGAGGATGACCGGCACGGTGGTCATCATGGAGCCAGCCGTGTCCTCCTCGTATTGGAGCAGGCGCCGCACATCCTCTGCGTCCTCGGGCTCCATCAAGGCGAGGAGGTCCTCCTTCTGCGCTTCGGGCAGTTCGTTGAGGAGGTCCGCGGCGTCGTCGGGGTCCATCTCCTCCAACACATCGGCGGCACGTTCACGGTGGAGGGATGAGAGGATCTGCACCTGGTCATCGTCCGGGAGCTCCTGGAGGATGTCAGCGAGCCGGTCATCCTGCAGGGCACCCGCGATTTCGGTCCGTCGTTTGTCACTCATTTCGTGCAGGGCGTCCGCGAAGTCGGCCGGTTTGAGGTCCTCGTGTTGCGCAACGAACTGGGAAGCTCCCTGCGGTTCGGCGGCGTCCCCGTGGTAGGCGTCCAGCCAGTCGACAATGAGGCGTTCGCCCCGGCGGAGTCCACGCAGCGCCGACGACGACGAGCCGCGCCTGATGAATACCTGCGATACGTGCCAGTCGCCGGCGCGGTCCACCTCGATGGCGATATCCTCGATGACCGCCTCGCCGCTCCCATCGCGCAGGGTCACCCGGCGGTCGAAAAGCTCACCCACCACCAGCATTTCGGCGCCGCGCTGTTCGAAGCGGCGGAGGTTCACCAGTCCGGTGCAGATGATCTGGGTCGAATCAATCGACGTGACCCGGGTCATCGGGACAAAGACCCGCCGTTTACCCGGCACCTCCACCACCAGGCCAACAGCCTGGGGCGCGGTGTTCGGGCCGAGGTCAAGAACCACCGCATCGCGGAGTCGGCCCAGACGGTCACCCAGTGGGTCAAACACGTCGAGGCCAAGCAGGCGCGCCACGAAAACGCGGGTGGGATTAGTACTCACCTGCCTAGGCTACTTTGGAACTGCCGCATCCGCCTTATTGGGTCGGAGACGGGGGAACTCTAGTTCACTGCGAGCGATACGGGCCCACAGGTCAGCTGTTCTGGGTGAGAATGGAACCATGTCAAATGTGCTTGGTCGAACGGCGTCACGGGATGAAGGCCGCATCCTGCCCAAAGGCGAAACGGTTGGACGGTACAGCGCCTACCTGGACGCGCAGAAGGCAGTGGATTACCTAGCCGACAGCAAGTTCCCCGTGCAGAAAGTCTCGATCATTGGCAGCGATCTGAAAACTGTTGAGCGAGTGACGGGCCGGCTCAGCTACCCGCGGGTGGCCCTGGCCAGCGCTGCAACGGGTGCGTGGTTCGGATTCTTCGTAGGCCTGATCTTGACGCTGTTCGGCGACGGCGGGGCGTACCTGCCCATCTTCACCGCAATGGCGCTTGGTGCCGTGTTCTGGATGCTGTTTGGCGTCATCACCTATGCCTTCCAGCGTGGCAAGCGGGACTTCACCTCCACGAGCCAGGTCATCGCCACCAGCTACGACGTCATCGTCGAACCGGAATCGGCCGGTGAAGCCCGGCGGATGTTGCAACAGTTGCCAATGAACGGTCAGGCTCAGCACCCCGGCGGGTCCGCGCAAGGGTGGCAACCACCTGCAGCGCCCCCGGCAGCGACGCCCGATAGCGGCCCACAGACGCCGGGCCAGCCTGGCCAGCCGCAGACCTGGAAAGACCCGCTCGCCCAGCCGATCCAGAATCCACAGCAGCACGGTGCCCCCGGGTCCGGGACTGCCACCCAGGGCAACTCACCGGACCAGGGTGCAGATACCGCAGCAGCTGCGTCGCAGGACTCAAGCCCGACCGGCCCCCGGCGCGGCCAGTTCCCCGACCTCCCTGACGGGCGGCCGCAGTACGGTGTCCGGGTTACCCCACCCGAGGGCAACCCTGCCGGTGATCAAAGCGACGGGAAGGGGCCTGAGGATTCAGGTCAGCCCTCCGAACGGGTCTAGCCGCTCTCGCTGGGGGAGTCCGCGAGGAGCAGCGTTGTTGCGGCGTCGAGATGCTCAGGCTCACCAGTCTGCAGCGCATAGCAGGCATAGCCGACGGGGCTGGCGGCCATCAGCGCCGCGCACCGGTCAGCCAGCCGAGGCTCTTCCCGCCCCATAACGTCGCGGTAGGCGGAAACGGTTAGGGCATAGACGGCAGGCGGTGCGCTCATGTGCTGGAACATGAAGTCCAATGCCGGGTCGTCGACGGCGGCTGTGGTCCAGTCGAGGACCGACTCGATGCCGTCATCGGCGCCGAGGAGAAGGTGAGCCGGATACAGCTCTCCATGGGTCAGCACCGTTCGCTCTGGCCACAGGGCGTCGTCGTCAAGCCATCGGGACCACCGTAACGACAGCCCTGGGGACACGGTGAAGTTGTCCTGCGCCAGGGCAACGTTGTCACTCCAGCTGTCCCGCACCTGTTGCGGTGACCTGGTATGTACACCGGCGGCCGCCGCCGCCACCGTGTCCTGGGTGTGGAGGGCCGCGATGAGGTGGCCCAGTGACGTGGCATAGTGCTCTGATCCGGTGTCGTAGTGCCAGACCGGCTGCCCCTCCTGGTCGAGGGTCAGCCCGGGTGTGCCGGGGAGCAGCGGGTAGGCGATCAGATCGGCCGACTGGATCTTCCAATCGGGGACAGCGACCGTCAACCGTGGCTTGAGGAAACTGAGGATCGCAGCCTCCTCACTCAGTTTCGCCGCCACATCAGGGCGGCGGGGCAGGCGGAGGACCCATGGAGAGCCGTCCCGTCCGCTGGCGAAGGCCACCCGGTAGTCGAGGCCTGCCTCGTTGAAGCTGACACTCGCTGGATCCAGCTCAAGGCCGTGCCCGGCGGCGAGCGCCGTCACCTCGGCAGGTGACGGCGCTCGCGACGTCGCGGTCACGGGTTACTCGCCGGTGGGGCTGTAAATCCCCGCCATCCACGCTTCGACGTCGTCGGCTTCGCGGGGTAGCGCTGCGCTCAGGTTCACGGGGCCATCAGCGGTCATCAGGATGTCATCCTCGATCCGCACCCCGATCCCGCGGAACTCCTCGGGGACCGCCAGGTCCTCGTCCTTGAAATACAGGCCTGGTTCGATGGTGAAGACCATACCTTCGGTCAGAATGCCGTCCAGGTAGAGTTCGCGTTTGGCCTGGGCGCAGTCGTGAACGTCCATGCCCAGGTGGTGGCTCGTACCGTGCGGCATCCACCGGCGGTGGTGCTGCCCGTCCTGCGACAGGGCTTCCTCGAGGGATACCGGGAGGAGGCCCCAGGCGTCGAGCCGTTCCGCAAGAACAGTGATTGCTGCCTGGTGGACATCCCGGAACTTGCGGCCCGGCTGGGCTGCCGCAAATCCGGCGTCGGCAGCGTCCAGGACTGCCTGGTAAATCTTCCGCTGGATGTCGGTGTACCTGCCGTTGACCGGGAGGGTGCGCGTGATGTCCGCGGTGTACAGGGTGTCAGCCTCGACACCCGCGTCGAGGAGCAGGAGTTCACCCGCATGCACCTGGCCGTTGTTACGGATCCAGTGCAGCACCGTGGCGTTGTTACCGCACGCGGCAATGGTGTCGTAGCCCAGGTCGTTGCCTTCTTCACGGGCGCGTGCGAAGAAGGCTCCTTCGACGACACGCTCACCGCGATGGTGGGTGATGGCGCGGGGGAGTTCCTTGACCACCTCGTGGAAGCCGTTGACTGTCGCCGCGACGGCGACCTTCATCTGCTCCACCTCCCAGGCGTCCTTGATCAGGCGCAGTTCGGAGAGGGCTTCGGCGAGCTTGCCATCAAGCTCATCGGACTTTTCCAGGTCGACGCCGGTGTTGATCCGGGAGGTGTCGACGAGGGCGTCGGCGTTGAGGTCGACTTCGCGCAGCAACCGGATCCGCATGCCTCCCACCTCGGGGACGCCTGCGTCCTTGGTGACTGCGACTTCCAGTTCGGCAAGGTCGGCCGTCTCGATGGAAAGCAGGGTCCTGATTTGTGCGTGTGACAGTCGTGAGCCGATCCAGAACTCACCATAGCGGGCGTTGGCATAGAACTCGGGGTTGTCGTGACCAGCGAGCTCCCTGAAGTACAGGGTGGAGTGATGCTGTCCGCCGTCGTCGCCGAGGCCAGCCTCGGTGGGCTCCATGATGAGCACTGCATCGGGTTCGTGATCGAGCCCAAGACCGGTCAGGTGCGCAAACCCGGAGTGCGGCCGGAAGCGGTAGTCGGTGTCGTTGGAGCGCACCTTGAACGGCCCGGCGGGGATGACGAGACGTTCGCCTGGGAACAGGTCCGAGATGGTACGACGGCGTTTGGCGGCGTGCGGGGCCACCTCAGCCTCGGCGGGCAGCTCGGTGGGCTTCGGTTCCCATTGCTGGGCCATGAACGCTTTGAACGCCTCCGATTCGGGGCGCTGGGAACGGTTCTCGTTCCGGGCAACAAGAGGCTGCTCTTCGGTGGTGGAGAGCGCGGCGGCGGTCTGGGACAGGGTGTTGTTCTCTGCTGTACTCACCAGTCCATGATCTCACCGGTGTCGGAGGCAACCAAACAGTTGTCAGGGGCAGCTCCAGTGCGGGCGTAGATTAGGTGGGTGAGAATTGACCTACACACGCATTCGACCGTTTCGGACGGCACCGAAAGTCCTGCAGACCTGATCAAAGCGGCGCTGGACGCGGACCTTGATGTGATTGCGCTGACCGATCACGACTCGACCGCGGGCTGGGCAGCAGCTGCGGTCGCGGCGCGCGCGCACGGTGTGGCGCTGGTCCCTGGCATGGAAGTGTCGTGCCGGACTGATACGGGCATTAGCGTTCATGTGCTCTCCTACCTGCACGATCCGCTGCACCCCGGCCTGATGGCAGAAATTCTCCGGTCCAGGGATGCCCGGCTGACGCGGGCTGAGCGGATGGTTGAGCGCCTCGGAGCCGACTATCCGATTACCTGGTCCGATGTGCAGGAGCACATCGCGGACGGGGCAACCGTCGGGCGCCCGCATATCGCTGATTCTCTGGTGGCGCTGGGTATCGTCTCCAACCGGAGTGAAGCCTTCACCCATATCCTCACGGCGACGTCCCCCTACTGGGTAGGCCATTACGCACCGCACCCGGCACAGGCGGTGGAACTGATTCGCGCGGCGGGCGGCGTTGCGGTCTTCGCCCACCCAGTGGCATCGGCCCGAGGCCGGATTGTGGGTGACGACGTGATGGGCCAGATGATCGACGCAGGATTGCAGGGCCTGGAGATCGAGCATCGCGACAATCCGGAACCTGGCCGCCGCGACCTGCGGCGCATCGCCGCCAGGCATGGCTTACTCGCCACCGGGTCCAGCGATTACCACGGGGAAGGAAAACCGAATCGGTTGGGGGAGAACCTCACTGTCCCCGACGTGCTCGCGCAAATTGAAGCGTTAGCCACCGGGTCGGTCGTCGTTCGCTGAACACCCCGCTCGAAGCGGGAACCGGTCAGCAGTAGGGGCCGAGCCTGGCCTTCATCACGTCGATCGCCTGCGGGTTCTGGTCAACGCAGACGAACCGGCGGCCCAGTTTCGCTGCCACCGCGCCGATGGTTCCTGATCCGGCAAAGAAGTCGAGTACCCAGTCACCCTCGCGGCTGCTGGCAGTGACCGCCCGGCGGAGGAGCCCCTCGGGTTTCTGGGTGGGGTAGCCGGTCTTTTCCCGGCCGGTGGGAGAGACGATGGTATGCCACCAGACATCGGTGGGCAGTTTACCCAGGGCAGCCTTCTCCGGGGTGACCAGCCCTGGCGCCATATAGGGTTCGCGGTCCACCCCTGCGCTGTCGAAATAGTAGTTCGAGGGGTTCTTCACGTACACCAGAATGTTGTCGTGTTTGGCCGGCCACCGGGTTTTTGCACGGGCACCGTAGTCGTAGGCCCAGATGATCTCGTTCAGGAAGCTGTCCCTGCCGAATAGGGCGTCAAGCATCACCTTGACGTAGTGCACTTCCCGGTAATCCAGATGCACATACAGGGTGCCGTCGTCGGTGAGGAGCCGCCACGCTTCAGCGAGGCGGGGAGCCAGGAACTCCCAGTAATCCTCGAAGACGTCGTCGTAGCTTGCCAGCATCCCCTTGACTGTCGAGTAGCTGTGCCCCTTGAACCCGATCCGGTCCCCGGTCCCATCAATGGAGCGGACCATCGACGTCTGCTGGCGCCGTTGGGCCCGCCCCGTGTTGAAGGGCGGGTCAACGTAGATCATGGTGAAGGAGTTGTCAGGCAGCGTCGGGAGGTAATCGGCGTTGTCGGCGTGCACCACCAGGTTGCTGCCGTCCGGACGCCACACCGGCACCGTGGCGGGGACGGGCATGTTGTACCTAGCCCTCGGCTCCGGTGGCAGGCTTGTTCACTACCTCGCCGTTGCGGCTCCGGGTGCGGGAACGGCTACGGCGCGGACGGTCGGCGGCCGGTGCATTGTCCGCACCCGATGCCGGCGAGCTGGCCGTGCTCGGGCGGGACGCGCCCGATTCTCCGGCTGATCCGCCCGAACGACGGCGGCGGTTACCCGAGTTTTCGCCGGACCTCGGGGAGTCGCGCTGATCCGATGACCGTGAGCGATCGCCGCTGCGGGAGCGGTCACCGCTGCCGGAGCGCTCCGCGCCGCGTCCCCGGCCGGAGCCGTGTGACTCGGGTGCTGCACGGTGCTTCTTGCCGGTCTCGCCGAGATCCTCGAGTGTTTCGGCGTTGATGCCTGCGAGGGTCCGCTTGTCGCGGGGCAGCCGCCCCTTGGTGCCCTCGGGGATGTCAAGTTCCTCGTAGAGGTGTGGGGATGAGGAATAGGTCTCGACCGGCTCGGCAGCGTTAAGACCAAGGGCCTTGTTGATCAGGCCCCAGCGTGGCATATCGTCCCAGTCCACGAAGGTGACGGCGGTGCCCTTCTTGCCGGCCCGACCGGTGCGGCCAACCCGGTGCAGGTAGGCCTTTTCGTCCTCGGGGCACTGGTAATTGATTACGTGGGTGATGTCTTCCACGTCGATGCCCCGGGCTGCCACCTCGGTGGCCACGAGGACGTCAATCTTGTCCCCGCGAAACGCCCGCAGCGCCTGCTCCCGGGCGCCCTGGCCCAGGTCGCCGTGGATAGCCCCGGCCGCGAAGCCACGGTCGATCAGTTCCTCGGACAGCTTGGCGGCGGTGCGTTTGGTCTTGGTGAAAATGATGGTGCGTCCACGGCCCCGTGACTGGAGGATCCGGGCCACCACCTCGGCCTTGTCAAGGTTATGTGCCCGGTAGATGACCTGGCGGATATCCTTCTTGGTGATTCCCTCGTCTTCGGGGTCAGCCGCACGGATGTGGGTTGGCTGGGTCATGTACCGGCGTGCCATAGCTACCACTGGGCCGGGCATGGTGGCTGAGAACAGCATCGTCTGCCGTACCGCTGGGGTGCCAGCGATCAACGTTTCGACGTCGGGCAGGAACCCGAGGTCGAGCATTTCGTCGGCCTCATCCAGCACGACGAGCTTCACATTGGCGAGGGAGAGCAGCTTCTGGCGGTACAGGTCGATCAAACGGCCGGGGGTACCGACCACAATCTCGGTGCCGTTCTTGAGCGCCTCGATCTGGGGCTCGTAGGCGCGGCCACCGTAAATGGTGACGATCCGGGCGTGACGCTTCTTGGCGGCGGTGGTGAGGTCGCCAGCAACCTGGACGGCGAGTTCGCGGGTGGGGACCACGATGAGTGCCTGTGGGGCGCCGGGCACAGGCAGGCGGTCGTAA
This sequence comes from Arthrobacter flavus, assembly GCF_039526005.1. Lineage (NCBI taxonomy): Bacteria > Bacillati > Actinomycetota > Actinomycetes > Micrococcales > Micrococcaceae > Arthrobacter > Arthrobacter flavus. Next base: position 134,555 of record NZ_BAAAIJ010000056.1, on the reverse strand, counting down.
CCGTCGTCCTTGGGGGCGACCACGCGCTGCAGGGCCGGAATGCCGAAGCCTAGTGTCTTACCGGTGCCAGTCTTGGCCTGGCCGATGATGTCATGTCCGCCCAGGGCGATTGACAGGGTCATGGCCTGAATGGGGAAAGGGTGGATGATCCCGGCATCAGCCAGGGATTCCACAATGTCGGCACGAACATTGAAGTCCGCGAACGTCTCTTCGGCCTCTTTGTGGGGCTCCTCGGTGGTTACCAGTGTCTCCTCGACGAAGATCTCGTCGTCGCTGTTGTCAGCATGGAGGTGATGGGTGTCTGTCACCTGGGTGTCTTCAGTGTTCAATTAAATACCGTTCATTTAGGCCGTACGGCTGCTGGATCTCGACGGGTGGCTGACGTGTGGTCAGCCCGGAGGAACAGGCGTACGGCGTCCAGTGGAAGCCGATCGCGGGCTTACGACTGCAGGCCGGGAATTCGGACGAATCCTGTCGGCTAAGAAGAACTCAAGATCGCGTAGGTACTTGCGGGTCAGGGGTAACTTATCAGGAAATGATGAGTACGACCGGGCATCCATTACTACGCAGTAAACTCTACCCTGCCCCAGCGGGCGTGCCCGACACGCCGGTACTGGGCGGGTCATTGATCAATACGAAGCGGGTAATGCGGGCATCGATGTCGGCGCGTACCAGGCGCACCCTGACAGCCTCGCCGGCAACCAGGTCCCCCTCGCACCTGGCTTCGAAGGCCGGGTTGGCCAGCTGGATGGTTCCGACTGGCAGATAGCCGTTGTGCGAGTTGCCGTTCGGCGGTTTCGCCCCGGAGATGACGACGGCGTCGAACTCCTGTCCCACCAGATTACTCAGCAGCGCTGCCTCGACGGCGTCCAGCGCGCCGCGTTCCATCCGGGAGGATAGCTGGTTGGACGAGTTCATTAACGAGTTGAGTTCCGGCAGCGCGTCGCGGGCCCACGCCGGGACCTCGGTGTCGCCGCACAGGGCAGCGCAGATCACCAGAACAAAACGGTCAACCAGCCGTCGCAGCGGCGCAGTGGTGTGCGCATAGGGAGCGGCGATGGCGGCCTGGCTCATGGCGGCGGGGAGCTCGCCATCGAACGCTGTATAGCCAGCGCCCCTGAACAGGGACGCCGCCGCATGCATCAGTGAGAGTTGGCGGGGGTCGGTGGTGTCAAGGCTGCGCAGGAATTCCCCGTACGCCATACCCTCCGGCCAGGGCGTGCCGAGCACCCGTGCCTGACGGCGAAAACGGGAGACGGACTCCCGATCCGGTGGGGGCATGGTACGCAGGACGCCGATCTTTCCGTCGATCATCAACTGAGCCGCGGCCATCCCCGTCATCAGGGAAATTTGTGCGTTCCAATCTTCCGCCGGGAGCGGCGGCGACGTCAGAATGAAGTACCTGTCGCCGTCGTTGGCTATCTCCTGCTCGGGAAGGTTGAGGCTGGCGCCTCCTCGGAGACGTTCCAGCTCGATCCGTAGGAGCCCCACTTCCCTGAGTAGCAGCAGGTTGTCGGGGGCGCCGCCCGAGTCAATGTCGCGCTGTACCTGTTCGTAGGTCAGCTGGGCCCGGCTGCGGATGAGTGCTCGGCGCAGGTCCGTGTCCTGGACCTCGCCCGCCTCGTTCAGCTCAAACTGCCACACGTAGGCCGGTCGAACCAGCCCCGGCAGAAGACTGGCGGCATCCTCGGAAATGATCTCGGGGTGGAGCGAGATCCTGCCGTCCGGGGCGTAGACAGTCTGGCCACGGCGTCGGGCCTCCAGATCAATCGAGCCGCCCGGGGCCACGAAGGCCGGCACATCGGCGATTGCATACCAGACCCGGTACCCGGACCCGCGGCGTTCCAGATGGACTGCCTGATCCAGGTCGATGGATCCGGGTGGATCGATAGTGATGAAGCCGAGGTCGGTCAGGTCGGTATCCGGCCGTGAATGATTCCTGACCGCGTGCTCAGCTTCGGCGAGCACCTCGGGTGGGAAGTCGGACTCAAGGCCCAGCTCCTCCCGGAGGAGCTGCAGGGAACGGGTCAGCTGCAGTTGGGAATTCCGATTCGACAAATCAAGATGCGAGTACGGCACAATCTCAACCGTAATACACCGATCAACCGCCCGCCTGATCAAGCGCAGCGCGCGTCACCGGGGTTCAGGAGTTCGGGCACCGGTACCCTTAACCCCATGAGTTCACTGCCGTCCTCCCCGCCCGAGCAGGATTCCGACGAGCACACCGCCGGAACGCAGCCCCGGCTCCCTGCCGACCCCCGCTACGCACGGTTCATCGTTGACCTGTTCGGGGTGATGGCCTACGGCGAACTCTCAGGATTCGAGCGGCTGTCCTCAGACGCGCGCTTCTCGCCCACCCTCCATGACCGGGCCACCCTTGGCAGGTTGGCTGTCATTGAGTTTGAACACTTCGAAATGGTCAGCCACCATCTGGCTGCGTTGGGAGTGGACGTCGAAACCGCAATGTCCCCCTTCCAACCGTCAATCGATTCCTTCCACGAGCGAACCCGGCCAGCCGACTGGTACGAATCGCTGATGAAGGCATACGTGATCGACGCGATCTCCGACGACTTCTATACGGCGCTCGCCGGACGGCTGGATGCATCGACCCAAGAGCTGATCGGGCGGATCCAGTCTGCCGATGAACAGGGGCCGCTGCTGCAGGAACGGCTGCAGGAGGCACTTGCCGATGACCCACGGTTGGCTTCCCGGCTGGCATTGTGGGGTAGGCGTCTCGTCGGGGAGGCTCTCACCCAGGCGCAGCGCATCGGCATTGAGCGGGCATTCCTCGGCGCGCTGCTGTTCGCAGGAGCCGAAGACGACCAGGAAAAGGAAACACTGCTGTTGTTTTCTCAGCTCACCCGTAATCATTCACGCCGCATGAGCCTACTCGGACTGACTGCGTAGTGGTCTTCGGGAGGCTGCTCCCGTCTTGTCGCCCCTCGCGGTGTCCGCGCTGAGCGTGCGCCCAACCTTTTGTCTTACCCTGCTCCTCGGCGCATTGCGCCAGCCCATTCGGGTCTGTTCCGGTCCCCTTTTTAGAAGGGTGGTGGGTCGGGGTTGGTGGTGTAGGTTTTGCCGGTGAGTGAAGTGGCGGTGAGGGTGCCGGGGTCGGGTTGCTGGTAGTGCCAGTAGCCGTCGGTTTTGAGTTTGTGGTGTTTGCGGCAGAGGGCTGCGAGGTTGTCGTAGCTGGTGGTCCCGCCCTGGTGCCAGGGGATGGTGTGGTCGAGGTCGCAAGCCGGGGCTGGCCGGTTGCAGCCGGGATGGCGGCACGTTTTGTCCCTGACGAGTATGGTCCGTCGGAGACTTTCCGGGACCGCGTACCGGTCCCGGCCGACGCTCAGGACAGCACCGGTCTCAGGGTGGGTGAGGATCCGGGTGAATCCTGGGGCGTGGGCGGCGAGGTTCCGGGCGGTGTCCGGGTCGATCGGCCCATACCCGGCCAGGTCCGCTGGTGCGTCGCCGCCGAGCAGGGTCATCACGGGTACGGTCACGAACACCACCGGGTGCACCCCCAGCACCGCCGCCAAATCCACCCCACCAGCACCGCTGGATACACCCCCACCGCCAGCGGTCCCTGGAACGCCGGTTGCTGGAGCGCCGGTGGTGTGTGTGCTGGTGGTGCCTGGATTGCCAGTGGTGCC